>CAYLNP010000053.1:0-14402 GCA_964384925.1 uncultured Woeseiaceae bacterium
TCCCGCAGAAATCCTCGCGCAAACCCGCCGGCGCACGGCCGCGAAGCAGCTCGAAGGTCCGCGCCAGAAACGTGGTCTCCTCGACCACATCCTGCACCGAAGCCTCGTAGAGGTCATGACGGTCGGCCTTTTCGGCCATGCCCGGCGACTTGCGGCTGGTCGGCCGCTTCAGGTTCCTGGGGGCTGCCACGTGCTGTCGTGCTCCTGAAGTCTGCGCGGTGTGTTGTACCCACCCCGCGGCGTTTGCCTGTCCGGATTGTAAGCCAGAACGCGCCGCGGCGGGCGCAGACCGCGCAATCCGGGCGCTACCCGCTGGCTCGCAGCGTCGTGGAAACAACATAGGCCGGGCGCGACGCCAGCAACACCTCGGGCGGCGCATCGGCATCCCGGCAGGCCTCGCTGACTGAGCGCCGCCAGGCCCGCGCGCCCGGCTGGCCGGCGTACAAGCCCAGCGCGTGGCGGGCAATCGCCCAGAGCCGCGTGCCGCGAGCACGTTCCCGGGCGGCGTAGACGGCGAGCGCCTCGAGCACCGCCTCGCGGGTGGGATCGAGCGCGGTGCCAAGCAGGGCATTGTGAAACGCCACCAGCTGCCAGGGATGCTCGTAGGCTTCGCGACCGAGCATGACGCCGTCGACATGACGCAGGTGCTCACGCGCGGCATCGACGCTGCGCACGCCACCGTTGAGCACGATCGTCAGTGCGGGGAAGCGCTGCTTCATTCGGTAGACGCGGGCATAGTCCAGCGGCGGCACTTCGCGGTTCTGCTTCGGGGACAGACCGTCCAGCCAGGCCTTGCGGGCATGCAGGATGACGATCTCGCAGCCCGCGCCGGCGATGTGCTCGATGAAGCCTGCGAGATACTCCTCGCTGTCGAGATCATCCACACCCAGACGGGTCTTCACCGTCACCGGGATGCTCACGGCTTCCCGCATGGCGGCAACGCACTCAGCCACCAGTTGCGGTTCGCGCATCAGGCAGGCGCCGAAACGCCCGGACTGCACGCGATCACTGGGGCAGCCCACATTCAGATTGACCTCGTCATAGCCCGCGTGGGCAATCATGCGCGCAGCCTCGGCGAGTTTGTCCGGATCACTGCCACCGAGCTGGCAGGCCACGGGATGTTCGCTGGCATTGAAAGCCAGCAGGTGCTGCGCATCGCCGCGCAACAGCGCGTCGGCGACGATCATCTCGGTATACAGCAGTGCGCGCGGCGCCAGCAGACGATGGAAGTAGCGGCAGTGCCGGTCCGTCCAGTCCATCATCGGGGCCACGCTGAGGCTGCGATCGATGCCGCTCATGCGCGCGGTACCCGCATCGCTGTCTGTAGCCTGTTCATGCGGCAATGCTACGACAACCTGAACTTAGATTGGCGGCATCCGCAGGCGGTCGCCATAATTGCAGGCCTTTCGAGCGCGCGACTGGATGAGGCGCGCGCAGCACCGATGAACAGGGAATCCCGCCATGCTCTACACCGTACTGCTCGTCGCCCACATTGCCGTGCTGGGCTACTGGCTGGGCTCGGAACTGGTGATCAACAGCACGTTCCGTTACGTCTCATGGCGCCCGAGCATGGCGTTTTCCGAACGCAGCGCGCTGATGGAGCACGTCATGGATGTGGATCAGCACGTCCGTTATGCGCTGGTGCTGCAACTGGGCCTGGGGTTTGCGCTTGCGGCGATGACCGGTCTGATCCCCGGGGGCACGCCGCTGGCCTGGGTCGCGGGTCTGCTGGCGGCGGCGTGGCTTGCGCTGGTGGAGGTCACGCATCGGCTACGCCATGCACCCGCTGGCGCGCGACTGGCGGCCATCGATCGCGCGCTGCGCTATGTGGTGATGCTCGCGCTGCTGCTGATTGCCGCTACAGCGGTGTCTGGCGCGCTGGCGATGCCGACATGGCTTGCGTGGAAGCTCGCCCTGTTCGCAGGCGTGATGGCCTGTGGCGTAGGCATCCGTTTCGCGCTGATGGGCTACTTCGCCCACTGGCGCGTGCTCGCCGAGCACGGCAGCAATGATGCCATCGAGGCTGACATCCGCCGCAGCTACTGGCGCGCCACAGCGATTCTGATCGGTCTGTGGGTGTTCATTGCCGCCATCGTGGTGCTCAGTATCCTGAAGCCAGCATAAGCGTAACGGCACCTGCGCAAGCCGGCGGCCCGCTCCAGCGGTGGTTCTGGTGTCGCCTGCGGGAGGACTTTCGCGGAAATAAAGCGGACCGAAGGGAGCCATTCCGCGAAAGTCCTCCCGCAGGCGACACCAGCCGGCCGCGGCCAGGGCGGATTCGTGAAGCCCCGCCCATGCTAATCTGCAATCGCTCGAGCGGCCTCTGCGCCACCTCGCGCATCGGATTTCATCTGGAGCCTGTCCTTGAAGCACCTGCCTCGTGCCACCTCCCAAGCCACCATCGGCCTGCTCGCCGCCGCATTCGTGCTGGTCGTTATCGCCGGTTGTGCGCGTGATGAAGGTCAACTGCCCGATCGCATCGAGGTCATCTGCACCGCGCTGGGTGACTGGCAGTCGATGACACCGGAGGCGCGCGCGCGTATCCTCACCGGCGTCGGGGGCCTCGAGGATGATGGGCTGGCGCGCACGGAGTTTCTGCTCACGGCCAGCAACGAGGCCATCGAGGAAACCATCGACCTGGCGGAATTCCTCGGCGAACTCACCGGTGGGGATTCCCAGCGCCTGGTGAACTCACCGGCCTGTCGCGACGCCATCGCGGCACTCGAAGCACAGCAGTGTCCGCTGGCCGTGGAGGGTGCGGAGGATGCGCAGGCCCGTGCGCAACTCGCCGAGCTGGCGCTTGCGATGCAGGAGCGCTGTCTGCTGGAGACCGATGTCGAGGACGCGCTGCCGCTGCCGGAAATACCGGCGCTGCTGCCGCAATAGGCACCAGCGCCGGGGCCGGCGGAGCGCGCGGCGCAGCCATGCGGGTCCGATCGCTACTCAGGCGGCCTTCCAGGCGAACTTCTGCAGCGGCTTGTCCAGCGAAGGCTCAACGATGTGGTTGGTGTAGTTCGACAGCGTCTTCATGCTCACGGCTGTGAGTACGTCGAGCACCTGCGCCGGCTCGAAGCCCGCGTCCACAAACGCGGCCACGTCGGCGTCTTCCACCCAGCCACGCTTGTCCACAATCTTTGCAGTGAACCGGCGCAGCGCTTCGAGCCTGGCGTCGTCGCTGACCGGTTTGCCCGCGCGCAATGCCTCGAGCGTCCGAGCAGGCAGCGGCGCGCCGGCGCTGTGCGCGGCCATGCAGTAGCCACAACCGTTACCCAGACTGGCTGTCAGCAGCACTACGGTCTTCTCCGCCGCTGACAGACTGGATTCGGCGAGCAACTGGTCCATCGTGACATAGGCCTTCAGCGCCGCGGGCGAATGGGCCATGACACCCAGCACGTTAGGCACAAATCCCAGCTTGCCTGCCACCGCGTCCAGGGTGTCACGCGAGCCTTCGGGCGCAGTGTTGCGATCGAGCGGTTGCAGATCCAGCATATTCGATTCTCCGTTGCGTATTTTTCAATGGGTGATTCATGGATGGTGCCGACGCGGACGATACGATGGCACCCATGGTTTGATCGGCACCTCAGTGCGGCGCGCGAAACACCTGCGTTTCCGGATGAAAGGCATACCAGGCGAACCAGTAGGCCGTCAAAGACACGACCTCCTCACCATCAGCGTCTTCGATCCGTCCCGCATCGCTGTCGGCGTCGAACATGATCGTAAGCGTATACCCGCCCACCTCGTCAGTGAACCACCCGTCGGTGCGGCGAAGTTCGACAAAGGGATAGGCCTTGTACACACCCCCAATGCCGATGCCCATGATGCGCTCCTTTGGCTGATACCCGCGCGCGCGGAAGGCGACCGGAAACATCAGCTCGCGACTCTGAGCATAGTCGGCATAGGGGTCACGCCCGTAGTCGCGACGATAGCCCGTCCCTGGCGAGAGCACGAGACTGTCGGGATGGGAGGCCTGCCAACTGTCCCAGGTGGTGTTCGCCAGCGGCACGGCCGCCAGATCTCGGCCGTGCATCGGGCCACTGACGGCGCTGCCCATGATCTGAGACCACAGCGATTCCGAATTCCGGTCATACAGCAGCACATCGCTGTTGAACAGCAGCCCGGATACGCCGAACAGGTGCCGCTCACCGTCGATGCCCGCTTCGAAGGCCATGCCGCTGTAGCACAGCGGGCAATAGGTCACGACGATGGCCTCGGCAGCGAAGCGGTCATTGACGACTTCGTGCCAGTTCATGATGCCCAGCGGATAGGCCTTGGCAACACCGTTGCGCGCCACGCCCAGGACACGGTCTTCGCCAGCCAGCCAGGTGGCTGCGGCGGCGGTCTCGAAGGCCGGATCGGTCAGCGCCGGAATACCGTCTCGAGGTGGCCCGCCGCGGTGAATCTCACTGGTCGGAATCAGGCTGTTGCTGACGTCGAAACCATTGAGCTCCCTGACCTCACCAGCTGAACCGCAGCCGACGAGCAGCAACAGCACGACAGCCAGCTGAAGACGTACATGCATAAAACCATCCTGCGGGGAGACGACCCCGGGTGTCGCGTGGGCCATGCGTATATCGACGATGACGCGGCCAGGCGGCGGCTGATTGCATGAATATCCGGCCGTGCGGACAACTGAAATTCCCGTGGGTCTACGCGGGCGGCGGATCGGAGTCCCGCAGCGCCGCGTGCAACCGCGCTGCGATGCGTGCCCGCGCCGCCTGCGGCAAGCGCGCGCCGGCGGCCACCGGTGCTTCGGCGAGCCGGGCGGCCAGGCGCCGCAACAGGACAAGCTGGCGTACGTAGCGACGACACAGTCGGCACATGAGCAGGTGCATGCGAAAATTCAGCCGCTCGTTCAGTGACAGACGCCGGTCAAGCTGAGCGGAGGCCATATGCGCGATGTCACGGCATTTAAGCATAGTGCACCTCAGCGCTGTTTCCCATCGATCCAGTGATGCTCGAGACACTCCCGCAGCCGCATGCGCGCGCGAGAGAGCATGACCCACAGATTGTTGCTGCTCACCCCCAGCACCTTGCGCAGCTCGTCACTGGGCAGCCCGTCGACTTCCCGGAGTACGAAAGCATCGGCGAGCCGCCGGGGCAGGGACTCCACACAACTGGCGAGGCTACCGACAAACTCGCTGTCCTGCAGCGCCTGCTCGGGTCCGCCCCAGGCGCCCGGCCCCTGCGCCCAGTAGCCCGAGCCATCGAAGCGCATACGCTCCAACGCATCGTCATCCTCAACGGCGACTTCACGAGTCTCGTCGCGACTCACGACGCGCAGCTGGTCGAGCACCTTATGTCTGAGGATGCCGGTCAGCCATGTCAACTCGGTCGATGTGCCCAGGAACCGGTCACGCGACTGCAGCGCTGCCAGGAGCGTGTCCTGCACCGCATCCTCGGCACGATCAGCATCACGCAGGCGCATCATCGCGTAGCTGTACAGCCGGTCGCCGTAGCGCTCGAGCCAGGTGTCAGGCGCGCTGCTTGAATCAGGCATGCTGGCATCCGTTGCGTCGCCATCAGGGCAGCACATCCTACCCGAAGCGGGCGCGACTGCGAGCCACCCTGCCTGCGTCGCGGCACCAACGAGGCCATCAGACCGGTGCGCGCAGACTCAAGCTCAGCGCTCACGCGAGCCTGCCGGTTCACCACTTTCCTGCCACGCCGGGGCTGCGCCCGCCTCGACCTGCTGCAACGGTGCGCTGGCGGCGCCACCACGACGCCAGCGGTGGTAACGCTCAACCCAGGCCAGGATGCGCTCGGGCGCATGCGCCTTCTTCCAGGCACCGGCGGCAAACTTGTTGGCTTCAGTCCATGTCGGATAGGGGTGGATCGTCGACAGCAGCTTGTTCATGCCCAGGCTATGACGGATCGCGGTGGTATAGCTGGTGATCAGCTCGCCGGCGTTGTGACCCACGATCGTCGCACCGAGCACGCGATCCTTGCCTGGCACCGTCAGTACCTTGACGAACCCATGTGCGTTTCCATCGGCGATGGCACGATCGAGCTCGGCCATGTCGTAAGTCGTCACCTCGTAGTCGATGCCCTGCTCGCGCGCCTCCTGCTCGTTGAGGCCCACCCGGCCGACCTCCGGATCCGTGAATGTCGCCGCGGGCAATGCCGAGTAGTCGACAGTAAAGCGCCTGAACGTACCGAACAGCGCATTGACCGCCGCGTGCCACGCCTGGTGGGCGGCGGCGTGCGTGAACTGATAGGGCCCGGCCACATCACCCACCGCGTAGATGTTCGGATAACGCGTCTGCAGATACTCGTTGACCGCGATCGTCCCGCGCGCGGTGACCGGGATATCCAGCGTCTCGAGCCCGAAGCCTTCGGTGTTGGCATGCCGGCCAACCGCCACCAGGATCTGGTCGAAACCGATCGCCTCTTCGACGCCGTCGCGTTCGACGATCAGCTGCTGCCCGCCGGCGTTTTGCTCGACGCGTACAGCCGTGGTGTCGGTGAGTACCTTGATGCCATCTTCGTCAAACGCACGCGCCAAAAGCGCCGAGACTTCCGGATCCTCGCGACCGAGCAGGCGCGACTGGCGCTCGACCTGCGTGACGGCACTGCCAAGGCG
The DNA here is from genome assembly GCA_964384925.1 of uncultured Woeseiaceae bacterium. GTDB lineage: Bacteria > Pseudomonadota > Gammaproteobacteria > Steroidobacterales > PWYM01 > PWYM01. The sequence continues at coordinate 6,581 of CAYLNP010000053.1, forward strand.
GGCGAATGCCTGTGCCAGCTCACAGCCGATCGGCCCGCCGCCAAGCACCAGCAGCCTTTCAGGTCGCTCGCGCAGGCTCCAGATGGTATCGGAGGTCAGGTAACCGGACTGGTCGAGCCCCGGTATCGGCGGCACGAAAGGCCGCGCGCCGGTGGCCACGACGATGTTGCGCGTCGTCAGCGTACGCCCATCGATCTCCACGCTCCACGGCGAGGTGATTCTTGCCTCACCTTCGATCACGTCGACGCCCAGCCCGCGGTAACGCTCTGGCGAATCATGCGGCTCAACCTCGCTGATGGCGTGCTGCACCCGTTGCATGACCTCGGCGAACTCGAACTGCGCATCGGCCCGGCGGATACCGTAGCGCTCGGAGCGCTTGAGCTCTGCGAGGAATCGCGATGTGCGGATCAGCGCCTTGGAGGGCACACAGCCCGTATTCAGGCAATCTCCCCCCATCCTGTGCTTCTCCACCAGGCTGACCTTCGCGCGTACCGCAGCACCGATATAGGCGCTGACGAGTCCGCCTGATCCCGCCCCGATGACCACCATGTCTCGGTCGAAGCGTCGCGGCTTCGACCAGGCGTGTGTCTGGCGACGTGCCCGCAGCCACTGCAGGGCCTTGCGCGCCGCCAGTGGAAACAGGCCCAGCGCGATGAATGAGGCTAGCAGTGCCGGCGACACCAGACCGGACAGCGAATCGATCGCCGCGAGCTGCGTACCGGCGTTCACGTACACCAGGGTGCCGGCGAGCATGCCGACCTGGCTGACCCAGAAGAAGGTCCAGGTGCGCATGGGCGTCAGACCCATGACGAGGTTGATGACGAAGAATGGAAAAGCCGGGACAAGTCGCAGGCCGAAAAGGTAGAACGCGCCGTCCTGAGCGATTCCCTCGTTGACCTTTGCCAGGCTCTTGCCGAAGCGTCGCTGTACCCCATCGCGCAGCAGCAACCGCGAAATCAGGAATGCCAGCGTCGCGCCGATGGTCGAGGCGAACGAGACGATCACCGTGCCTGTCAGCAAACCGAACAGCGCACCGGCGGCGATGGTCATGATCGCAGCCCCCGGCAGCGACAGCGCGGTCACGGCGACATAAAGCACAAAAAAGATGCCGATGGTGGCCATCGGTCTGTCAGCGTACACCGCCTGGAACGACTCGCGCTGTGCGCGCAGTTGTTCCAGAGTCAGGTACTGCCCCAGGTCGAAGGCGAAAAACGCCGCCACCGCGGCCGCGATCACGAGTACTACGAAAAGTCTTGCGCTGGACATGTTGATCCCCTGCGTTGTTGGTTCATCCACGAAACATCGTCTACCGGCGTCGCCGCGATCGATGATCTGTGGCCTTGCAGGTGAGTCGGCCCCGTGCACCGATCCTTACAAACAATTCACTTGGCAGCGAATTCGGGGAAGTTCTCCGGGCTGTTGAGACGCCAGTCGTAGCTGATGAAACGCACTCTGCGGGTCTGAGCGATGGCATCGACCAATCCCTGATCGGCATGTGCGTCAATGAATGCACGGACGGAACCGGCCGCTTCGACGTAATCGGTTTCGTACCAGTCGAACAGACTGGTCAGAAACAGCGTATCTCCGGAGATATGCAGATGGCGGTGCGTCTGCAGAGCCAGGCGCGTGTTCTCGTCGAGCAGCGCCTCGACGTTTGTCGGCGTGTATATCGCTGTACGCAACGGCGGGCAACCCACCGAGGCGCAGTTGACGGCGAAATGCACCCGGGCATCCTTCCAGCCGCGCATCCGATAGTCCTCGCCGAGCAGAATACCCTTCTCCATCGTATCGAGGCTGTAACGCTCCCCGCCGATATCGAAGAGATCCTGACGAAACACCCGGAATGGATTGAACAGATGCCCGAATTCGCGCACACCCGAAACCGGCTCGCCATCTTTCGGGTTGGCCAGGATGTGGGCGATCATGAAGTAGTTGTACGCATTGAGCCAGAACGCGATGGCCTCTTCACGGGTGGACAGCCGGTTGACATTGAACGCCGCGAGACTGCGATCCTGATCAGCGAGCAGCGCGGGGGTTCGTGCATCAGCCAAGGCCGCGCGATAGTCGAATGCCGAGATCAGCCCACCCTCGGGTGGCCTGAGTTCCCGCAGGTGCGCGTCCAGCAATTGCTGAAAATCCCCATAGACCTCGTCCATCCAGTGCTCGGCGGCGAACGCGGCCGAGCTTGCGCCCAGTGTCAGCACGCCAATGACTGCGATCGTGGTGCGTAGTTCATGCAACATTTTCACTCATCCTTGCGTCTTTCAGCTGTTGAGGGCCGCGACGGGCGTCGTCCAATCTCCGACGCCCATTCGCGGACATTCGTTCCAGATCAGTGAGTCGTTGAAGATGCGCAAACCTTACACACATCGGAATGCCACCCTCGCAATAGCGCTATGCGCGCTCGCCGGCAATCCCGTTCTGGCACAGCCGCAGGGTCCGCAGGCACAGGAACTACAGGAGTTGACGGTCATCGGCTCGCGCAGCGCCGCGCGCGCAGCCCTGGACGCCAGTGTGCCGATCGAGGTCTACGATGCGCAGGCCCTGCTCGCCAGCGGTGCCGCCGGCAATGAGCTCGGCGAAGTACTCGCCGCATTGTCGCCGGGATTCACGTTTCCACGGCAAAGCAACTCGGTGACCTCCGATCACGTACGCGCCGCCCAGCTGCGCGGCATGAGCCCCGACCAGGTTCTGGTTCTCGTCAACGGCAAGCGCCGCCACGTCTCCGCGGTGGTCAATGACAACACGAAGATCGGTCGCGGCACCAACGCGTTCGACTTCAACAGCATCCCGCTGTCTTCGGTACGTCGAATCGAAATTCTGCGTGACGGCGCCAGTGCCCAGTACGGGGCTGACGCTGTCGCCGGCGTCATCAACATCGTGCTCGATGACGCACCGCAGGGCAGCGAACTGGGCGTGCACTACGGCCTGCATAACAGCAATGTCTCGCCAGTTTCCCAACGCCTCACCGACGGTCAGACGCTGGCTCTGCACGGCCACACCGGCATGGCGCTTGGCACCGAAGGCTACCTGCGCGCAGGCGCCGAATACGCCCGGCGAAGTACGACTAATCGCGCTGGCCTCGATCAGGTACCACCAGCCTTCGCCATTCCGCAAACGCCCGCCAACCTGGCGTTTGCCGGCCAGCGCACACATCGTGTCGGTGATCCTGCCAGCGAGGAGTACAAGGCGTGGTTCAACGCAGCCGTGCCGCTGGGCCAGTTCGAAGCGTATGCGTTCGGCACCTTCCTGGCGCGAGATACCGAAGGCGCGGATGTATTTCGCTATCCCGACAGCAACCAGAACGTCCCTGAGATCTTTCCGGACGGTTTCCTGCCGGTCACCCAGGGCGAGAATCGTGATGTCGCCGTGAGCGGAGGTCTGCGCACGCAATTGGACAACTGGGCGGTGGATACCAGTGTAAGCCTGGGTCGCAATCGCTTTGACTTTGGCGTGGAGAATTCCCTGAATGCATCCCTGGGTCCGGACAGTCCGACTGACTTCCACGCCGGGCGATTTACATTGACCGTGCTCAACGCCGCGCTGGAACTCCGGCGCGAGATCGACTTGCCACCCATCAGCCGACCCGCCTTGCTCAGTGCAGGCCTGGATCTGCGCCACGAGCGATTCGAAAGTCAGGCCGGCGATGAGCCGTCGTTCATCGCCGGCGATTTTCGCTTCGAACCGGCGCTTGAGGCGCTGGTGGGGTTACCCGACATCGGCTCGCAGGCCGCCAAGGGACTGGGGCCGGAAGACACCGCACAGGTACGCCGCGATGTCGCCGGTGCCTGGATCGAAGTTGGACTTCAGCCGATCGAACAGCTGCAGATGGATGTGGCAGGACGTATCGAGCGTTACAGTGATTTCGGCACCGCCGTGGCCGGCAAGCTCAGCGCGCGCTATGACATCTCTGCCCAGGTTGCGCTGCGGGGTTCGGCCTCGAACAGCTTCCGCCCGCCCTCGCCCGCCCAGATCGGCTGGTCGCGGCGCGACAACACCTTCGGTCCCGATGCACAGCGGGTGTCCTCACGGCTGATCCGTGCGGACTCGGCGATTGCCGCCGCACTGGACATCCAGCCACTGCGCGAGGAGACCTCGCGAAACGTCAGCCTCGGCACCGTGCTGCGACCCACCACGGACATCGATCTGGCGCTGGATGTATTTCGTATCGATGTGGATGATCGGGTCACACTGTCGCAGAACCTGCAGAACCCCGAACTCATCGCCTTCGTCCAGTCCGTGCCCGGTGGCCAGGGCGTGCAGTCGATCGCAACGTTCACCAATGCCGTCGACACCCGTACCGAAGGTGCGGAGTTGACCGCCAATCATCAGCGTCCCGTGGGAACCGGAGAACTCAGACTCTCCCTCGCCTACAGCTACATTCGCACCCGGGTGCGCAACGAGACCCCGCCAGGCGCTGCACTGCTGGCGTTCGACCCAGACCTTTCGCTGCTGGGCGTGGCCGAACGCAACACGCTGCAGGAGACCTCGCCGCGCCAACGCCTTGTGCTCGGTGCGAACTGGCAGCATCCCCAATGGCGTGTGCAGGGGCGCCTGCGCCACTACACCAGCGTGGTGCGCGAATTCACCTTCGCCCGGCAGCGCTTCGGTGACGAACAGGTCGTGGATGTGGAGATTGCCCGCGCGCTGGGCGAGCGCACCTGGCTGAGTCTGGGCGCTGACAATCTGTTCGACGCGCTGCCCGATCCCTCCAACGGGGCCAACAACTTCTTCGGCAACTTTGCGTTTGATCCGATCTCTCCGATCGGCATCAACGGACGCTTCATCTGGATGCGGGCGGTGACAAGGTTCCAATGAGCCGTAGCCGGCACGCCGCAGCAGCTGGTTCCGTTGAAGCAGCATCGAAAGCCAACTCCAGCAGAATACCCTATGTTTAGATAGACACGATAACCTATATTTGATAAAACACCATATCCTATGTTTCTTGCTGCACGAAACCCTATAGGTCGTCTTGGTCTCACCTCGGGAAAAACTCGCCGAATCCCTGGAAGTCCTGCAAGCCCTGCAGGGTCAGGGCAGCGTTGCGATCCGCTCCCGGCACTTGAGTCGCACGCACCGCGAGCGCCTGGTCAAGAACGGCTTTCTGCAGGAAGTCATGAAGGGCTGGTACATTCCGGCCGACGCCCGTAGCAAGGCTGGGGACAGCACGCCCTGGTACGCTTCTTTCTGGGACTTCATCGCCGCGTATCTGAAAGCACGATTTGGCACCCACTGGTGCCTGGCCCCCGAACACTCCCTGTCGTTACATGCCGGCAATCGATCGGTGCCGACGATGCTGCACGTGCGAGCACCGAAAGGCGGCAACAAGCTGACACAGCTGCTCCACGGGACGTCGTTGATGGATGCCCGCTATCCGTTGCCGCACGAAGCACACGTCGTCGAGCAGGGCGGCCTTCGCCTGTACTCGGTGCCCGCCGCGCTGATCATCTGCACCGCCGCTTTCTTCCGGCAGGCGCCCACCGATGTGCGTGCCGCCATGGCGACGGTCATGGACGCGTCAGATGTGCTCGCCCTGCTTCTCGAAGGCGGTCACAGCACTGTTGCCGGTCGCCTTGCCGGTGCCTTTCGGAATGCCGGCCAGACGCGTATCGCTGACGACATCCTGAAAACGATGAGGAAAGCCGGCTATACGGTCAGGGAAACAAATCCTTTCGAGGACGCACCCGATCCGGGGGTGATCCGGCGCGATGCCTCGCCCTACGTGAACCGAATCCGCTTGATGTGGGAACGAATGCGGCCGGCCGTCATCGATGCTTTTCCGAACGCACCCGGGTTACCGGCGGACAAGTCAGCCTACCTCAAGGCGGTCGACGAAGCCTATGTCAGCGACGCATACCATTCCTTGTCCATCGAAGGCTATCGCACCAGTGCGGCGCTCATCGAGAAAGTCCGGCAGGGCAACTGGAACCCGGACGACAATCAGGACGATCTTGAACAGCGCACCGCCCTGGCTGCGCGCGGCTACTTCGACGCTTTCCAGTCGGTCAGGGACAGCCTGCAAGAAGTATTGTCGAGCGAAAACGCAGGCGACACCGTCGATCAGGCGCATGGCGATTGGTACCGGCAACTGTTTGGTCCCAGCGTTACCGCCGGTATCGTTGATGCGATGGACCTGGCGGGGTATCGCAACGGCCCAGTGTACATTCGTCGCTCGATGCACGTCCCTCCGCCGCACGACGCCGTGCGTGACTGCATGCCGGGGTTGTTCGAGTTACTTAGCGGCGAGGACGAAGCGTGCGTTCGCGCCGTACTGGGTCACTTCGTGTTTGTCTACATCCACCCGTACATGGACGGCAACGGCCGCGTCGGCCGATTTCTGATGAACGTGATGCTTGCCTCCGGCGGCTACCCCTGGACGATCGTCCCGGTTGATCGCCGGGACGAATACATGTCGGCGCTGGAATCGGCCAGCGTTGATCATGATATTGTCCCCTTCGCGCAATTGCTTGCCGACCTGGTCCAGGATCGACTCGACGGCAAGCCAAGCCCCGGTGTTCCAGCGCTCACACGCCGTTGACGGTCTCGCCGATCAGGAAATCCACGACATGGCGCTGGGCGGCGTCCTCGTCATCCCCTGCCGCGCGGCGCTCGTGGAAGACCTGCTCCTGGCGGTGTGCACTCGTGCCCCGGCGAAGGATCTCGCGCAGGTGGGTGATGTTGTCTTCGCAGGACAGTGCTTCGGCATCCTCCGCGGTCAGCGCGATCAATTCCTCGACCAGCTCGGCGAAAGGCACCACCTCGCCGCGCGCCAGATCGATCAGGCCTTCCTCGAAGCTGTAGCGCATGGCACGCCAGCGGTTTTCGCGCAGCAGCATCGGGGTATAGATGCGCCAGCGCTGGTTGCGCGTGCGCAGCCGGTAGAGCATGCGCAGGATGCAGATGTTGAGCGCGGCCAGCGCCAGCGTGTCATCGATGCTGGTGCAGACATCCATGACGCGTGTCTCCAGCGTCGGGTAGCGGTTGCTCGGACGCAGGTCCCACCAGATGCGGCTGGCGTCATCGATGATGCCGGCATCCACAAGGATCGCGACGTGCCGGCGGTATTCGCCGTAGCTGCCGAAGCGCTCTGGGATGCCGGTGCGCGGCAGCGCATCGAATACGGTCAGACGGTAGGACTTCAGCCCGGTCTCGCGGCCCTGCCAGAACGGCGATGAGCATGACATCGCCAGCAGGTGCGGCAGGAAGTACGACAGCTGGTTCATCAGATCAATGCGCAGCTCGTCATCATCGATGCCCACGTGCACATGCATGCCGCAGATCAGCATCCGGCGTGCAGCAGCCTGCATCTCGCGGGTGAGTTCGTGATAGCGCTCGCGCTCGGTGTGATGCTGCGCCCGCCAGGTCGCAAACGGATGGGTGGAGGCGGCAATCGGCGCCAGGCCGTAGTCGGCGGCACAATCGGCGACCGTGCGGCGCAGATGCCCGAGATTCTCGCGCGCCTCGGCAAGCGTCTTGCACACACGCGTACCGACCTCGATCTGCGGTTTCAGCAGTTCCGGGCCGACCTGGCCGTCACAACGCTGTGTGCAGATCTCGATGATCTCGTTGCAATGATCGCCCGCCAGATCGCGCGACTCACGATCCACCAGCAGGTATTCCTCCTCGATGCCGACCGTGAAGCTGGGTTCCTTGACTGCCACCTGGAATCTCCGAAAAGTCTGTCGTGATCGTGAAACCGTCCTGACGCGCGAAAGCCGAAGCCGCCCTGCCCTAAAATGGCTCTGACATGAGCCCCGGCCGGCATCACCTGCGGGAGGTCTTTGGCGGAAATAAAGCGGACCGAAGGGAGCCATTCCGCCAA
>CAYLNP010000054.1:0-3591 GCA_964384925.1 uncultured Woeseiaceae bacterium
ACGAACTCGAGGCCCAGACCGCGATTTGCACCGGTGATCAATACCCTCGCCATGTCCCGAGCTCCCGCGTGCGCCGCTGGCGTGACAGGTATATTAGGCGAGCGTTGTAGCTGTGGCGAGGCTGATCGTGGGACCACTGCAGGGTACGAGAATCGTAGAGCTTGCCGGCATCGGCCCGGCGCCTTTCTGCGCCATGCTGCTGGCCGATATGGGCGCAGAGGTAATTCGCATCGATCGGCCGCGGGCGAGTGCGGCACACGCGCGCGCCGAAATTCTGAATCGCGGCCGCCGCTCGATCGCGATCGACCTGAAGACCGATGCAGGACGAAAGACGTGCCTGCGGCTGCTCTCCAAGGCTGAGGGTCTCGTCGAAGGCTTTCGCCCAGGCGTCATGGAGCGCCTCGGTCTGGGTCCGCAGGACTGCCATGTAGTCAATCCTCGTCTGGTGTACGGCCGCATGACCGGTTGGGGCCAGCATGGGCCGCTGGCGGCCACGGCCGGTCATGACATCGACTACATCGCGCTGTCAGGCGCATTGCACGCCATCGGCGAGTCCGGCCGTGGTCCGACCGTACCGCTCAATCTGGTCGGGGATTTCGGTGGCGGTGCGATGCTGCTGGCATTCGGTATGGTCTGTGGCCTGCTGGAATCGAGCCGGTCCGGCGCAGGCCAGGTCATCGACGCCGCCATGACCGACGGTGCTGCACTGCTGATGACGATGATGTATGGCTGGCATGCCCAGGGACAGTGGTCTGGTGCACGCGGCAGCAACCTGCTCGATGGCGGCGCGCACTTCTACGGTACCTATCGCTGCGCTGACGATCGCTGGCTTGCGATCGGTGCGATCGAGCCGCAGTTCTATGCCCGGTTCCGGCAGCTCGCTGGTCTGGCCGAGGACGAGCTGTTCGATACTCAACACTACCAGAGTGCCTGGCCCGCGCAGCGCAGGCGGCTGGCCGAGGTGATCGGCCGCCGCAGCCGTGATGAATGGTGCACGATTTTCGAAGGCAGCGATGCGTGCGTCGCTCCGGTGCTGGACATGCGCGAGGCGCCACAACATCCGCACAATCGTGCGCGCGAGACCTTCAAAGAGCTTCACGGCACGCTGCAACCTGCACCGGCACCGCGGTTTTCGCGCACGCCCGGAGCGGTCGCCAGCCCGCCGCCACTGCCCGGAGAACACACGCGCGAAGTGCTAGGCGACTGGGGCTTCGACGAGGCCAGCATCGCGCAGCTGCTCTCGGATGGGGTTGTGCAGCAGGCCGAACGGCGCTGACTCAGAATCGGTGCCAGCGGCGCCGACGCTTGCTCGGATTGCGCGCGACCAGGTGCGTGACCGCGGGCAGACCCGGTCCGCGATGGAAGCTCTCGGCAAGTTCCTTGATACCCCGGTCCTCCACGGTGAGGCGATGATGCTGACGCAGGTGGGTCAGCCAGGTTTCATCGACGAACACCTCCAGCCAGCGGTCATGATCGGCCGCATCCTGAAACAGGTTCCAGCTCAGCGCACCGTTGCGCAGGCGCATCCGCCGCAGATCGCGCATTGCGCGCTGGAACTCGCGCACCGTGCCCGAATCGATGCGGTACTCGATCTCCACCATCACCGGCCCGCGATCGAACGCCACCGGTGCGGCGAGCATGGGGTCGGGTGTGGGGTCGGACGGTGAGCGGTCCTGATCTGCATAGCGGGAAAGCGTCATGCGTGCGGTCAGCATCCAGGCCACCAGCCCGAACGCACAGGATGACAGCAGCGCTGTGGACACACTTGTCATCGAGGCAAGCTTGCCCCAGCTCGCCGCGCCCAGCGCCATCGAGCCCATGAAGGTGCTCAGATACAGTGCCAGACCACGGGCACGGATCCAGTGCGGCAGGGAGAGCTGGGCTGCGACCTGCAGCGTCGAGAGCACGCAGATCCACGAGGCGCCTGCCAGCATCATGGCAAGGCCCATGGTCAGCGCATTCGGCAGAATGGCAAGCCCGACCAGGCCGGCGATCATGGTGATGGTCGCCGCGCCCAGGATGGCATCACCGCTGAAGCGCCGCCGCAGGCCCGCGAGGTTGAGGCCGCCGATGACAGCGCCGACGCCGGCAGCACCCACCAGCGCGCCGTAGGTCTGCGGCCCACCGCCGAGCTGGTTCTTGACGATCAGCGGCAGAAACGCCCATAGCGTACTGGCCATGATGACGAAGGCGGCGGCCTTGAGGAGGACGACCTTGAGTGCCGGCGACTGGGCGGCGAACTTCAGGCCAGTGCGCATGGCACCGAAGAAGCGTTCGCTGGGCAGGGCGCTGCGTGGCTGGGTATTTCGCCACGGGATCAGTACCGCAATGAGCGCCACGTAACTCACCGAGTTGAACAGAAACACCACGGCCGGCCCGGAGATGGCGATGAGGATGCCGGCCAGCACGGGGCCCAGCGCGCGCGTGGAGTTCATCGCGATGCTGTTGAGCGTCAGTGCGGCGGTGAGTTCATGGCGGGGCACGAGGTCGGGGATCACCGCGTTGAACGCAGGCATCATCATCGCCGAACCCACGCCCATCGCAAAACTCAGCGCCAGCAAGGTCCAGGCATCGGTGAGTCCCAGCAGTGTAAGTACGCCCAGCGTGCCGGTCACCAGGATCAGCCAGATCATCGCGACAAGCAGGTAGATGCGCCGATCGATGATATCGGCCAGTGCGCCTGCCGGCAGCGCCAGAAAAAACCCGGGGAGCACGACCGCGGCCTGCACGAGGGCGACCATGAACGGGTCGGGCGCGAGTGAGGCCATCAGCCAGCCGGCCCCGACATCGTGCATCCAGGTGCCCAGCGTGGAGATGAAGATCGCGATCCACAGCGCGCGGAACACGGGTCGGCGCAACGGCGCCAGCGCCGAGGAGCCGGCGCCGGCCAGGGTGGTGAGGGGGGGTTCGGGACTGCGTTGCACGTCGAAAAAGGGGTCCTGGCGCGTGGGTCCGCGACCGGGCGATCGCGTCTCGGGGCGACATTCTACGCGGATATGTCCGCACTGCGGCATGCGCGCGGGGCGGGTGGATGTGGGGTGGAGCGTGTCGGCCGCCGCCGATGGTATCGTGCCGGCATGACAGTGCCCCTGCACCTGCACTCGGCCAGTGAGTGGCTGGCCATGCTGGCCCGCGGCGAAACCTCAAGCCGCGACCTCGTGGAGCTGTGCCTGCAGCGCATCGAGCAGTTCAACCCGCAGCTCAATGCGATCATCGCGCTCGACGCTGAATCCGCGCGCGCCCAGGCCGACCGCGCGGATCTGGCGCGTGCTCACAACAGCGAGTCGGGACTGCTGCATGGCCTGCCGATGACCATCAAGGACACCCTTGAAGTCGCGGGATTCCCATGCACATCGGGCGCAGAGAAGTACCGGAATTACCGACCTGTTCGGCATGCTCCCGCCGTGCAGCGCCTGGTGGATGCCGGGGCGATCATCCTGGGCAAGAGCAACGCACCGCAGTTCGGCGGTGACATCCAGACCGACAATCTGCTTTTCGGTGCCACGCAGACGCCGTGGCGAGAAGGGTACAACGCAGGCGGGTCGAGCGGCGGGGCGGCGGCGGCGGTTTCCGCCGGTCTTGTTCCGCTGG
>CAYLNP010000054.1:3601-14273 GCA_964384925.1 uncultured Woeseiaceae bacterium
GGTCGTTGCGCATACCCGCCCACTGCTGCGGCATTACCGCCCACCGTCCGTCGATGGGACTGGTCAGCGTCTCAGGTCAACTCGCAGGGCAGCCCGGACGTCTGGCACCGATGGACATGCTCGCCGTCGGCCCGCTGGCCCGGGATCCCGCGGACCTCGCACTCGCGCTCGAGGTGCTGATCGAGCCCGAAAGTTTGGCGCAGCTGTCACGAACGCGCGGTGCGGTCGATATCGCCACGCTGCGTCTGGGGTGCTGGTTCGACGATGACATCAGTCCGCCAGATGCGAACGTCGCAGCGGTGCTCGCCCGTGCGCGCGGCAGCCTTTCGGCCGCCGGCGCCACCGTCGTGCCGCTGACGCCGGTGGCGGATCGGTCAGGCATGTTCGAGTCTTTCCTGCGGCTGATGTATGCCGCAATGAGCCTGGAGTGGCCCGATTCGCTGATGGCGCGGTTGAAAGACACGGCCGCCGCGCTGCCGGCCGACAGCCGGGGCCTGCCGGGCGCCATGGCCCTGGGTGCGACCATGAGCCATCGCAGCTGGCTGCAGGAGCACGAGGCGCGTGTGCAGCTGGCAGAAGAAGTTGAAATGCTGCTTAATGACTACGATGCGCTGCTGTGTCCGGTGCTGCACCGCGCGGCCTGGCCTCATGACACCACAGCGCTGGCCCGACGTACCGTGAGAATGGGCGGGCGCGACTGGCCGTGGATGCAGCAGTGTTTCTGGATTGCACTGCCGGCATTGCTGGGGCTGCCGGCGACGGTGATTCCAGCTGGACTGGACAGCGGCGGCTTGCCGGTGGGGCTACAGGTGATCGGGACGCGGAATGCGGACTTTCGCTTGCTCGCGATTGCCGGGGCGCTACACGCGCAACTGTGCGGCGAACTGCGAGACTGCGGCATGCACTGAGGGTATCGGTTCGCTGGCATCCACCTCATCGATATTCAGACCGTCTTCCGGGGTTTGACGCAGACCGCTTCGAGCCTCCACACTTCGGTGCCGGAGCCTGCCTGCGAGGAAGCCGTGAGCCGAAAACGACCCGCCGAGGAAGTGCCGCTGACCGCCTTGTCGATCGCGGTGTTGACGATCTCCGACACGCGCACCGAATCCACGGACAAGTCCGGTGCGCTCCTTGCCGATCGGCTGATCCGCGGCGGTCACAAGCTCGCGGAGCGGCGCATTGTGCCGGATGACATCTACCAGATCCGCGCGGTCATCTCGGCCTGGATCGCCGACCCCGACATTCAAGTGATCATCTCCACCGGCGGCACCGGCGTTACTGGCCGCGATGGCACCCCCGAAGCCATCGAGCCGCTGCTGGACAAGATCATCGACGGCTTCGCAGAGATCTTCCGTTGGCTGTCCTACGAGGAGATCGGTACCTCGACCATCCAGTCGCGCTGCCTGGCGGGTGTTGCCAACGGCACGGTAGTGTTCTGCCTGCCCGGCTCGGCGAATGCCTGCGAGACCGGCTGGGACAGGTTGATCTCGCAACAGCTCGACAGCCGCAACAAGCCCTGCAATCTGGCCGATCTGATTCCTCGCTTGGGGGAGTAGGGGGCGTCCCTCTTGTTTCGAACAGGTTTCTCTCCTAAAGTGATTGCTACCTCCGGGGTGGTCTCGAGGACCTGAGAGGCTGTCGGTCGTACGCGGCGCAACAGCCAACCCGTTGAACCTGATCCGGTTAGTACCGGCGTAGGGACGGGGCTCTACCGTTTTCCCATCGCATACTTGACGCCGGATCTCCTTGGCTTGTGCAGGAGAGATCCATGAACAAGTGTTCCACCATCGCCGCGGCGATTGCAGCAGCGGTCGTGCCGGTGCTGGCCTCGCATGCGGCCTCCGACGCACTTGAGGAGATCGTCGTCACGGCGGCTTTCCGTGGCGACGACCTGGCGCGCACCCCGGTCAGCATAAGTGTGATCGATGCCGCCACTCTGCGAGACGCGGGTCTGCAGCACTTCGAAGACGTCATGGCCCTCGTGCCGAACATCAACTTTTCCGGTGAGAGTTCGCGACCGCGTTATCTGCAACTTCGCGGCATAGGTGAACGCAGCCAATACCAGGGTGCACCAAACCCTTCCGTGGGCTTCATCGTCGATGACATCGATTTCAGTGGTATCGGCATGGTGGCCACGCTGTTCGATGTCGACCAGTTCGAGGTGTTGCGTGGACCGCAGGGCACGCGCTATGGCGCGAATGCGCTAGCCGGGCTGGTGTACGTAAAGTCGCGGTCACCCGGCGATGAGTTTGAGCTCGACAGTGAGCTCACACTCGGCCAGGACAATGCGCGCGCTGCGGGTCTGGCGTTGGGGGGTCCCATCGATGAGGCCTGGAGCTATCGTCTGGCGGCTCATCAGTGGCGCAGCGACGGCTTTCGCGACAATGAGTTTCTCGAACGCTCGGATACCAATCGTCGCAAGGAGCTGACCACGCGCGGGAAACTGCGCTACGCGCCGCACGAGCGCTTCAGTATGGACCTCACGGCGCTGTGGATCGATCTGGATAACGGCTACGACGCGTTTGCCATCGACAACAGCCTTGTCACGCAGTCTGATCGCCCGGGACGCGATGCGCAGCGTTCGCGCGCAGGCTCGTTGAGACTGGAATGGCTGGCCGGTGATTCCGTGCGCATGCAAAGCATCAGCGCTGCGGCGCACTCGGACATCGAGACGAGTTTCGATGGCGACTGGGGCAACGATGAGTTCTGGGGCGAGTTTGCGCCGTACGACTTTTTCTCGGGCACCCATCGGCGCAGGCGGACCGTCAGCCAGGAGCTGCGCGTACTCTCCGAGCCCGGCGCCGGCCTGTTCGACGACCGTGTTGCGTGGCTGAGCGGTGTCTACGCGATGTCTTTGGACGAAGACAACGACAATCTGGACCTGTTCAATGGTGAGATCTTCCGCGAACTCACCAGCGCTTATCGCGCACGCAACCTGGCGGCGTTCGGCGAGATCGATATTGTCGTTGCCGATCGCGTGGCTCTGAAAACAGGACTGCGACTCGAACGACGGCGGGCCGACTATACCGACAGTCAGGGTGTGGCATTCGATCCAGTCGAGACCATGCTCGGTGGTGCGGCAACGCTGAGCTGGCAGGCCAGTGATGACATCTCACTCTATGCCGCCGTATCCCGCGGATACAAGGCGGGCGGCTTCAATATCGGTCTGAACATCCCCGATGAGCGCCGGGAGTTCGACACCGAGTATCTGTGGAACTTCGAAACCGGCCTCAAGGGAAGCTTTCTGGACGCCTCGCTAGTGAGCAATCTCTCCGTGTTCTACATGCTGCGCCGCGAACAGCAGGTCAGCACATCGTTCCAGATCGATCCCACGGATCCGCTGACCTTCGTGTTCTTCACCGACAACGCCGCGCGTGGCTACAACTACGGTGCCGAGCTGGACCTCAACTGGCGGTTCGCTCGCAACTGGTCGCTGTTCGCCTCGCTGGGCCTGCTCGAGACGAAGTACCGCGAGTTTACCGGCGGCCCTGCGGATCGCGCGCAGGCGCATGCGCCGAACTACCAGTTCGGCGCCGGGCTGTCGTTTCGCGATCCCGAGGGCTGGTTTGCGCGCCTTGAACTCACGGGCCGAGATGCCTTCTACTTCTCCGACAGCCACGACCAGCGCTCACGGCCCTACGAACTGGTCAACGCACGCCTGGGCTGGGAGAGTGAGCGCTGGCAGATTGCGCTGTGGGGCCGCAATCTGCTGGGTCGCAGCTACGCGGTGCGCGGCTTTTTCTTCGGCAACGAACCGCCCGACTTTGCCGATACCCTGTACATTCGCCGTGGCGATCCACGGCAGGTCGGCGCGACGCTGCGCTACGGCTTCTGAGCATGAATCCCTGGGAGGTGGCCGGTGTGGTGCTGGCAATCGCCTATCTGCTGCTGGCCGTGCGCCAGAGCCTGTGGTGCTGGTATGCGGCGTTTGGCAGCGCGCTGATCTACCTGTTCATCTTCGCCGATGCGCGGCTGTACATGGAATCCGGGCTACAGGTGTTCTACATGGCCATGGCCGTGTACGGGTGGCATCAGTGGCGCTACGGTGGCCGGCAGGGGACCGGACGTCGCGTATCGTTGTGGCATCGCAGCGCCCATGGCGTCACGCTGGTCTGCGTGATCGCGTCGACCCTGATCAGCGGCTGGCTGCTGGCGCGCTATACACAGGCTGAATTTCCGTATCTTGATTCGTTTACCACCTGGGCAAGCCTCGTGGCGACGTGGATGGTGGCGCGCAAGCTCCTGGAGAACTGGGCGTATTGGTTCGTGATCGATGCCGTAAACATGTATCTCTATGCGAGTCGTGAGCTCTACCTTACGGCGCTTCTGTTTGCAGCCTACCTGGTGATCGTCGTGTTCGGCTTTGTGGCCTGGCGGCGTGACTATCGGAATGGTTCCCCGACCGAGTTCTCATCCGCCGCATGAGCGTGCAACCCGCCGCCGCGCATCGGGAACGCATGGAACTGCTGCTTGAGAGCTGTGGTCGGCGTGGACCGGTGCATGTACAGGCGCTGCTTACCGACACCGCCCGGCATTCCAGCTACCGGGTAGCGGTGGCCGGGGAACGCCTGGTGGTCCGCCTGCCCGTCGCTTCTACGCGCAGCACCGAACGGCTGGCCGCTGGCGCGACGATGCAGCGCGCTGCCGCACAGGCCGGATGGGCGCCGCCGCTGGTGTACATGGATCCAGACGACGGGGCGTGCGTGAGCGCGTGGCTGGATGGCACGCTACTGGAGGCCAGCGCGCTTGCGCGAACAAAAGTAGCCGCTGAACTCGGGACCCTGATCGCGGGGCTCCAGCGCCTGGTGGTCGATGTGCCTGCGCTGGATCTTCCAGCGCTCGCACGCGATTACGCACGCAGGCTGGATGCTGGGGAACCCGTTGGGCTTCCGCACGCGTCGCGGCTTGAGCGGCTGCTGGCACTTGTCGATGCATGGGCGGCGCGAGGCCGCCCGAGCATCCCTTCGCACAACGATATCGTGGCCGGCAATGTGCTGGCGCATGCCGGACGGCTGGTGCTGCTGGACTGGGAGTTCGCCGCGCTGGCCGATCCGCTGTTCGACGTGGCCATGTTCCTGGGCCTGCATGATGTTTCTGAACCCAGCCGTGCAGCCCTGCTGGCCTCGGCTGGACTGGCCGATGGAGCGGAACTGGATGCGATGATCGAGATCACCCGGCTGCTGTCCTGGGCCTGGGCGGGTGCAGAAGTGGCAGAGCATCCCGGGGACGCGCGCGCCCGACAGTGGCTGGCGCGCGCGGAAGCAGCCGTGACGACCGCAGCGCCGCAGCTCTCGATCATCGTGCCCGCCTGGAACGAAGCCGATGAATTGCCCGGCACGCTCGCCCATCTTCGCCAGGCTTGCCTTGAGATCGACCTGCAGGCCGAGTTCATTGTCGTCGACAATGCCTCGACCGACGATACCGCCGCGCTTGCCCGCGAGGGCCGGGCTCGCGTGGTGGGCGAGTCCCGGCGGGGCATCGCGCGGGCGCGAAATGCCGGTGCCGCCGCGGCAAACGCTGAATTTCTGATGTTTATCGATGCCGATACGCGACCGCCAGCCCGGCTGATCGATGCGGCCTGGCAGGCCATGAGGGATCGGCGCCTGTGCGGTGGGGGCGCGCGGGTGGCGTTCGATCAGCCGCCGACGTCGCTGGCCTACCGCTACGGGACTCGCGCCTGGAACGCCCTGGCGCAGCGTCTGCGCCTGGCCGCGGGCTGCTTCGTGTTCTGCACGCGCGAAGCCTTCGAGGCCGTCGGTGGGTTCAACGACCGGTTGTATGCGGGAGAAGAGGTTTTTCTGTCCCGCAGGCTGGCGCGCTGGGGTGCGCGCCGCGCCCTGCCTTTCGAAGTGCTGACCAGCCCCCCGGTCGTGACCTCCGCGCGCAAGGCGCAGTGGTTTTCGCACTGGCAGCACCTAGCGGTGCTGGTCACGGTGCTGCTGTTTCCGCTCGCGTTGCGTTCCCGGCGACTCAGCTGGTTCTGGTACACACGGCCGAAGGGCCGGAGCCAGAGTCCGCCATAATTGTTGCGCTTCGCATACAATCGGATGTACGGACAGGACTGGCGTTCACCGGTCGCGCGTGCTTTACTCGCGCATTTCTGCGTTTTCGACAGATGCGGGAGGCCTTGTGGCTTTGCAGAGACAAATATCGTTGGAAGGAGAGTCGGCCCATGATCTCGAACAGAATTCTCGTCGCAGGGGTTGCGGCTGCGCTGGCCGGAGCCGGCGCCACAATGCCGAGGCCGGCAGGCGCGCAGCAGCTGGATGAAATTGTCGTTACCGCGCGCAAGACCGAAGAGACCCTGCAGGATGCCCCGGTCAGCGTCTCGGCATTCACCGAGTCGGCGATACAGGATCTCAACATCATCGGTGTGGACGACATCGCGCGCTTCACCCCGGGCCTGAGCAACAGCGCCTACGTCGGCCGTCGCGGCGATCGGCCTGTGATACGAGGCCAGTCCAACGTGCTGGCGCAGGTTCAGTTCGGCGTGGAGTCCGGCACGGCGTATTTCGTGGATGGCGTGTACTGGCCGGGCAGCATCTCCGCGCTGGACATGAACGACATCGCGCGTGTCGAGGTGATCAAAGGCCCGCAAAGTGCGCTGTATGGTCGCAACACCTATGCCGGTGCGATCAATTTTGTCAGCCGCGATCCGAGCAACGAGTTCGAAGGGCACATGAGCGCCACCTCAGCGCGCCACGACGAATATCAGGCCACACTCAGCCTTAGCGCGCCGATTATCGAGAACGAGCTTTTGTCAGTGTCCACGGCCGGTATTTCGAGTACGGGGGTGAGTATCGCAACTCGCTCAATGACGAGCTGCTTGGCGAGCAGCGCACCAAGTCGCTGTCCGCGGTCATGACCTGGCAGCCAACCGACACCTTCAGCGCACGCTTCCGAAGCTCCTTTGCCAAGGATCGCGACGGGTCCATGCCGCTTTTCTTGTGGGACTCGGATAACAACAACTGCGCGCCGGGTTTCCGCTCTAACGAGAACTATGCCTTCTTCCCTACGGGGTTGCCGTTTATCCCGACCGTGTATGGCACGAATCCCAACCAGTATTTCTGCGGTACCGTGCAGCCGCGGCCAGACCTCATCGAGAGCGATCCCGCTCAGCTGCCGCTCGAGGGCTTCGAGCGCTACCAGTGGCTGAACTCGCTGGCGCTGGATGCGGACTTGGGTGATACCGGCTACAACCTCGCGCTGCAGGGCGCCTACCGCACCGAGCGTGACAGCTATGGCGCGGACAGCGACTTCCTCGGCCCACCCATCACCTTCATCACCACGCAGCAGAAGAACCTGATCGACGACTACTCGGTGGAAATGCGTCTGGCTTCGCCGCAGGACGCCCGCCTGCGCTGGATGGCCGGTGTGTTCTTCTATGAACAGGAAAACGACGAGATCCGCATCACTGCGGCCAATCCGAGCGGCGAGGGTCTTGAGCCTGTGATCGTCACGGACGTCACGAACCAGGCGGTGTTCGGCCTCGTGGAGTTCGACTTCTCCGATCGGATGACCGGCACGCTCGAGGCACGTTACGCCGAGGAAGAGAAAGGCCGCGTGGATGCAACGTTCGAGGGCACGCGTAATTTCTTCTCCTTCACACCCCGTGCGACCTTGTCCTACGAGCTCAGCGACGATGTGAACCTGTACGGCATCCTCGCCCGCGGCAACAAGCCCGGTGGTATCAACGGTGCACAGGGTGCACCGTTCGGTTTCGCGACTTACGAGGAAGAGACCTCCACCAACCTCGAAATCGGCGCCAAGACCAGCTGGATGGATGGGCGCATGACCGCCAACGTCTCGGCTTACTACATCGAGGCCGAGGATGTACAGCTGACCACTGCGGTCGGCGCGGTGGTTGGCAGCACGACCTCGATTGCCACCAACCAGGGTTCAGCTGATATCTGGGGTCTGGAGCTTGAGTCGGCGGTGGCCTTGACCGACAGTCTGATCGTGGGTGCCACCTATGCATGGATCCGCCCTCGATTCAGTGAAGGCTGCGATGATTTCGAGTACGTCCTCAACTCCGGAGGCTTTCTGATTCCGCCGGCCGATCAGCTCACGCCAGCGGATCGCGAACTGTGCTCCATCAAAGGCAATCGACTGCCATTGACCTCCGAGCATCAGGCCAGTGTCAATGCGCGCTTCACGCGCCAGCTCACGGGCGGCTTCGAGTGGTTCCTGGGCGGCGATGTGACCTACGAGTCGAGCAAGTTCACCCAGGTGCACAATCGTGCGAAGGCCGGCGCAGCGACGATCGCCGGAATCCAGCTGGGTATCGAGAGCGAGACGCTTCGCGTGGCGCTGTTCGGACGCAATATCTTCGATGAAGATTCGGTGATCAACAACACGCGCTGGTTCGACCTGCGATACAACAACTTCGTCGGCGGCAACCGCGCGCCGACCGCAGTCGATGGCCAGCCGGTGGATCGCAGTATCCTGGGTCCGCGGGCGTTCTTCACGACGCTGCGCAGGGGCGCAAGCTACGGCATCCAGGCCAGCTGGCGCTTCTAGGATTTAATCGAGGGGGGGATCGCGCCGCTACGGTAGCGCGGGAGCGGGCCAGGTATCCAGCGGGATGCCTGGCCTGTTTTTTTCTTGCCCGCCGATCTGCCGCTCAGCTGCGGCTGAGCTCCGCGAGCGCCTGCGCCAGCCGATCGGTCGTGCGCTGCGGGTGGCGTAGTTTGTCGAGCCCGAACAGCCCGATCCGAAAGCTGCGGTAGTCAGCTGGCTCATCGCACATCAGCGGCACGCCGGCTGCAATCTGCAACCCCTGGGCCGCAAACGCACGTCCGGTATGAATGGCTTCATCGTCGGTGTAGCAGACCACGACACCAGGCGCCTCGTAACCGGGTGCCGCCACGCTGGCGAACCCCTGTTCAGCCAGCAAACTTCTGACGCGCTTGCCGAGTTCGATCTGTCGCGCGCGCGCTGTGTCGAAGCCGAAGGCCTCGGTTTCGCGCATGGTGTCGCGGAACACGCGCAGCGCGTCGGTCGGCAGCGTGGCGTGATAGGCGTGGCCGCCGCCCTCGTAGGCCTGCATGATCGACAGCCACTTGCGCAGATCGCAGGCGAAACTGGTGCTCTGCGTGTGCACGATACGCTCGAGCGCGCGCGCACCGAGCATCACCAGCCCGCTGCACGGCGAGGCGCTCCAGCCCTTCTGCGGTGCACTGATCAGTACATCCACGCCGGTATCGCGCATGTCCACCCACAGCGTGCCGGACGCCACGCAGTCGAGCACGAGCAGGCCGCCGACGGCATGCACCGCTTCGGCGAGTGCGCGAAGATAGTCCTCCGGCAGCACGATGCCCGCAGAGGTCTCGACATGCGGCGCAAAGACAATGTCGGGACGAAACCGGGCGACTTCGGCGACGACTTCGTCGATGGGTGCCGGGCTGAACGGTGACTGGTGCGCGTTGCCGAGCCGACGCGCCTTGAGTACGCGGCTCTCGGCGGCGATGCTGCCGGTCTCCAGGATCTGGGTCCAACGGTAGCTGAACCAGCCGTTGCGGATAACCATGCAGCGCTGCGTGGTCGCGAACTGGCGTGCGACGGCCTCCATCGCATAGGTGCCGCCGCCAGGCACGACCACCACGGCTTCGGCGGCATAGACCTGCTTCAGTGTCGCGGAGATATCACGCATGACCTGCTGGAAGGCCTGTGACATGTGGTTGAGCGAGCGCTCGGTGAAGACCACCGAGTATTCGAGCAGGCCGTCAGGATCGATGGGGTGGCCGGTGTCGGGCACGGGAGACTCCGTCAGAGCTGGGGAGGCGGCACACGGGCCCGCCTTCGTGAGTGGCTTCGCGAGCCATTGTGCTGCAGCGGTCGCGGCCTGTCACCCGTGAGCGGTGACTTGAAACACGGCTCGCAGCCTTTCAATATGGGACCTCGGGAGGATACGGCCGGTCACTCGTGCGAGGTCAGTCATGCATGCGCAGCAGTCAGGGTTCGCAAGCTTTCGGGAGTTCTATCCGTTCTATCTGGCCGAACACGCCAACCGCACCTCGCGTCGGCTGCACTTCACGGGAACGGCGCTGGTGCTGGGGGTCATCGCGGGGGCCTTGGTGACGATGAACCTGTGGTGGCTCCTGCTGGTGCCCCTGGTGGGTTACGGCTTTGCATGGACCGGGCATTTTTTCTTCGAGAAAAATCGGCCCGCGACCTTCCGCTACCCCTTCTACAGTCTGGCCGGCGACTACGTGATGTTCTGGCAGATGCTCACCGGAAGGATCCGCTTCTAACCGGCGCTAGAGTTCCGCGAGCAGGCGTTCGCGAAATTCGCGGATACGTGCTGCGTTCGTGCCCAGATCCGAGAGCCCCACGCGCGATTTGGAACGCACGTCCACAATGGTCTCGTCGTCGCTGCGGCTCACGCGGATCACCACATCATCACGGAAGCCGAAATAGCCGGTCGTGGCCGTGGCCTCGATGCGGCCCTCCCCGGGGGCCTGGGCGGCAAGTGCCCAGTCCATTGCGCCTACGACGCTGAGCGCTGCGGCAAACACTGCGTCGTGGGCGGCAGGAATGCGTATCGGTTCGATGTCAGGGTAGGCGGCTCTCTGCTGCTCGGCGACCTGGCCACCGGCGTAACCGGGCGGGTTGGGCGCATCTGCACGCAATGGCACGATCGCGACGAATTCCGGAGCATCGACCGTGTCGG
>CAYLNP010000055.1:0-14014 GCA_964384925.1 uncultured Woeseiaceae bacterium
TCGCGGATCTGGCCGCAACGCGGGTTGCCGGAATCCAGCAGCGTTGCGAAGGGCTTCAGCGCCGGGTCGCCGCGCGCGATCACGCGCAGGAACCGGCCCTGACCCAGCGCCGCCTCGGCTGCTGGATCGCCGAACAGCACCAGGACAGCCTGGTCGACCGAGAAGCGCTCGCGCAGCTGGCCCTCCAGCACCGAGAGGCGCTCGCGTAACCCTTCGTGGGCAAGCAGTTCGAGTGCCAGTCCATGAAGCCGCGTGACGAGGCTTTCGTTGTCGCGGGCAATGTCGACGAGTTCGCGCAGCTGGCGCTCCAACCGCAGATTGCGATCACGCAGCTGCTCCATCTGCCGCTCGATCAGCGAGACGGCCGGCCCGCCGGTGTGGTGCGGCAGCCGCAGCCGGTCGAGTACTTCGGGGTGACGCTCGAAGAACTCCGGACGAACCTCCAGGTACGCGCAGATGGCGTCCTCAGGAATCTCCGTGCTCTCCACACGTGGCTTGTATTGGGTGGTCATATCGTTATTCGTCCATCGTAGACCCTGATGGCCTCACCGGTCATCCATGCCGGTTTGGCGGCTCCTTCCCAGCGCACCGTCAGCGAACCGCCGGGCAGGGTGACCGTGACCTGTTCATCGAGCAGCCCCCAGTCCCGGCCCACAGCGACCGCCGCACACGCACCGGTGCCGCAGGCACGCGTCTCGCCCACACCGCGCTCATGGACACGAAGGCGGACATGACGACGATCCAGCACCTGCATGAAGCCTACGTTCACGCGCGCGGGAAAATCCGCGTGCATCTCAAGTGCCGGGCCCAGTATACCCACTGGCGCACTGGTCACATCAGCGACCTGCACGACGGCATGCGGATTGCCCATGGACACCGCGCCGAATGCCACGTCGTGCTCATCGATGCGTCGACGGTAGCGCTGTTCCCTGTGGCTGGCGCGCAGCGGTACATCGCGCGGCTCGAATCGCGGCACACCCATTTCGACATCCACCTGTCCGTCATCGAGGCAACGCGCACGCAGGCTGCCCGAAGGGCTGGCCAGCAGCATCTCGCGCTCGCCCAGGCCGTCGCGCTCGGCAACCCAGCGCGCGACGCAGCGTACGCCGTTGCCGCACTGCGCGGCTGCGCTGCCATCGGCATTGAAGATGAGATAGCCGGCCTGGTGTCGATCATCGGGCGCCGCGGTCACCAACATCAGCTGATCGAAACCCACGCCGGTGTGGCGGTCGGCAAGGCTTCGCACCGTGGCGGCGTCCGGCCAGCCCGGCGCGGGTTGCGCGAGGACCATGAAGTCGTTGCCCAGCCCGTGCATTTTCGTGAAGTCGAGTATCATCGTGTGCATCCTGCGCGCCGCGCTGCCACTGTAGCCGCGCGCAGTCGCGATTGCGACTGTCGCGAGAGCATGGACATTTGTCATAAGCGCGGCTACCGTAACCGGCGGGTGGCGGCGGTCCCAAGGGGCATCAAGCCCTGAGGATCCCGCGATGGCAGCGGCGGCGAGTATTCGAGCAGGCTGGAAGTCAGGGGAGGGAATGTATGCGCCACATCATGGTCATGAACAGCAAGGGTGGCTGCGGCAAGAGCACGCTGGCGACGAACCTTGCGGGACTCTACGCCTCCGAAGGCTTCGAGACTGCGCTGGTGGACTACGATCCGCAGCGCTCCAGCCTGGACTGGCTGGCAATGCGCCCGGAAGAATATGCCAAGATCACCGGGATCGCCGGCTACGAAGACGGCATGCGCAGCGTTCCCAGAAACGCGGATTTCGTCATCATCGATGCGCCTGCGCGCACGCATGAAAAGGAACTCAACGAACTGGTGCGTCGCGCCGAGACCATCCTGGTGCCGGTGCTGCCCTCGCCGATCGACATGCGCGCCAGTCAGGCGTTCATCGACGAATTGCTCAACGTTGGCAAGGTGGCGCGCAAGCAGGCCAAGATCGGCGTGGTCGCAAATCGCGTGCGCGAATACACGCTGATCTTCGAGGAACTCGACGACAACCTGCAGGGGCTCAAGGTGCCGTATGTCGGCCATCTGCGCGAGGCGCAGAACTACATTCGCGCCTACCAGCGGGGGCTGTCGATCTTCGAGCTGCCGCAATACCTGGCCTGGCCGGACTGGGAGCAGTGGGAGCCGCTGCTGGAATGGCTCGACAGCAAGCGCAGCCAGCCGAACTGAAGGGTCGCTGAGGCCTCGTCAGCCGGTCGCTGCGAGACTGGCGCGTACGCCGTCCCGAGGATCGGGCCACTGCAACGACAATCCCAGCGCGCGGCGTGAGTGGCTGTCGTCGAGACGGCGATATTCGGTCATGAACCCCAGCATCGCCGGCGACAGCCGCGCCTGCGCCTCGGCCAGGCTCACGATCGGCGGCGCCGCCAGGCCTGCGATGGCCGCGACCTGCAAAAACCACCCCCCCAGTGACCAGTCGGAGTCGTCCCTGAGCAGATAGGTGCCAGGCGGCAGATCGTCATGCAGTGCGCGCGCCATGGCGGCGGCAACGTCATCGACATGGATCCGGTAGGACGGCGGCGCCACCGCCGGATCGAGCACCGGATCGCCGCGCTCGATGCGTGCCAGTGGCAGTTGCCCGGGACCGTAGATGGCAGGCAGGCGCAACACCACCAGCGGCACTGCATGGGCCTTGCACCAGTCCGACATGGCCGTCTCCGCAGCCAGGCGCAGCGCGGATCGCGCCTGGGCCGGCTGCGGAGACGTGGCTTCCGTGACGATCTCGCCGGGCCGATGGCCGTATACGCCGGTCGTGCTCAGGTAGACCATTCGTCGCGGTTTACCGCGCAGCAAGCCAAGCCAGCGTGACAGACGCGCATCGGTGTGTCCGTTTGGAGCGGGCGCGATCGAATAGACCACGGCGCATGCCGCGGCGTCGATCTCAGCGGGCGCAGCCGCGTCGGCGAGATCCAGATCCAGATCCAGTGCCCGACTCGCGCCCGCGCCGCTGCGGCTGTGCGCCTGCCAAGGGGTTGCGGTTGCGTCCAAGCGCACCGCCAGACGGCGCGCGCAGTAGCCGAAGCCGGCCAGCAGAACTCGTGACGCGGGCATGGCTCAGGTCGTGTCGCCGGTCGGTGCCTCAAGCGCCCGAATGCCGGCGCCAGGCCCCGCCACCAGCGACAGGCCGCTGCGATAGGCGTCGGCCGCCATGTCCGGGTAGCCCAGGTGGGTCATCAGCTTGCCGTAGACCTGGTAGGTGTCGGCACGGGGCAGGATGCCAAGGCTCGTTTCGAGATAGCTGCGTGCCTTGCCCCACAGCTCGTTGCGTATCGCCAGGCGTCCACAAGTCAGCAGCAGCTGGGCATCCTCCGGACGGTTCTCCAGCCACTGCTCTGCGCGTCTGAGCTGGCGTGCCGGATCGGGAGTTTCCAGTTCGCCGTACAGCAATACGAGCTCTGCATCCCAGCTGTGCTTTGTCAGCGCGCGCCGGATCTCCTGCTCACAGTGCTCGGTCTGGCCCAGCTTCATCAGCGCCCGGGCACGCGCGCGCAGCAGGCGCGGGTCGTGTCGAAGCGGCCGCGGCAGGCCGCGCCACATGCGCTCGAGCGCGGTGTCATCAAGGTCCGGCAGCGCCAGTGCGTGGCTGACCGTGTTCACGCTCAGGGCTTCGAATTGCGCTGCCGGCAGCCGCCCGCGGCGGCCCAGACGCGGCAGCAGGGCTGCGAGTTCGTGCCAGTCGGCGCGCTGCTCGTGCAGTCGTGCCAGCAGACGCAGCGCCTGGGGGTGATCCGGATGGCGATCTTCGATGCGCCGCAATGTGGCGAGTGTCTGCTCGAACTGGCCCTCGGCGAGCTGCAGTTCGGCCTGGGTGAGCAGCACCGCCGTGGTGGCCTCAGGCGTGCTCTCGTAGGCAAGCTTCAGCCAGTTGTCCCGACGCGCCGACTCGCCCTGCAGCTGCGCGGCGCGGGCAGCAGTGAGATAGTGGATCAGCGGTGTGTCGCTGGCCCCGGCGTGTTTGCCCAGGATGCGCTCGCCGCGACGCCAGTCGCCCTCGGCATAGGCGATCAGCCCGTGCGTGAAGCGATTGCCGCGGTGGCGCTCGCGGTAGCGTGCCGCCGCTGCCCCCAGATTGCGCGGCGCATTCCACAGCCAGGCCAGCAGTCGCAGGGCGGCATACAACGCCAGCATGGCGAGCAGCAGCACCGGCACCGAAGACTCCAGCGTATAGCCCAGAAAGCGGATGAGCACGTAGCCGCGATCGGCCATCAGGAAGTGTGCGGCAAAGGCGCCGGCCAGCAGCGCGACGATGACCAGCAGGCCGAATCTCAAGGAGTCGGCTCCCGCTCGCGCGCCCGCGCATACTCGCGCAGCCGGCGCAGCGAGTCGTCAAGCGCCGGCAGAGAGGGCGCAACATCGATCTCGGCAAGCTCTTCAAGCGTTCCCTGCATACTGGCCACTGCCGGGTCGCTGCCATCGAACCAGGCCTCCAGCCAGCCGGCCGCCGCAGCCAGATGATCGCGATACAGCCCGTCCTCGCGACGCAGCAGCGCCATGCGCGCATTCTCGATCTGCATCTCGAGATTGCGACGCAGGTAGAAGCCCTCCTCGGGTGTCAGCTGGGGACTGACCGGACTGTCATCCCGGCGCACGCTGACCATGTTCGACAGCGCCTTTCGCACGGCGAGCCAGGCGCGTTCCAGCCCGGGCCCGGGTCCCTCGCCGTCCACCGGTGACCCACGCTCGAAGAGTCCCGGCGCAGGCTGGGGCAGCGGCAGCGAGTCGATCTGCGCCGACAGACTGGCCAGACGCAGGCTGATGCCGGCACGATCGACCGCCGGCACCGCCGCCAGCGCGGTGAGTTCTGCGGCGACCGCGGCGCGCACCGGGTTCAGGCCCGGCTCGTCGATCTGCCGCAGGCGGGCATCGGCCAGTTCAAGTGCCTGGGTGGCGCGAGCGATGTCGCCGGCCAGTTGCAGTTCGGTGTTGGCGACGTTCAGGAAGTACTCCGCCTCGGCCCGCAGCCAGCGCCGCCGGGCGTCATCAGAGACGCCGCGCAGTGCAGCAACGCTGTCCTCCAGATCGCCCAGGCGCACGGGCCACTCGCTCATGTCATCGCGCAGCCCGGCCAGCGCGCGCTCTGAGGTGCCCTCGAGCCTCGACAGATCGCTGCGCTGGGATGCCAGATCCTCGGTCAGTTCATCGAGTCGTCTGCCCAGGCCCGGCAGCGCACTCGCATCCTCGCGGGCGCTGTCCGCGGTCTGTGCTGCTGTGGATGCTTCCCGCATCGCCTGCTCGATGCGCGCGTCGAATCCCTGCTGCTGCAGCCAGAGCGCCGCCACGGCCGCCAGCGCCACGACGGCAAGCGCAACGCCGGCCAGCCCGGAAACCGATCGACGCTGAGGCCTGACGGTCACGGACTGCGGATCTGCCGTTTCGGCTTCCTTCCCGGCGCCGCGGCCAGCGGCTTCCGGAGCGCCGGTCGGCGAATCTTCGGCCTGAGCCGAAGCGAGGCGCTCGTCGGCGACGCCTGCAGTCTTGTCATCCCTGGTCTCGGTCATTGGCCGCTCGTGTGGCTTCAGGCAGGGCTCATGCGGGGGGCTGCGAAGGGCCCTCGGGCGTGTGCTGCTGCGCAGCCCAGGACTCCAGGCAGCGGATGAGAGACCTGGGGTCCGGCCCGCTGGCCTTGAGCACCCGCCGCACGTCGTCGTGTTGTTGCGCAAGTTTTACCACACGATCACTGGCCGTCACCAACCTGTAGCACAGCGCTGCACCGGCAAGCAGGCGATGCAGATTCGTCAGGGTTTCCACGCTGGTGGCCACCAGCCAAGGGCCCGACCCGTCGGTCAGCATCGCGCGTACGGCGCCCAGTGCGCCGGCATCGGGCCGCACCGGCAGGCGTTCGTAAACCTCCACATAGCGCACCTGGGCGCCGCGCTCCGTCAGCGTGTCGCCGAGCAAGGCACGCCCCCCCGCCCCGCGCACGATCCATATGCGCCGGCCGGCCACATCGGCAAGCGCCGTCGTGGCCAGCAAGGCCTCCGAGTCGTAACCATGGTTCTCCGGCACGATATCCGGCGCCCGTCCGGCGGCTGCGAGCGCCGCAGCGGTGGCGGCCCCGATGGCGACAACGCCTGCCACCGGCGCGGCCGCGAGTGCCGCGGTGCCGTGCCGCACGGCATTGGGGCTGATATAGATGAGCAGATCGGGGGGTGTTGCGGGCAGGCCGCCACCGGTCAGCGGCTGGATCGTCAGCGTCGGGAAGTGATCTGCCACCATCCCCAGATCGCACAGCTGCATGGTCAATGCCTGACCCTCGGGCGCGGGCCGCAGCACGATGCAGTGCTGCCCGCGCAGTGCGTTCACGCGCCCGGTGCCTCGCGCAGCAGTCTCGCCGCGCCCTGCAGCAGCAGTGCCTCGGCCACGCGCGCGCCCAGGGCGCCGGGCGCCGAGGCACTGCCCTCTGCGGACGCATGCAGCAGCGTCGAGCCGTCCGCAGCGCCGACCCTGCCGCGAAGACGCATCCGGCCGGCGCCGAGATGCTCGGCAAACGCGGCGATCGGCGAACTGCAGTCGCCGCCCAGCGCTGCGCCCAGCGCGCGCTCGGCGGCCACGCGTTGGGCGCTGTCGTGATCATGCAGTACCGCCAGTTCGTGCATAACGGCGTCGTCACCGGCCCTGCACTCGATGCCCACGACGCCCTGGCCGATCGCCGGCAGGGAAAGCTCCGCGGAGAGTCGTTCGCCGATGCGCTCGGCCATACCGAGGCGCTCCAGGCCTGCACAGGCCAGGATGATCGCGTCGAATTCGCCGGCATCGAGTTTGGCGAGTCGAGTGTCCAGATTGCCGCGGACCATGCTGATGGCCAGATCCGGACGTGCGTGAAGAAGCTGGCAGCGCCGGCGGATGCTGGCGGTGCCCACGCGTGCGCCCCGGGGCAGGCCCTCGAAGTTCGCGCCGGGGCTCGACACCAGCGCATCGAACGGGCTGGCACCGGCCAGCACGGTGGCCAGCACGAAGCCTTCCGGGATGTGCGCCGGCACGTCCTTCATGGAGTGCACGGCAATATCGGCGCGACCTTCGGCCAGGGCGACCTCAAGCTCCTTGATGAACAGGCCCTTGCCGCCGACCAGCGCCAGGCTGCGATCCAGGATGCGGTCGCCCTGGGTGACCATGGGGACGAGCTCGACTTCGCTGCCGTGCTCACGAAGGCGCGCGGCGACATGCTCGGCCTGCCATAGCGCAAGCCGGCTGCGCCGCGTGGCAATCCGGATCATGGTTGAGTCTGCGCCAGGGCCTGCCCTGCGCTGGAGGGTCGATCGATGAACACTGCGGTTACCCGGCTTCCGAGACTGATGCGGCGCATTATCGCGCGTTGTCAGCGGTGGATGCACGGGGCCGCGGTGGCCCCCGGGGTCAGTTCAGTAGCGGGTCAGTCGCACCAGCTATCGACCAGTTCCTGCGCTTCGGCAAGTACGAGGGTGCGTTCGTCATCTTCGAGGTAGAGGCGCTCGCCGCCCTCACCCTCACGATACAGGCGCGGGGCACCCTGCAGTCTGGACAGACGGTCGCGGGCGCTGGTGCAGTTGGCTGCACGGACTTCGGCGGTCTGGTCGTCCTGGGCGTCCGATTCGACCATCAGCTCCGGCTGCTGTGCGCTGGGCGCGGCCGGCGTGGCGGCGCGCGCCGGGGTACTCGGCGCAGCCGTACGGATGGTCAGGCGCTCGGCGCCCTCGCGCGGCCGGTCGGTGAAATGCACGACCCCGTTGTCGTCGACCCAGCGATAGATTTCGCTGGCCGAGACTGGCAGAGCCAACAGCAGACAGCAGCAAAGCAGCGTGCAACGCATGGAGTCCCTACCTGTGAGGTGGCGGCGGTGCGAATACGTATTCAATCGCCCAGCACTCGAGTGACCGACAGGCGCGATGCTAGCAGCGCCGCGTACACCCGATCGTTAACCAGTCCGCAGTTTGGGTCAATGACCGTGGATGAAAAAAAGGCGGGCCCGATGGGCCCGCCTGAAACCACGCTCGTCAGACTTTCAGAGAAAAATCAGGGCGAACCTGCTGCCGATGCCTGCATGTCGCATGAATCGGGGGAGAAGCTCACGACCTTATGACAACTGCCACAGGCCGCCCTGAACGAGCGCTGCATTGCTCTGTCTATTTCTCCACGCGGGTGAACTCGGGATAGGCCTCAAGCCCACATTCGTGCAGATCCACACCGTCGTACTCCTCTTCCTCGGAGACGCGGATGCCCATCACCATCTTGACGGCGAACCACACCAGCAGACTGACCAGGAATACCCAGGCGAAGATCACGGCGAGTCCGGTCAGCTGCGCGCCGATCGTCGCCTCGTCGTTGGACAGCAGCACCGCGAGCACGCCCCAGACGCCGGCCGTGCCGTGCACCGAGATGGCGCCGACCGGGTCGTCGAGCCGGAACTTGCGATCCAGCATCACGATGGAGGCGACCACCAGCGCGCCACCGATGGCACCGATGATCACCGCCAGCAGCGGCGCCGGCGACAGCGGGTCGGCCGTGATCGACACCAGGCCGGCGAGTGCGCCGTTGAGCGCCATCGTCAGATCGGCCTTGCCGAACCACAGTTTGGCGACGATCAGCGCCGCCAGCAGTCCACCGGCCGCGGCCAGGTTGGTGTTCGTGAACACCAGCGCCACGGCGTTTGCCGATTCGACATCCGAGACCTTGAGTTCGGAGCCGCCGTTGAAGCCGAACCACCCCAGCCAGAGGATGAAGGTGCCCAGCGTTGCCAGCGGGAGATTCGCACCCGGAATCGCGTTGACTTCCCCGCGCGGACCGTACTTGCCCTTGCGCGCGCCCAGCACGATCACACCTGCCAGTGCTGCGGACGCTCCGGCCAGGTGCACGATGCCCGATCCTGCGTAGTCGGAGTAGCCCAACTCGCTCAGGAAGCCGCCGCCCCAGCTCCAGTAACCCTGCACCGGATAGATCACGCCGGTGAGTACCACCGCGAAGGCCAGGAACGACCACAGCTTCATGCGCTCCGCGACGGCACCCGAGACGATCGACATCGCAGTGGCGACGAACACCACCTGGAAAAAGAAGTCCGAGAGATTGGAGTAGTAGGGCGCCTCCTCACCTCCGGCCACCACGTCGGCAACGCTGTTGTCGTCGGTGCCCAGCATGCCGAAGCCCGGGAAGAAACCCGTGCCGTCGCCGTACATGATGCCGTAGCCGCACAGCATGTACATGACACAGGCAATCGAATAGAGACCGACGTTCTTGGTCAGGATCTCTGCAGTATTTTTCGCGCGCACCAGACCGGCTTCCAGCATCGTGAAGCCGGCGGCCATCCACATCACAAGCGCCCCGGACATCAGGAAATAGAAAGTGTCCAGCGCGTAACTCAACTCCATGACTTGTTCCACGAGATTATCCTCCTCGATTTCTCATGCAGGCCGTAAGGCGCGCGTCAGACCGCCTCGGCACCGGTCTCGCCGGTACGGATGCGGATGGCCTGTGCAAGTTCGGTGACAAAGATTTTTCCGTCGCCGATCTTGCCGGTGCGTGCAGCGTTGGTGACTGCCTCGATGACCTGCTCGGCGATATCGTCGGGCACTGCCAGTTCGATCTTCGTCTTGGGCAGAAAATCGACGACGTACTCCGCACCCCGGTAGAGCTCGGTGTGGCCGCGCTGGCGACCGAAGCCCTTGACCTCGGTGACGGTGATGCCCTGGATGCCGATGTCGGCAACCGCCTGACGTACGTCGTCGAGCTTGAAGGGCTTGATGATGGCCGTGATCAGCTTCATTGCTGGAATTCCTCCGCGTAGCCTTGAGTGGTCGGCGTGTTCGGACTTGTCAGTCAAGCAGGCTGAAAGTCTTGGAGATGCCGAAAATGATCGTGTTGTCGTCGCTGGTGTCGCCCAGCAGCTTCTTGCTGCTCCACACCCACGCGATGCTCATGTCCAGTCCCGCGACATCGAAGCCGTAGCCGGCTTCGGCGTAGGTGCCCTCGAAGTCCTGACCAAAGCCGCCGAAGGTGCCGTAGAAGCCGTTGTGTTCGGCGGTGAGCGCAAAGAACGTGTAGTCGAGAGTCGGGCCGCCGAAGTTTTCGTACTCGCCGATCGAGAATTCCGCGCTGATCGGGCCGTAGCCGGCGGAGAGATTGATCTCCTGGTAGGTGTCGTCGAAATCGCCTGTGTAGTAGTAGCCGGTCGCGCCGATGCCCAGACTGAAGTCACCGATTTCCCAGCCGTAACCGCCGTAGAGGTCCACTTCCACGCCATCGCCGACGTCCGCTGCCCACGTGCCCACGTAGAAGCCCGACGAACTGAAATCCAGCCCGGCACTCGCCGAGGAGGTCTTCTGCGGCAGGCCGCGGTAGTAGTACTCGCTGACCCAGCCGACATTCGCGGTGACTTCGGCGCTGGCGGTGCTCGCCAGCAACGGCATCAGCGCCAGGCTCCCTGCCACCCCTGCAATCACGCTTCTTCTCATTTTCTTCGACTCCTTGATGATGAATGCCGTCCCCCGACGGCCCGGGCCCACCGGACCCTGGACCCCCGACAAAGCCAGAAGCGTGCCAACTCTCGGCGAGCGCGAATTTCTTGCGTTCAGGCAGTCACTTGGCACCGTCGATCGGGAGCTGCTCGTTCTATGCGTGGCCAAGCAGTGCACCGAACTGGTGCGCGAATCCGGTGTGCCTGCGATATTTGAGGGCGTGCGCGCGCTGGCGGTGCAGGGGCGCCGCGGGGGCGGAAGCAGGTAAACTCTACGCAAGGTCCTGTCACCCACCAAGCGATGGAAGTGCTTCTGAATGAACCGCAACAATCTGGATGAGCTGGCGCGTCGACTCGCAGAGTCGGTCCCGGAGGGCGTACGCGCCGCCGGCGCCGACATGGAAAAGAATTTCCGTAGTCTTCTGCAGTCAGGCTTCAGTCGCCTCGATCTGGTCACGCGCGAGGAATTCGACATCCAGTCAGGTGTACTGGCGAGAACGCGTGAGAAGCTCGAGGCGCTTGAAGCGCGCGTCGCCGAACTCGAGGGAGACGCGCCCGCGAGTGACGCGCCCCGGGTTCCCCCGTCGGGCGGCGGCTGAGGCCAGCGCGGCGCCGGGGTACCGCCCGGGAGCCATCGGGGTTTCGCCCAGGCGCCATTGCGGGCGTTAAGCGCAGTTTTGCCACTGGCCAGCAGGCCTCGGCGCCCCTAGCCTGCCTGCTCGAACAGCGGGAGGACGGCCTTGGGACTGGCGATTGTCCATTGCCGGGCACAGCTGGGGGTCAATGCGCCGGAAGTCACCGTCGAGGCTCATACTGGTGGCGGGCTGCCGGCATTCACCATCGTCGGGCTGCCGGAAACGGCCGTGCGCGAGGCGCGCGACCGGGTGCGCGCGGCGCTCGCCACGTGCGGCTTCGACTGGCCCGGTGGCCGGATCGTGGTTCACCTGGGACCGGCGGATCTGCCGAAGGAGGGTGGCCGCTTCGACCTGGCCATCGCCGCGGCCGTGCTGATGGCCTCCGGGCAGCTGCCGCGCAGCAGGCATGACGCACTGGAACTCTATGGCGAGCTCGGGCTGGATGGTCGCGTACTGCCGGTACGAGGCATCCTGCCGGCAGTCATGGCGGCGCGCAGCGCCGGCCACCCGAGCGTGGTCCCGGCCGCCAATCGGGAGGAAGCCGCCCTGGCGGTGAGCGTGCTGCCCGAGGCGCCCGACTCGTGCCTGGCCGGCCATCTGCTGGAAGTGTGTGCGTGGCTCAAACGCAAGGGCACCTTGTCGACCTGCCCGCCGGCCACACCCGAGCCGCCCGCGCGCAGCAAGCTGGATCTCGCCGATGTGCTGGGCCATGCCACGGGCAAGCGCGCGCTTGAAGTCGCCGCTGCCGGGGGTCACAACCTGCTGATGATCGGCCCGCCCGGCAGCGGCAAGAGCATGCTCGCGGCGCGCCTGCCGGCGCTGCTGCCGCCCCTGAATCAGGCCCACGCGCTGGAAGTGGCAGCCGTGCGCTCTGCCGCCGGCCATGCGGTCAAAGCCACGGAGTTCCTGAGCCGGCCGTGGCGCGCCCCGCACCATTCAGCCTCGATGGTGGCGCTGGTGGGCGGCGGCGGCTGCCCAACGCCCGGCGAGGTGTCGCTGGCGCATCGTGGCGTGCTGTTTCTCGATGAGCTGCCGGAGTTCCAGCGTCGCGCGCTCGAGGCGCTGCGCGAGCCCCTGGAGAACGGCCATATCGTCATCTCCCGGGCCGGTCGGGCGGCGGACTTCCCGGCCCGATTGCAACTGATTGCGGCGATGAACCCGTGCCCCTGCGGCTACCTCGGCGATCCGTCCGGGCGTTGCGGGTGTACCGCGGAGCAGGTGCGCCGCTATCAGCAACGGGTCTCCGGTCCGCTGCTCGACCGCATCGACATGCACGTGGAGATTTCACGGGTCAACCTGCATGACGGCAGCGCGCTGCCGGGCCCGCCGAGCGAGCAGCTTGCTGTCGGGGTACACGCTGCCTGCGAACGTCAGCTCGCCCGCCAGGGCGTGCTCAACGCCTGGCTGCCGGCAGCACGGTTGCGCAGCCTGGCGCAGCCGGATGGACCGGGTCGACGACTGCTGATGCGCGCGGCACAGCAGTTCGATCTGTCGGCCCGCGCCCAGGACCGTATTCTGCGCCTGGCCCTGACCATCGCAGATCTCTCCTGCGTTCGCGCCACAACCGCCTGCGCTGCACAGAAATCCGCGCAGAATTCCGCCGGCCACGCGGTGACGATCGCCGCACCGCAGCTTGCACAGGCACTGGCGCTGCGTTGCCTGGACCGTCGGAGTTCAAGCCCCTAGACTGCGCCGTCCGCTCCCCCGCCCCGGGATCCCCGCGTACCCCTCATGTCCGACCTCAACGCCGCACAACGCCAGGCAATCGCGCACATCGAAGGCCCGCTGCTGGTGCTTGCCGGCGCAGGCAGCGGGAAGACGCGCGTGATCACCGAGAAGATCGCCCACCTGCTGGCGGTGCAGCGCATGCTGCCCGAGCACATCTGTGCGGTGACGTTCACCAACAAGGCTGCGCGCGAGATGACCGGGCGCCTGGCCGAGCGCCTGGGCCGCGAATGCGTCAGCGCGCTGCGTGTCTCGACCTTCCACCGTCTGGGTCTGGAGATCTTCCGCAGCGAATGCACCGCGCTGGGCTACAAGCCGCGCTTCTCGATCATGGATGCGGCCGACAGCCAGATGCTGCTGCGCGAGGCGATGAAGGCGGACAATCTCGGCGAGGCTGGCGCCGATGCGGTGCAGGCCTGCATCTCGTCGTGGAAAAGCGCACTCGTCGCCCCGGAGCAGGCAGCCCGCGCGGCGCGCGATGAACTGGAAATCCGTTACGTGCCCATCTATGCGCGCTACCAGCGTGCGCTGCTGGCCTACAACGCCGTGGATTTCGACGATCTGCTCAGTCTGCCCGTGCGCGTGCTGCGCGAGGAGCCCGAGCGCCTGGCTGCGTGGCAACACCGCATCCGCTATCTGCTGGTGGACGAGTACCAGGACACCAATCATGCCCAGTACGCGCTGCTGCAGGTGCTCGCCGGCGAGTCAGGCCGCTTCACGGTGGTCGGTGACGACGACCAGTCGATCTATGCGTGGCGGGGCGCGCGTGCCGACAATCTCGAAGCGCTCGCACGCGACTGGCCGGCGCTCGAAGTGGTCAAGCTGGAACAGAACTACCGCTGCTCGCAGCGCATCCTCAATGTGGCCAACCGCCTGATCAGCGGTAATCCGCATCTGTATCAGAAGCGGCTGTGGAGTGCGGCGGGCCACGGCGACCCGGTGCGCGTGATGACCGCGCACTCGGCGCTCGACGAGGCCGAACGGGTGGCTGCCGAGATCGTCGCCGGCCACCGGCTGCACGGTCGCAAGTTCGGTGAGTACGCAGTGCTCTATCGCAGCAACCACCAGGCGCGCGTATTCGAAACCGCGTTGCGTGACCTGGGTGTGCCCTACGTGATCTCCGGTGGCACGTCGTTCTTCGAGCGCGGTGAGGTCAAGGATGCAATGGCATATCTGCGCCTGGCCGTGAACCCCGACGACGACGCGGCATTCCTGCGGA
>CAYLNP010000056.1:0-13940 GCA_964384925.1 uncultured Woeseiaceae bacterium
TTAAGGGGAGGCCGGTCGCGGTTGCGAGCGGAGCGGCCCGTTCATCCGGCGCCAGGGGCACACCAATCGATGAGCAGTACCGAGATCTACAGCGACCGCGTGGTGCGGCAGTTCGCGATAATGACGGTCGTGTGGGGCGTGGTCGGCATGCTGGTGGGGGTGATCATCGCCGCCCAGCTGCTGTGGCCGGCGCTGAACTTTGATATTCCCTGGCTGAGCTACGGCCGGCTGCGACCGCTGCACACCAATGCGGTGATCTTCGCTTTCGGTGGCAGCGGCCTGTTTGCCACCTCCTACTACATTGTCCAGCGTACCTGTCATGTGCGCCTGTTCATGCCGAAGCTTGCCGCCTTCACGTTCTGGGGCTGGCAGGCGGTGATCGTCGCTGCGGCCATCACCCTGCCGCTGGGCATCACGCAGGGCAAGGAGTACGCGGAACTCGAGTGGCCGATCGCGATCGTCATTGCCGTGGTCTGGGTCGCCTATGCCGTGGTGTTCTTCGGCACCATCGCGCAGCGGCGCGTCAAGCATATCTACGTGGCCAATTGGTTCTTCGCTGCCTACATCATCACCATCGCAGTGCTGCATATCGTCAACAACCTGGCGATCCCGGTGGGGCTGTGGAAGTCCTACCCGATCTACTCAGGCGTGGTCGATGCGATGGTGCAGTGGTGGTACGGGCATAACGCCGTGGGCTTTTTCCTCACTGCCGGCTTCCTGGGCATGATGTACTACTTCGTGCCCAAGCAGGCGCAGCGCCCGATCTACTCCTATCGGCTGTCGGTGATCCACTTCTGGGCGCTGATCTCCATCTACATGTGGGCGGGGCCCCATCACCTGCATTACACGACGCTGCCCGACTGGGCACAGTCGCTGGGCATGGTGTTCTCACTGATGCTGCTGGCGCCAAGCTGGGGCGGCATGATCAACGGCATCATGACGCTCTCGGGGGCCTGGCATAAGCTGCGCACCGATCCGATCCTGAAGTTCCTGATCGTGTCGCTGTCGTTCTACGGCATGTCGACCTTCGAAGGTCCGATGATGTCGATCAAGACAGTCAACGCGCTGTCGCACTACACGGACTGGACGGTCGGGCATGTGCACGCAGGCGCGCTGGGCTGGGTGGGCTTCATCACGATGGGTTCGCTCTACGCGCTGATCCCCCGGGTATATGGCCTCAAGCAGATGTACAGCATCAAGCTGATGGACTGGCATTTCTGGATCGCGACCATTGGCGTGGTGCTCTACATCGCCGCGATGTGGATGGCCGGTGTCATGCAGGGCCTGATGTGGCGGGCGGTGAATGCCGATGGCACGCTCACCTATACCTTCATCGAGAGCATCGCGGCCACCTATCCGTACTACGCGGTGCGCCTGCTCGGCGGTGTGCTCTATCTCGCCGGCATGCTGATCATGGTCTACAACGTCTGGAAGACGATCGCACAGCGTGCCGAGGTGGTCGATGAGCCGGTCGTCACGGCAGTCGCCGCTTGAGCGCGCACAGCGCAGGGAATCCCAGCGATGAAACATGATGTCGTAGAAAGAAAAGTCGGCCTGATGGGCGTGCTGATCGTGGCCGTCATCAGTATCGGCGGGCTGGTGGAGATCGTACCGCTGATGTTCTCAGCGCCCATCGTGCAGCCCGCCGAGGGCATCGAGCCGTATCCGGCGCTGGAGCTCGAGGGTCGCGACATCTACGTGCGCGAAGGCTGTTACAACTGTCATTCGCAGATGATCCGGCCGTTTCGTGCGGAAACCGAACGTTACGGCCATTACTCACTGGCCGGGGAGAGCGTCTACGACCGGCCGTTCCAGTTCGGCTCCAAGCGCACCGGTCCGGATCTCGCGCGGGTGGGCGGGCGCTACTCCGATGAATGGCATCGCCTGCACCTGATCAATCCGCGCGACCTCGTGCCCGAGTCGAACATGCCCGGCTATCCGTGGCTGGAGGATCGACTCGTCGACCACACGCGCACACCACTGAAAATGCGCCGGCTGCGCATGCTGGGTGATCCGTATACGGATGAGCAGATCGAGCGTGCCGCCGCGGACGTCGAGGGGCGTACCGAGATGGATGCGCTGATCGCCTACCTGCAGCTGCTGGGTACGAACCTGCAGGGCCGGCGTTAGAAGCCGGCTTCAGGGAGACGCGCCGCATGGACATGGTCACATTCCGCACGGCGAGCCTGGTGCTGATGTTCATTGCCTTCACCGGCATCGTCATCTGGGCCTGGGGTCGCGCACGCAAGAAGGACTTTGATGAAGCTGCGCGCCTGGCACTGGATGAAGAAGACCAGGAGGCCAAACCCCGGCGAGCCGGGTCGACCAACGCGCGCGACACGGGCGCAGGAGACCAAAAGTAGATGAGCACGTTCTGGAGCTGGTACATCATCGTGCTGACGGTCGCCAGCATCCTGGGGATCTGGTGGCTGATTCGCTGGACCTCCAAGCCCATTCCGAAAGAGGAGGGCGCCACCACCCACCACGTCTGGGACGGCGATCTCGAGGAGTACAACAATCCGCTGCCGCGCTGGTGGCTGAACATGTTCTACATCTCGATCATATTTTCGATCGGCTACCTGCTGCTGTATCCGGGTATGGGCAATTTCCGTGGGCTGCTGGGCTGGTCGCAGATCGGTCAGTATGACCGGGAGGTTGCCCGGGCCGAAGCAGTGTATGCCGAGATCTTCGAGCGCTTCGCCGCCGTGCCGATCCCCGAGCTTGCACGCGATGAGGCGGCCATGCGCGCCGGTCACAATCTGTTCATGAACAACTGTGCCACCTGTCATGGGTCGGATGCGCGCGGCGCGCTGAGTTTCCCGAACCTCACCGACGGGGACTGGCTGTGGGGCGGGAGCCCCGAAGCGATTACGCAGAGTATCGCGCGCGGGCGTGTCGGCGTGATGCCTGGCTGGGGTGCGGCGCTTGGCGAAGACGGTGTAACCGAGGTGACCGAGTACACGCTGAAGCTCGCCGGCCGTGAGCATGATGCAGCGCTTGCCGAGGCCGGCAGGCCGCGCTACGACATGTTCTGCGTGGCCTGTCATGGTGCCGATGGCCGTGGCAATCCGGCGCTGGGTGCGCCGAACCTGACCAATGACATCTGGCTGCATGGCGGCAGCCGCACGCGCATCGCCCGGATCATCCGCGACGGTGTGGCCAACGAGATGCCTGCCCAGGCACCGCTGCTCGGCGACCAGCGTGTGCACGTACTTGCAGCCTACGTCTACGGACTGAACCTCGAGGACTGATGAACGCACCGACGCCTGCGTCACCCGACCCCAGAGTTTCCGGGACTCCGCCTTCGGCACATCCGCCGCCGCGCTGGACCACGCTCCAGCAGGACGTGGCCAACGTACTGTGGGCCTCGTTTCTGGCCGCATCTGTCGCCAGTGTGGTGTTCTTCGGCGTGGTCGATCCGCTGGCACTCGCTGACATCACCACGCCCAGCCTGGATATCAGCCGCATGGCCGGCTATGCCATCGGCTTTTTCTTCTTCTGGGGCATGGCGATCAGCGCCAGCACCCTGACGAGCTTCATGCAGCGGACCGCGGTCCGGCGCAATGACGCGCGCCGACATGAACGTCCCAGGCCATGAGTATCGCGGGCGACCAGAACGTCGAGACGCTGTATGCCTCGGCGCCCAAGATCTACCCTCGCGAAGTCAGCGGTGTGTTCGCACGCCTGCGTGTCGCGGCCGCCTGGTTGTTGCTGGGCGCCTATTATCTGGGCCCGTGGCTGCGCTGGGATGAGCGCCAGGCGATCCTGTTCGATCTGCCGGCCCGCCAGTTTCACATCTTCGGGCTGACCTTCTGGCCGCAGGACTTCCTGTTCATGGCGTGGCTCTTGATCATGGCCGCGCTGACCCTGTTCTTTGTGACAGCCCTGGCCGGACGTCTGTGGTGCGGCTATGCCTGTCCGCAGACTGTGTGGACTGAAGCTTTCCTGTGGATGGAGCGCATCACCGAGGGACCACGCGCGAAGCGCATGA
Source organism: uncultured Woeseiaceae bacterium (assembly GCA_964384925.1). Taxonomy (GTDB): domain Bacteria; phylum Pseudomonadota; class Gammaproteobacteria; order Steroidobacterales; family PWYM01; genus PWYM01. Next base: position 3,992 of record CAYLNP010000056.1, read on the forward strand.
AACTCGACAGTGCACCCTGGAGTCGTGAGAAGCTGCTGCGCAAGAGTGCCAAGCAGGTGCTGTGGGTGAGCTTCGCGCTGTTCACCGGCTTTACCTTCGTTGGCTACTTCACGCCGATCATCGACCTTGCCGGCAAGATCGCGACCTTCTCGACCGGACCCTGGGAGACGTTCTGGGTGCTGTTCTACGGCTTTGCCACCTATGGCAACGCCGGCTACCTGCGTGAGCAGGTGTGCCTGTACATGTGTCCCTATGCGCGCTTCCAGAGCGCGATGTTCGACCGTGACACGCTGATCATCGGTTATGACGAATCACGCGGTGAACCGCGCGGCGGCCGCCGCCGCGACGAGGACCCCAAGGCCCGCGGGCTCGGTGACTGTATCGACTGCACCCTGTGCGTCCAGGTGTGTCCGACCGGCATCGACATCCGCGAGGGGCTGCAATACGAGTGCATTGCCTGTGCAGCCTGCATCGACGCCTGCGATTCGGTGATGGACAAGATGAATTACCCGCGCGGGCTGATCCGCTACTCCACACAGAACGCCATCGAGAGCAAGCCCAGCCGGACGGTGCGACCGCGCACGCTGATCTATGCCGGTCTGCTGCTCGCGCTGTTCGCGGCGTTTGCGTGGTCGATCGCCAATCGCAGTGCCGTGGAGATCGATGTGATCCGTGATCGCAACGCCCTGTACCGCGAGGTGCCCGGTGGCTTCATCGAAAACGTCTATATGCTGCGCGTGCTCAACAAGCAGCAGAGCGAGCAGAGTTTCGTGATCAGCGCAAGGGAACTGCCCGAGGCGCGGATCGATTTCGGCGCCGCGTCGCTGACGCTGGCCGCCGGGGAGATCCGCGCGGTGCCTGCACGCGTGCGTGTGCCACGCGGGGCCCTGGACGAAGGCAGCTATGATGTCATCGTCGAGGTGACTTCGAGCACTGATCCTGCGGTGAGCGCGAGCCAGCGCACGCGCTTTTTCATGCCCGAGTCGTGAGGCCCCGGCTCATGCGGCGAGACCGGCGTTTGCTGCGGGAGGTCTTTGGCGGAAATAAAGCGGACCGAAGGGAGCCATTCCGCCAAAGACCTCCCGCAGCAAACGCCATCCGAGGCTCGAGCAAGCACCATTGGTCCTAAGCCTGGAGACGATCGCAATGAACGACGCTGACAATGAGCCTACGCCGGATCGCCAGACACGTCCCTGGTATCGTCAGGGCTGGCCGTGGCTGGTGATGATCCCGCCGGCGGCGGGCGTGTTCGCAGGCCTGTCCCTGCTGTTCACGGCAATCAATTCACCCAACCCGCTGGTGGTCGATGACTATTCGTCGATCGCGCGCTACACCGAAAAGCGCATGGAGCGCGATCGCATGGCCGCCGAGCTGGGATTGACGGCGCAGGTGACGGTACACGCAGCCTCAGGCGGCGATGACGCACGCGCCATCGAACTTGTGATTGAATCGCCTCGCGAGCGTCTGCCGGTGACGCTGAATCTCGCGATGCGCCATCCCACGCGTGCCGAACTCGACCGCGAGGTGCTGCTGCGCTACGACGGCGATGCGTGGCGAGCCGTGGTCGAGGCACTCGCCCCGGGCCGCTACTACCTGCAGCTGGAACCCGACACGCGCAGCTGGCGGCTCACGGGTGAACTTGGCACGGCCAGCCCGGTCGTGCCGCTGCGCCCCCCCAGCGGGGATGCACACATGCGCGGTGTGCGGGAGTCGGTGTGACCGCATGCTTTCATTGCGGTGAGCCCGTGCCGCGCGGCGTGCAGCTGCGTGTCGAGATCGACGGGCTCGAGCAGTCCATGTGCTGTGCCGGGTGTCAGGCCGCAGCGCAGCTGATTGGTGATCTTGGGCTTGCCAACTTCTACCGTTTCCGCGAAGCCGGTGGTGCACCGACGCCACCGCCGCCGGGCGATACCAGTCGCTTCGAAGTCTACGATCGACCACAGATGCTCGCCTGCGTGTCGCATACCTGCGGTGCGTCGGCACTGCGTGAGTCCGACATCCTGCTGGAGGGCATTCGCTGCGCTGCGTGCACCTGGCTGATCGAATCCTCGCTTGCGCGCATCGATGGCGTGCACGAAGCCCAGGTGGCACTGGCCACCGGACGCATGCGCCTGGTATGGGATCCGGCGGGGGTGCGACTGTCCGAGCTGCTGGGCCGGGTCTCTGCGCTGGGTTATCAGCCGTTGCCGGTGCAGGGCAATGTCGTGCTCGAGGCGCAGGCACGCGAGAGGCGCACACATCTGAAGCGCCTGTTCGTCGCCGCCGTGGGTGCCATGCAGGTGATGACCTTTGCCGCGGCCGTTTATCTGGGCCTGCCGCGCGACATGGATGAAACCTACCACCAGTTCTTCCGGCTGGTGAGCATGCTGGTGGCCACGCCTGTGGTGTTCTATTCCGCCGCACCTTTCTTCCAGCGCTCGTGGCGCGATCTGCGTGGCGGCACCATCAGCATGGACGTGCCGGTGGCGCTGGCCATCGGGCTGGGCTATGTGGCGAGTCTGTGGTTCACGTTCATCGGTCACGGCGAGGTCTACTATGACTCGATCATGATGTTCACGTTCTTCCTGCTGCTTGGCCGCTACCTTGAAATGCTGGCGCGTCATCGTACCGGCGATGCCGCCGATGCACTCGCGCGCCTGAGTCCGCAAACGGCCATGCGCATTGGTGAAGACGCCGGCGTCGAGCATGTCGGCGTGGCTGAACTGAGCGTCGGGGATCGTGTGCGTGTCCGCAGTGGCGAGGCCTTCCCGGCCGACGGTGTGCTGCTGTCCGGGTACACGCGCGTGGATGAGTCCCTGCTCACCGGCGAGTCGCGGCCGCTGACACGTGCCGTCGGCCAGCCGGTGATCGGCGGCAGCCTGAATCTCGGCTCTGCGGTGGATGTCGAGATCCGTCGCACGGGCGGCGATACGCTGCTCTCCGGCATCGCGCGCATGTTGCATCGTGCCCAGGCGCAGCGTCCGCCGATGGTGCTGGCCGCAGATCGGGTGGCGCGCTGGTTCGTCGCCGGTATTCTCGTGGCGGGTGCGTGTGTGTTCGGGATCTGGTGGCAGATTGATCCGTCGCGCGCTTTCGGGATCACGCTGGCCGTGCTGGTCGTCACCTGCCCCTGCGCGCTGGCACTGGCCATGCCGGCGGCGCTGACCGTCGGCACCGGCGCGATGGCTCGCCGCGGTCTGCTGGTGACACGTCCGGGCAGTCTGGAACGACTGGCGCGTGCCGACACGGTACTGCTGGACAAGACCGGCACGCTGACGCGCGGACGGGTTCGCCTGACAGGTGTGCACACGGCGGCCCACATCGATGAGCCCGCGGCCCTGGCACTGGCCGCGGCGCTGGAGGCGCATAGCGAGCATCCGCTTGCGGCGGCATTCGGCGCAGCACCGGCGGGCGCCTTGATGCTGGCCGAGGAGGTCGAGACCCATCCGGGTCTGGGCCTGCAGGGCAGTGTCGATGGCCATGTCTATCGCATCGGCCGTCGCGACTTTTTGACCGGCTGGGTGCGCACAGCGTTGCCTGCCGCCGAGGCCGAAGACTGTGGCAGTCAGGTGCTGCTTGCCGACCGCGATGGCTGGCTTGCCAGTTTCCGCGTCAGCGACGAGCTTCGCGCTGACGCGGCCAGCACGCTTGAGCGACTCCAGGCCATGGGCCTGTCGCCACAACTCGTCAGCGGGGACCATGCCGCGGCGGTGGCGTCGGTCGCAGCAGCCCTGGGTATCGATCGCTGGGAGGCTGGTCTGTTGCCCGAGGACAAGCTTGCGCGCGTGCGTGCGCTGCAGTCGGCCGGTCGACGCGTCGTGATGGTGGGTGACGGCATCAACGATGCACCGGTGCTCTCCGGCGCCGATGTCTCGGTGGCGCTGGCGCGTGGCACCGGACTTGCGCAGAACGCTGCCAGCATCGTGCTGCTGGGCGACTCGCTGGCACCGCTGGCCGATGGCGTGTCACTGGCGCGGCGCACGCTGCGCATCGTGCGCCAGAACCTTGCGCTTTCTCTGGCCTACAACGCCAGTGCATTGCCGCTGGCCGCCATGGGCATGATCCCGCCGTGGCTGGCGGCGATCGGCATGTCCACCTCTTCACTGGTCGTGGTGCTCAACGCGCTGCGACTGGGTCGGGTGCGAGGTGTCAGGGCCCGGGCGTCGGTCCCGCAGCGCGCACCCGAAGCGCTGGGCACACGGTGATGGTGTTGCTGCGCGGGCGCACGGCGCGATGAACATCATTTTCGTCCTGATCCCGTTGACGCTGGTGCTGCTGGTATTTGCGATCTGGGCATTCTTCTGGGCGGTGCGTACGCGGCAGTTCGAGAATCTCGATGTGGAAGCCTGGCGCATCCTGATGGATGACAAATCCACCGCGAAGAAGCCTGATCCGGATCAGGCCGAAGCCGGGCAGACGCAGCATGAGGCCGAAGCAGGGCAGACAGATGATCCGGCGCGGACTCCACCCAGGCGTCCGGGTTCGAAACGCCGATGACCCTGACCATCGCCGGCGCCTTCCTCGTCGGCCTGGTGGGCAGTGGCGTGCATTGCCTGGGCATGTGCGGCGGCATCGCCTCGGCCCTGGCGATGGGGACCAGCGATTCGCGCCGATGGCTCGCGCCGCTGCTCAACAGCGCCGGGCGTGTGAGCACCTACATGGTTGGCGGCGCGGTGGTCGGGGCGCTGGGCTGGAGCCTCGTCGAAGGTCTGGGGCTGCACGGTCTGGGGCGGATACTGACCTGGTTTACCGGCGCGCTGTTCGTGGTGATGGGGGTATCGCTTGCGTTCACGCTGCCGGGGCTGCAGCTGCTCGAACGTGCGGGTGCCCGGGTCTGGGCGCGCATGCGCCCGCTCGCGCAACGCAGCTTCCGGCTGCGCGGACCGTTAGGCGCCTATGCCGCGGGGCTGATCTGGGGCTGGCTGCCGTGCGGGCTCGTGTACACGATGCTCGCCGCCGCCGCGGCCAGTGGCTCGCCGCTTACCGGTGGCATGCTGATGGGCAGCTTCGGTCTCGGCACGAGCCTGGCGATGGCAGCGACCGGTTACGCGGCCGGCACAGGTGCGGCGCGAATGCCGCGGCGTGTGGGCTTGCGTCGCGCGGCGGGTGCCTTGTTGATTATCCTTGGTATCTGGGTGGTGCTCGCGCATGATCGACTGATGCATGCGCATGCACCGGCGGGCACACTCATCGAAGAACACAGCCCCCATCACGGTCATCACCAGGGCAGCTGAGAGTAAACGGCCCGGGGTACGCCGCGCCCATTGAACATAAGCCTATAAAAAAACGGGGAATTATTTCCCGGCTGTGTTCCGAATCGAGACCTGCATCACGGTGGTTGCCGCTGATTCCGCGAAAGATTGCAGCTCTGGAGTTGCGCCACACGGATGAGCCATGCAGGAGCCTTTCGACACTACGGCGTCGATAGGCCAGGACCTCGGACCCACTGTCCGGAACCTGGATGAGCGGCTGCAGACCGTTGGCGCGTATTATGACAAAGCGACGCACCGCTTCCAGTTTCTGCGCAGTCGCAGGACTTCAAACTCCGATCATCTCGACACCCAGGGACGGTCTCTCGACAGCCTGAGTCACTCGGGCCGGCATCGTCTGCACGACGCGACCTCGCTCACCGAGCTCGCCACCGTCGAGGCCGTGCTCGACAACGTCAAGGATGCAATCCTGACCCTGGATGACCAGGGCCGCGTGCTGACCTGCAATTCGGCGGGACTGCGTGTGTTCGGCTATTCACCCGACGAGATGGAGCGTCTGACCATCGAGGCGCTGCTGCCTTACAAGACGCGCCCGAAGGCCTACCTGGATAGACTTTCACAGCGCGCCGACGACACGATCGTCGATCTGGCCAGCCAGGAGGTCGAGGCGCGGCGTCGCGACGGTGATCACTTCAAGGCCGAGATTGCCGTCAGTCGACTGGTGGTGCACGGCGAAGGGATGTACATCCTGTGTCTGCGCGACATCACCGAACGCTACCGCTCCGAGCAGGCCCTCAAGGAAAGTGAGGCCCGCTACCGCGCGCTGGTGGAGAACTCCACTGAAGTGATCCTTGTGCTCGACGTGGATCGCGGGCGCTTCGTCGATGCCAACGAGAATGCCGCCAGTGTCTTTCGCATGGCCCGTGAAGAACTGCTGGCGCTGGGACCGGAAGATATCTCGGCACCGTTGCAGCCCGACGGTCTGCCATCCTTCGGCATCGAGCGTGGCTATGTGTCGCGAGCGCTCAACGGCGGCAGCCCCGTGTTCGAGTGGCTGCATCGTGATGCCGAGGGTCGTGATCTGCCCTGCGAGGTGCGCTTCACGCGCCTGCCATCCTCTCGCCGCCGCCTGATTCGCGCCAGCCTGATCGACATCTCGTCGCGCAAGCGCGCCGAGGTGATGGCCCACGCCGAGCGCCAGGTGCTCGAGCTCATCGCCGCCAATGCACCGCTGGAACGCACGCTCGCGGCGATCTGTCGCGCGCTGGAACGCTTCGATCAGGGTGTGCGTTGTGCCGTCATGCTGCTGGACGAGGATCATGCGCGCCTTAGGGTAGGTGCCGCGCCCACCTTGCCCGGAGCACTTCGCGCAGCGCTCGAATGTACCGAGGTGGGTCTGCGTGCCGGCAGCGCCGCCGCCGCCGCCTCGATGGGCCGACAGGTGATCGTGCAGGACATCTCTACCGATGTGACCTGGCGCGAACTTTCGGCGCTGGCCGCCACTGCCGGGTTGCGCGCCTGCTGTGCCACCCCGATCATCACTGCCGGCCAGTGCCTGCAGGGCACGCTGGACGTGTATTTTGCCGAGCACCGATCGCCGCGCACCGATGAACTCGATGCGATCGCGCGCTTTGCCCAGCTCGCCGGCATTGCCATCGAGCGACGTGAGGATGAGCACGCGCTGCGCAGCAGCGAGGCGCGCTGGCGCGAGCTGTTCGCAAACGTCGTCGACGGTGTCTACCAGACATCCCCGTCCGGCGAGATCCTCGCAGCCAATCCCGCGCTGGTGCAAATGCTCGGTTACGACTCGGAGGCGCAGCTGCGCGAAGCCGGGCGCGCGCAGGATTTTCATGTCCACGTGGGCGAGCGTGATGCCAGTGCGCGGACTATGGAGCGCGACGGCGTCATCCGTAACCAGGAACTGCATCTGCGCCGTCGTGACGGGCGCGAGATCGTGGTGCTGGAAAACGGTCGCGCCGTGCGTGATGCCGAAGGCCGCTTGCTGCACTACGAGGGCACGCTCACCGACATCAGCGAACGCAAGCTCGCCGAGATGGCTGTATTCGAGGAGAAAGAGCGCTTGCTGGTCACGCTCAAATCGATCGGCGATGCGGTAATCACCACAGATGCTTCAGGTGCCGTCACCGATCTGAATCCGGCTGCCGAGGAGCTCATCGGCTGGGAGGCACGCGCCGCGCGCGGCCGACCGATCGACGAGGTGCTGACGATCGTGGATGCCAGCGAACGTACCGTGATCGAAAATCCCGTGCGCCGCTGCCTGCGCGAGGGTCGCAAGGTGCGCCTGCCGGAGCAGGCGGTGGTGGTGGGACGTAATGGCGTCGATGTCAATGTGCAGGATTCGGCTGCTCCGATCCGTGATCGCGAAGGTCGTGTGATCGGCGCGGTCATGGTGTTCCACGATGTCAGCAAGGAAGAGCGCCTGCAGCGCCAGCTCAACTACCAGTCCAGCCACGATCCACTCACCGGGCTGATCAATCGCACAGAGTTCGAAGGCCGGCTGGCGCATTCGCTCGACGAGGTGCGTCGCCATCCCGAGCGCATGCACGCGCTGCTCTACCTGGATCTGGACCAGTTCAAGGTCGTCAACGACACGGCCGGTCATGTCGCCGGCGATCATCTGCTCAAGCAGGTCACCGAAGTGCTGCTCTCGCGTGTGCGCACCAGCGATGTACTCGCACGCATCGGCGGTGATGAATTTGCGCTGCTGCTGCAGGACTGCCCCGCACGAAAGGCCCTGCAGGTGGCCGATGACCTGCGCGAGGCCATCCTCGAGCATCGCTTCTGCTGGAAGGAACGCTCGATGTCGGTATCTGCCAGCATCGGTGTGGTCAGCGTCACCGCCGCCAGTCCCAGTGCCGACGAGGTGTTCAGCCTCGCCGACGTCGCCTGCTATGCCGCCAAGGACGAGGGACGCAACCGCATTCACCTGTGCGAGGAGGGCGATGTGCCCGAAAAGCACAAGGAGATGCAGTGGGTGTCGCGCATCAGTCACGCCATCGAGGACGAGCGCCTGGAGCTGTACTTCCAGCCGATCATCGCGATCGGCGAGAATCCGGATCGCAGCGGTCACTACGAACTGCTGCTGCGCATGCGCGACGAGCACGGCAAGCTGGTGCCGCCCAGCGAATTCATTCCGGCCGCTGAGCGTTACAACCTGATGCCCATGCTGGATCGCTGGGTGGTGCGCGAGGCCATGGAACGGCTGGTGTGCCGATCCACACAGCATCCCTACACGCTGTCGGTGAACCTCTCGGGCACATCGCTGAGCGACACGAAATTCCTGAGCTACGTGGTCGCGGAGTTCGAGCGGCTCAAACCGCCGGCCGGGGCGATCTGCTTCGAGATCACCGAAACCGCCGCCATCAGCAACCTCGTGCATGTCGCGCACTTCATGCACGAACTCAAGCGCCTGGGCGCGAAGTTCTCGCTCGATGATTTCGGCAGCGGCCTGTCATCGTTCACCTACCTGAAGACCCTGCCGGTGGACTTCCTGAAGATCGACGGGCAGTTCATCAAGAACGTGTTCCGCGATCGCATCGACCACAGCATGGTGGATGCCATCAACAAGGTCGGACTGGCCATGGGGATACAGACCATCGCCGAGCGCGTGGAGAGCGGCGAGGTGCTGCAGCGGCTGGCCGAGATCGGTGTAGCCTACGCCCAGGGCTACCACATCGCCGTGCCGCAGCCGGTCGCGGAACTGCCGGCCAGCGAGGCCCTGCGCCAGAGCGCCTGAAGCCTGCCATTCTCCGGTACACTGGCCCGCCTGTCTGGCCGGTTCTGGAGGACCCCACCGCGATGTTGTCGGATGCGCCAAGTGCGCTCGCCCCGAAGTCACGCCTGCTGACCGATAGCGAACCCGCCGCGTTCACGCTGGACAACGCTGAGGCGGGCGGTTGCGGTCTGGTGGTCTGCGATCATGCCTCCAACCGGATACCCGAGGCGCTGCACAGCCTGGGTCTGAACCCGGGACTGCTGCGCGAGCATATCGCCTGGGATATCGGTGCGGCCGGTGTCTCCGCGCAGCTGGCGCGCGCGCTTGACCTGCCGGTGATGCTGGCGGGATATTCGCGGCTGGTGGCTGACTGCAACCGGCGGCCCGACAGCGCCGCGTGCATGCCGGTGATCAGCGACGGGGTGCTGATTCCCGGCAACCTTGCGCTGGATGCCGCAGCGCGCGCGACCCGGCGCGATGAACTCTACTGGCCCTACCACCATGCCATCGAGGCGCAGCTCGAACGTCGCGCGAAGGGCGGTATGTCGCCCGTGCTCGTGAGCATTCACAGCTTTACGCCGCGCATGTACGGCCTCGTGCGGCCGTGGCAGATCGGCGTGCTGTGGGATCGCGACCCGCGCATCCCGCTGCCGTTCATGCGTCACCTGCGCGCGCGTGGCGGTATTGTCGTCGGCGACAACGAGCCCTACTCGGGCCGTCATCCGGCGGACTTCACGGTGGATCATCACGCCGAGCGATTCGGCCGGCCGACCATCTCGATCGAGATCCGCCAGGATCTCATCGAGCGTGAAGAAGGCCAGGCTCACTGGGCCAAGGTGCTGGCCGAGGCGCTCACGCCGATTCTCGCCGATGAGACACTCTACCAACCCTTGCCAGCGGCGCGTTGGCCAAGCGCCCATGCAGGCCCGGTGCGCACGGCCGCGGGCGCGCATCTACGGTAATGGCCATGGCACCTGATTTGAGTCGGCGGTCCGTTCCGGTGGCGGTTCCGACATCACCTGCG
>CAYLNP010000057.1:0-13780 GCA_964384925.1 uncultured Woeseiaceae bacterium
TCGGCGCCCGCATCCCTGCGGGCGACGGTCCCGCCTGCGGCTACGCCCTGCCACGCTTCAGGCGCCTTCTGGCATTCCCTACCTTTTCATCGCGTTCTGCAGGATTGCTGCGACCGATGCTCCGCCGTGCTGCTGGACGAACCCCATTATGACCGGGATGAAATTCTGGATCATGCCAGGGTCGAGTCCGAGCTTGGAGAAGCCGCTGGCCAGCTGCGCCAGGTCGCCGGCCTGGCCGCCCATCGCCTTGCCCAGCATGCCCATCATGCCGCCGCCCTCGGTGGAGGGTGCCGCCTGGAGCAGGCCGTCGAGCCCGGGAATGGCAGAGGCGACCTGCTGGAATTCGCCCGAGGACAGGCGGTCGCGGGCGAGCTTCATCAGAAGCCCGGCACCGCCACTGGCCTGTGGGGCGGTGATGCCGAGCTGGGAGGTCAGAGTGCTGATCAGTTCAGTGCTCACGCTGCTTGCTCCCGGGCGAATCAGTAGTGCAGTGCGCGGGGCAGCTGCTTGGCCTCGGCGATCCATTTGCCGACTTCGGTCTCGGTGGGGACGCGGCGGGTCAGCTTCTTCTGTTCATTCGCTGCCGCCATGGCAGCCGTCAGGTTCGCCGCGTTGCGCTGCGCGAGCTCAGGGACGGTATCCACGCCAGCTGCCTCAAGCAGCTCGGAAAATTCCGATCCTACCCCTTTGATTCTGTAGAGATCTGCCATGTTTGCCCACTTCAGCAGGCGTTTGGCTGAGACGTCGGCTTTCGTGGCAAGCTCTTCACGCTGGCGGACTGTGGCGCACGCCGCGAGCAATGCGTCGGTGTCCTTGATGCCTGCTGCGCGAAGCTTCTCGCCGCTGACCTTACCAACGCCTTCCAGATCTTCGATTTTGTAATTCGCCATGTTGCATTCCCTCCTGCCGGGTGGTTTATTGTGTTAATAATCTCTCAAGAATTGTGTCATAAGTCTTTCTTAATCTTTCAATATCTTTGATGCTGACATGCTCATCTATTTTGTGGATGCTAGCATTGATTGGGCCGAGCTCAATCACGTCCACCCCGTAGGGCGCGATGAAGCGACCATCCGAGGTGCCGCCGCCGGTCGATAGCTCTGGGTCCACGCCAAGCTGTTCGCGCACGGCCTCCTGCACCGCCGCAGTGAGCCGGCCCTCGCGGGTCAGAAACGGCTCGCCCGCCAGGCGCCACTCGATCTCGTAGTCGATGCCAAGCTCGCGAAGCAGGCCCTCGACGTGCGCGCTCAGGGTCTTGTGCGTCCACTGGGTCGAATAGCGGAAGTTGAAGCGGGCGCGCAGTGAACCCGGCACGACGTTGGGCGCGCCGATGCCGGTCTCGACCCACACGGTCTGGAAGCTCGTGGGCGGGAAAAACGCGTTGCCCTCGTCGAGCGGATGCGCTGCAAGATGCGCGACCAGTCGGGCGAAGTCGTGGATCGGATTGTGTACAAGTTCAGGATAGGCAACGTGGCCCTGCACGCCCTTCACGGTGATGATTCCGGAGAACGAGCCGCGGCGACCGACGCGCACGACATCGCCGAGCTGACGATGGCTTGAAGGTTCACCCACCACGCACCAGTCGATCTTCTCGCCGCGCGAGTGCAGCGTCTCCATGACCCGAACGGTACCATCCTGGGCGGGGCCTTCCTCGTCGCTGGTGATCAGGAAGGCGATCGACCCGGCGGGCTGCGGATGGCGCGCCAGGAAGTCCTTCACCGCCCCGACCATGGCCGCGAGACTTGCCTTCATGTCGGCGGCGCCGCGTCCGTAGAGCAGTCCGGCGCGAATTTCGGGTGCGAACGGATCCAGGCTCCATTGCTCGAGCGGTCCGGGTGGCACCACATCGGTGTGCCCGGCAAAACACAGTACCGGACCGGTATTGCCACGGCGGGCCCACAGGTTGTCCGTGTCGCCGAAGCGCAGGTGCTCTATCGCGAAGCCCAGGGGTTCGAGCAATTCGGCCAGGTAGCGCTGGCAGCCGGCATCGGTGGGTGTAACCGAGGGGCGGCGGATCAGTTCGCGTGTCACTTCCAGCGTATCCATGCGACTAGTATGCATCCTTCTGGCGCTGGTCGCCGGTGGTCAGCGGGCGAATGCCAGCCAGTCGCGCTCGCCGCCCCCGCACATCACGGCCGAGTCGCGCACCAGGATGGGCCGCTTCATCAGCTTCGGGTACTCCACGAGCAGATCGACGGTGGCGCGCTGGCGGGTGCTGTCGTCGAGTTCGCCCCATGTGCGGCTGCGTCGATTCACCAGCGCGTCTTCGCCCACGCAGGCCAACCACGTGACAATGGTAGCGCCATCGGGCGGGTGCGTGGCGATATCCACGAACTCGAAATCGACATTGTGGCGCTCGAGTACACCCCGTGCCTTGCGGCAGGTGTCGCAGTTGCGCAGTCCGTAGAGTTTCATCATGTCCTCTCGACCAGGTGCTCGCGCCGGTGCGCCCGAATATCCAGCCCGATCTTCAGCGCGATCAGCAGCAGCAGACCGGGCAGCGGTGAGTCGAACAGTCCCACCAGGAAGCCACCCACCAGCAGCGCGACGTGCAGCACGACGATGCGCGAATAGGGCTGAAACATCAGCTGCGAAACCGGAATCTCGCGGTATTCACGCCCGCCGATGTAATTGCCCGCAAAGGAGATACCGTGGCTGACGAAGAGTGCGACGATCGCCAGCAGCAGCGTGGTGTCCTGCGTGAAGGGCTCGAGCGTGGCTGCCAGCGATGGCGATTCGACCATCTCGCCCTCGCCGAACAGTGTCATGACGAACACGCCGTGGACCACGCAGAACATGCCGTAGTGGACGCTGAAGAACAGTGCGAGAAAGGGCCCCTGGGCGCCGCCCGGATTGCGGCTGAACATCAGCTTGAGCACATTCCACGCACCGATCACCAGGTTCTCGGCCCAGAACAGCAGCATCAGCGGCAGGATCTGCCAGTCGAACATCAACACGCCGGCCACCGGCAGCAGGTTGGCTGCGAGCAACGCGGCCGTGCTCAGGTCCACCCGCCGCGACGCGGGCCGGGCGATGACGTTCACCGCAGCTACTCGGCCAGGCGCAGCAGTTCGTTCAGGCTGGTCTTGGCGCGGGTTTTTGCATCCACTCGCTTGACGATGATCGCGGCGTAAAGCTGGCAGCGTCCGTCCGAAGAGGGCAGCGTGCCCGATACAACGACGCTGCCGGCCGGTACCCGCCCGTAGAGGACTTCATCGCGTTCGCGGTCATAGATGCGTGTGCTCTGCCCGATGAACACGCCCATCGAGATGACCGAGCCGGCCTCGACGATGACGCCTTCGACCACCTCGGAGCGCGCGCCGATGAAGCAGTCATCTTCGATGATGGTCGGATTGGCCTGCAGCGGTTCGAGCACACCGCCGATGCCGGCGCCGCCGGACAGGTGCACGTTCTTGCCGATCTGTGCACAGCTGCCCACGGTGGCCCAGGTGTCGACCATGGTCCCGGAGTCCACATGGGCGCCGATGTTCACATACGAGGGCATCAGCACGACATCGCGCGCCACATAGGCGCCGCGACGTACCAGCGCATCGGGCACCACGCGCACACCTTCGGCGCGGAAGCGCGCATCGTCGTGTTCGGCGTACTTCAACGGCACCTTGTCGAAATAGCGCGTGGCGCCGCCCTGGATGGTCTGGTTGTCGTGCGTGCGGAAGTAGAGCAGCACGGCCTTCTTCAGCCACTGATGAACCTGCCACTGGCCATCGATCTTCTCGGCCACGCGTGCCGTGCCTGCATCCAGTGCATCGATGGACTCGCGGATCGCCGCGGCCACGTCAGTGGGCACCTCCCCAGGCCTGAACTGCGTGCGCTGTTCCCAGGCCGCCTCGATGATGCGTTCCAGTGACTGCATGTGATCCTCCATGATGTGAGCTAACGGGCGGTGCGGTGGTCGTGTCGCCGGCACCACTCGGCGATGCGCTCGGCGGCGGTCACGCAGTCTTCCAGCGGTGCCACCAGGGAGAGGCGCAGCCGCCCCGTCCCCGGGTTGCCATCGACGGTATCGCGCGCCAGAAAACTCCCCGGCAGCACGGTGACATGACATTCGCTCCACAGGCTGGCGGCGACCGCGGCATCCGCCCCCGCCACGCGCGGCCACAGGTAAAACGCCGCTTTCGGGCGCTCGACGTCGAGCCACGGTGCCAGGATCGGCAGCACGGCATCGAACTTGGCGCGATACAGTGTGCGATTGGCAACCACGTGCGCGTCATCCTGCCAGGCCACCACGCTGGCCTGCTGCGTCGCATTGGGCACGGCGCAGCCGTGATAGGTGCGATACAGGCCAAACGCGCGCAGGATCGCGGCGTCGCCTGCGACGAAGCCTGATCGCAGGCCGGGTACGTTCGAGCGCTTGGACAGACTGTGAAACACCACCACCCGGCGGAAGTCGTGTATTCCCTGTGATGCGCACACCTGCAGCAGCCCCGGGGGAGGCTGGTCCTCGTCGAGATAGATCTCTGCATAGCATTCATCGGCGGCGATGACGAAGTCATGTTCTTCGGCCAGTGCCAGCGCGCGGCCCAGATAGTCGGCGTCCATGACCGCGCCCGTCGGATTGCCGGGCGAGCACAGGTAAAGCAGCTGCACACGCTGCCAGGTGTCCGCGGGCACACTGTCGAGGTCCGGCAGATGATGGTTGTCGGCGTGACAGTTCAGATACAGCGGTGTGGCCCCGGCCAGCAGCGCCGCACCCTCGTAGATCTGATAGAACGGGTTGGGCATCGCCACCAGCGCCCCGGGGCGCCGCTCGACCACGGCCTGGGCAAAGGCGAAGAGCGCCTCGCGGGTGCCGTTGACCGGCAGCACCTGCGTGGCGGGATCCACCGCCGCCTCGCCAAGGCCGAACCGTCTGGCCAGCCAGTCGGCGGCGGCTTCGCGCAGAGCCGGAAGCCCGCGCGAGAGCGGATACTGCCCCAGCGCCCCGGGCTGCGCGGCGACGAGCGCTTCGACGAGAAACGCCGGCGGCGCATGCTGGGGCTCGCCAATCGACATCGAGATGTGCCTGCGCGAGCGGTCCGGTGCGGGGGCTGCAGCCTTGAGAGCATCGAGGCGTTCGAACGGATAGGGGTGCAGGCGCGCGATGTCGGGGTTCATGTGCGGGTGACCATGGTGCCATCGTCGGTGCGGGTGCCCTTGCCGGTCTCTTCGACCTTGCTCAGCGCCTCGATGAGCGCACGCTCGAGCTCAGCTTTCAGCGTTGCGGACAAGGCGTGGCCGGCACGGTCGGTGACGTAGAAGACGTCCTCGGCGCGCTCACCCACCGTGGTGATGCGGGCGTTGCGCACATCCACGCGATAGCGCCGGAAGATACGGCCGATGCGATAGAGCAGCCCTGGACGATCGGCGGCCACCAGTTCCAGCACCGTACGCCCGGCCGCACGATCCTCGCTGAAGCGGATCTCCACCGGGGTGGTGAAGGCGCGAACCTGCCGGGGTGGTCGGCGTGTCACGTGGATGCGCGAGACATCCTCAGCCTCCAGACCCCGCTGCAAACGGCTGGCGATGTCGTCGGTGAAGTCATCGGAGACCGGCGTACCGTCGGCACCCAGCACCGTATAGGTGTCGAGGCTGTGGCCGTCGCCGGTAGGCACGATGCGCGCGCCGACGATGTTCAGTGCCAGCTCGTCGAGCACCGCCGTGACGCGTGCGAAACTGTCGAGCTCGTAGGGCGAATAGACCATGATCGCGGTACCCCCACTCAGCGGCTGGGGGCGCAGCGATATCAGCGGACTGTCGCTCGCACTGTGTGTGCCGAGCACCTGCGTGTGCCAGGCAATCTCGGCGGGCTGGTGGCGCAGGAAGTACTCGCGGGTAAAGCGTGCCCAGACCGCCGCGATCGTGTCGGCGGGCGTCCCGGCCTCGGCGAGCAGCGCGCGCGCCTGCTGCTGTGTTTCCTCGACCAGCTGCTCGACATCGATGGGGTTTTCAAGGCCGCGCCGCAGCGCACGTCTTGTCTGCTCGTAGAGTTCGTGGAACAGACTGGACTTCCAGGAATTCCACAGTTTCGGATTGGTCGCGCGAACATCGCTGACGGTGAGTACGTAGAGATAGTCCAGGTGGCTTTCATCGCCGACCAGACGGGCGAACTCGGTGATCACCTCGGGCGCGCTGATGTCCTTCTTCTGCGCGGTGATCGACAGCATCAGATGGTTGCGCACCAGCCAGGCCACAAGACGCGCATCGTAGGGGCTCAGCCCATGTTCCAGGCAGAACGCCTCGGCATCCACCGCGCCGAGTTCCGAGTGGTCCCCGCCACGCCCCTTGGCAATGTCGTGGAACAGGCCCGCGAGGTAGGCAACCTCGGGTTTGGGCAGCGACTGCATGATCCGCGAATGTTCCGGATGCAGCGCGTCGAAGCGCGGCAGCGCAAGGCGCCGCAGATTCTCCACCACGAACAGCGTGTGCGCATCGACGGTGTAGACGTGGAACAGATCGAACTGCATGCGCCCGACGATCCGGCCGAATGCCGGAATGTAGAGGCCCAGCACGCCGTAGGTGTTCATTCGGCGCAACTGGCGGCTCACGCCCTGGGGGGCGCGCAGGATCTCCATGAACAGCCGCTGATTGCGCGGATTCTGGCGGAATTCCTCATCGATCAGGTTGAGGCTGCGCTTGATCAGGCCGATCGTGTGCGCGCTCACGCCGCGGATATCGGGGTTCTGTTCCAGCACCAGGAAAATTTCCATCAGCGCACAGGGATCGCGGTTGAACACCTCCTGGTCGCGCACGCCCAGGTAGCCGTTGCGGACCTGGAAACGGGGATTGATCACCTCCGGGCTGGCCTGGGGGTCGAGCAGGATCGCCTCTTCGAAGAGCTGCAGAAGCATCTCGTTGAGGCGCGAGAGCTCCATCACGGTGCGGTAGTAGCGCTGCATCATCTGCTCGACGGCCAGTGTGTAGCTGGCGTCCTCATAGCCCAGCAGCTTGGCCAGCCGGACCTGATGATCGAACAGCAGGCGGTCTTCACGTCGGCCGGTCAGCAGGTGCAGACCCCAGCGGATTTTCGACAGGAAGGCCACGCCGCGGCGCACGATGCGCAGCTGGCCGCCGGTGAGAAAGCCGGCGGCGACGAGTTCATCGAGTTTCTCGACGCCGAGGTGCCGACGCGCGATCCAGCCGATAACCTGAATGTCGCGAAGCCCGCCTGGCGAGCCCTTGATGTTGGGTTCGAGGTTGTAGCCGGTGTCGTGGTAGCGCTCGTGGCGCAGCCGCTGTTCCTCGCGCTTGCCACGGAAGAAATCCGCGCTGTTCCACATCTTTTCCGGTGCGATGCGCTCGCGCATGTCGGCGACCAGTTCCGCAGGTCCCGCAAGCCGGCGCGCCTCCATCAACGTCGTCACCACGGTCAGGTCGCGCTCGGCCTCGGTGGCGCACTGCGCCACGGTGCGCACGCTGTGGCCTACCTCCAGGCCGATGTCCCACAGGAATGCCAGGAACCGGCCGAGCTCGGCCTCGCGACCGTTTACGCCGTCATCAGGCAGCAGCACCAGCAGATCGATGTCCGAACCGGGATGCAGTTCGCCCCGGCCGTAGCCGCCGACCGCCACCAGCGCAGCGGCGCTCGCGAGATCTCCCGCCTGCTGCGCCCAGGCAGCCTCGAGCAACCCGTCCACCAGCGCGGAGCGGCCGGCCACCAGGGATTCGATCGGTACCTCTTCGCGAAAAGCCGCTTCCATGCGCGCGCTCTCCTGCGAGAGTGCGTCGCGAAAGCGCTTCACGGTGGCCTGCGCGTGCTCACCGGCAAGCACGGGCAATGACAGCTCGACCTGCCAGCCACCGGGCGTCGGGCCGTCGACCATCGGCGTACTCACGGTCGCGCGAGCAGGCAGGTACGGCAGGGCAGGGCGCGTTTGTGGGCGGGCATCAGGCGTGGCGTCCGGTCGGGAAGAAGGGATGCGGGCCTAGAGTGTACCGCTGGCGCCGAGGGTGAGCACCTCGACGCCGTCATCGGTGACCAGCACCGTGTGTTCCCACTGGGCCGAGAGTGAATGATCCTTGGTGACGACCGTCCAGCCGTCGCGCAGCAGCTTCACGTGGCGGCGTCCGGCGTTGACCATCGGCTCGATGGTGAAGGTCATGCCGGCCTGCAGCGCCAGGCCGGTGCCCGGCTGTCCGTAGTGCAGTACCTGAGGGTCTTCGTGAAAGATCCGACCGATCCCGTGGCCGCAGTACTCGCGCACCACGGAACAGCGTTCTGCCTCCACGAAGCTCTGGATCGCATGGCCGATGTCGCCGAGATGCGCCCCCGGGCGGACCACGCCGATCCCCCGGCGCATGGCTTCGTGGGCAATCTCGGACACCCGCCGGCCAAGTACCGGGGGTTCGCCCACGTAAAACATCCGGCTGGTATCGCCGTGGAAGCCGTCCTTGATGACGGTGATGTCGATGTTGAGGATATCGCCGTCTTTCAGCCGTCTGTCGCCGGGTATGCCATGGCAGACGACGTGGTTGACGGAGGTGCAGATCGACTTGGGGAAGCCCCGGTAGTTCAGCGGCGCAGGGATCGCGTCCTGGGTGTTCACGATGTATTCGTGGCAGATGGCATCAAGTTCGGCGGTGGTCACACCCGAGCGCACATGCTCGCCGACCATGTCCAGCACCTGCGCGGCGAGCCGTCCGGCCACCCGCATGGCCGCCTGCTCCGAAGCGTTCTTGACATGGATGCTGGCGTGCATGGGCGAGTGAGGCTCATTGTTGCGGCAAACCGGCTATGGTATAAAGCGCGCGCCAGCAAGGCAAACCACTATCCCACACACGGGCCGTCACATGTTGCCGGGTGCCCCGGGCGTTCGCGTCTTGAGGGTTGCAGCATGGGGCTCGTGGAGGCTTAACCCCAGGAGTAACACCAATGACTGACGTATCGATGCGCCAGATGCTCGAGGCGGGCGTGCACTTCGGGCACCAGACCCGTTACTGGAACCCGAAGATGTCACCCTTCATCTTCGGCGAGCGCAACAAGATCCACATCATCAACCTCGAGAGGAGCCTGCCGCTCTATCGCGAGGCCATGGCCGTGGTGAAGAAGATCGCCTCCGACGGCGGCACGCTGATGTTCGTCGGCACCAAGCGTTCGGCCCGCGAGGCCATTCGCGCAGAAGCCGAGCGTTGCGGCATGCCGTTCGTCAGCTACCGCTGGCTGGGCGGCATGCTGACCAACTTCAAGACCATCCGCCAGTCCATCCGCCGCCTGCAGGAACTCACGGAGATGCAGGAGAACGGCACGTTCGAGCAGCTCACGAAGAAAGAAGTGCTGATGCGCCGCCGCGAGATGGACAAGCTCGAGCGTAGCCTCGGCGGCATCAAGGACATGGCGGCGCTGCCCGACGCGCTGTTCGTGATCGATGTCGGTCATGAAGAGATTGCGCTTCGCGAAGCCGCCAAGCTCGGCATTCCGGTCATTGCGGTGGTGGACACCAATTGCTCGCCGGACGGTGTCGACTACCCCATCCCGGGCAATGACGACGCGATGCGCGCCATCCAGCTCTACACCCGGGGCGTGTCCGATGCGGTGCTCGATGGCCGAGCCTCGGTGCCCGAGGTGGCCTCGAGCAACGACGAGTTCGTCGAGCTTGACGAACAGGGCAAGCCGCGCGCCGACAACGGTCGCGGGCGGCGGCGCAAGACCACGGCGCGCAAGCCCGATGCCCCGGCGGCGGCTGCGAGCGCTGCGGCGTCGGAAGGCAAGGCTGCCGCTGCGGCCTCGGCTCCCGCTGAGGCAGATGAGCCGCCGGCGGCAGCCGACGTGGCCGACGCCCAGAGCCCGCCGTCGCAGTGAACCTCACGGGCAGGGCGGCGCGACCTTGTCGCTCCGCCCTGCCAATTACCCTGGCAAGCGCCTGCTCCTCGCGGCGTTCGCCCACAAGATTCGGAGACCCTATCTCATGGCTATAACAGCAGCCGAGGTGAAAGCCCTGCGTGAGCGCACCGGCGCCGGCATGATGGAGTGCAAGAAGGCGCTGGTCGAGGCCGGTGGCGATATCGAGCAGGCCGTAGAGGTGCTGCGCAAGTCCGGCCAGGCGAAGGCCGACAAGAAGGCCGGTCGCGTGGCTGCGGAAGGGCGCATCGTCATCGCCCAGGATGCCGCGGCGGCCGTGATTGCCGAGATCAACTGCGAGACCGATTTCGTCGCCAATGACTCGAATTTCACCGACTTCGCTGAACTGCTCGCCCGTACCGTGCTCGCCGAGCGCCCCACGGATGTCGCCGCGCTGATGGCCATCGAGGTCGACGGCACGCCGCTCGAGCAGGTGCGCACCGACCTGGTGGCGAAGATCGGCGAGAACGTCAGCGTGCGGCGCTTTGCGGTGGTCAGCCCGCGCGGCCAGCTTGCCAGCTACGTCCATGGCGTGCGCATCGGTGTGCTCATCGATGTCCAGGGCGGAGACGAGGCGCTGGCCCGGGACCTGGCCATGCACGTGGCCGCCAGCAACCCGGCTTGCGTCTCGGCCGACCAGGTCGATCCTGAGGTGCTGGCCAAGGAGCGCGAGATCCTGCTAGAGCAGGCACGCCAGGAAGGCAAGCCCGAAGAGATCGTGGAGAAAATGGTCGAGGGCAGGGTGCGCAAGTACCTCGCCGAGATCACACTGGTGGGCCAGCCGTTCGTCAAGGACCCCGACGTGAAGGTCGAGAAGCTGCTAAAGCAGGCCGGCGCCACGGTACATGGCTTCGTGCGCTACGAAGTCGGCGAGGGCATCGAGAAGAAGCAGGACAATTTCGTAGAGGAAGTGATGGCGCAGGTGCGCGGCGGCTGAGCCTGCTTTCCGGCAGTGCGCCGCCTGCCGGATCGGCTAGAATGCGCCGAGCGCTTCACACCCGATACGAGTTCCACAGCTGCAAGGGGAGTCCATGAGCGACGCGCCGCCAGTCTATCGCAGGATCCTGCTCAAGCTCAGCGGTGAGGCGCTGCTGGGCAATATGGACTACGGCATCGACCCGGCGATGATCCAGCGCGTGGCTCGCGAGATCGCCGAGGTTCGTGAACTGGGTGTGCAGATCGGCGTGGTGATCGGCGGGGGCAATATTTTCCGCGGCGCGGGACTTGCCCAGGGCGGCATGGACCGGGTGACCGGTGACCACATGGGCATGCTGGCCACAGTGATCAACTCACTGGCCCTGCAGGACGCGCTGGAGCGAATCGGCGTGTTCGCGCGGGTGATGTCGGCGCTGAAGATTCACGAAGTCTGCGAGGACTACATCCGCCGGCGCGCCATTCGGCATCTGGAGAAGAACCGCGTGGTGATATTCGCGGCGGGCACAGGCAATCCGTTCTTCACCACCGATACCGCGGCGAGCCTGCGCGCCATCGAGATCAGCGCCGATGTGCTGATCAAGGCCACCAAGGTGGATGGTGTCTACAGCAGCGACCCCATGCACAATGCCGATGCCACGCACTATGCGTCGCTTTCGTTCGAGCGTGTGCTGGTGGAGAACCTGCAGGTCATGGATGCCACGGCGATCGTCATGTGTCGTGACAACAACCTTCCCCTGCGGGTGTTCAACCTCAACAACCCCGGCGACTTGATGAAGATGATGCGCGGCGAGACCGTCGGCACGCAGGTCAGCAACTGAACATGACTCGCCTGCCCGCGCCGACGGGCAGAGCGTAGCGGAGACCCAGGCATGATCGAGGATATCCGGAAAGACGCTGCCACGAGAATGAAAAAGAGCGTGGAGTCGCTGCGAAACGATCTTCGCAAGGTGCGCACAGGCCGCGCGCATCCCAGCCTGCTTGAGACGCTGAATGTCGAGTACTACGGCACCGCGGTGCCGCTGAAGCAGGTTGCCAACATCATCGTCGAAGACTCGCGCACGTTGGGGGTCACGCCCTATGAAAAGAACATGGTCGCAGTCATCGAGAAGGCCATCATCAACTCAGATCTGGGCCTGACGCCGAATTCCGCAGGCCTGGTGATCCGCATTCCCCTGCCACCGCTCACCGAGCAGCGCCGTCGGGATCTGACCAAGATCGTCAGGGCGGAGGCTGAAGGTGCCAAGGTCGCGGTGCGCAATATCCGTCGCGATGCGATCGGCGATCTCAAGGATGCGCAGAAGGAGAAGCTCATCAGCGAGGATGACGATCGTCGCGCGCAGGACGAGATCCAGAAGCTCACCGATCGTTTCATTGCAGAGATCGACACGGTGCTCACGGAGAAGGAAGCCGAGTTGATGGAGATCTAGCGCAGGTGCACGTAGCCATCATCATGGATGGCAACGGCCGCTGGGCGCGCGCGCGCGGCCTGCCGCGCCACGCCGGGCACAAGGCGGGTGTGCGTCCGGTGCGCGCCTGTGTCGAACAGGCGGCGCGTCGGGGAGTGGATGTGCTGACGCTGTTTGCGTTCAGCAGCGAGAACTGGCGCCGGCCGCGCGAGGAGGTTTCCCGGCTGATGACGCTGTTTCTCGAGGCGCTGGACCGCGAACTCGACGATCTGCACGCCAATCAGGTCGAGTTGCGCTTCATCGGTGAACGCGAACGCCTGGAACCTGCGTTGCAGCGGCGCCTGAGTGCCGCCGAGACGCGCACGCGTGACAATGGCGGCCTGAAACTGGTGGTGGCAGCGGCCTACGGCGGCCAGTGGGACATGCTGCAGGCCACCCGTGCGATCGCCGCGCGCGTCGAGCGCGGCGAACTCGCCGTCGAGGATATCGATGCCGAATGCATGGAGGCACATCGCGCTCTGGCGGGGCTTCCAGGCGTGGACCTTCTGATTCGCACGGGTGGCGAGCAGCGCATCAGCAATTTCCTGCTCTGGGATCTGGCCTACAGCGAGCTTTATTTCACGCCCCGGCTCTGGCCTGCGTTTACCGCCGAGGATCTCGATGCCGCGCTCGAAGAGTTTGCCGTGCGGCGGCGCCGCTTCGGGCGCACCGACGATCAACTCCACGAGAGTCCAGTTCTGCGTGCACCCACGGGAACGCCGGGCTGACGTGCTGCGCGCGCGCGTCATCACGGCCATCGTGCTGGTCGTCGGCCTGCTGACGGTCCTGTTCGTGTTGCCGGCGCGCGCGGCGATGGGGGCCGTCGCGGTGGTGGTCCTGGCTTCCGCCTGGGAGTGGAGTGCATTTGCCGGCCTGAGACGGCTCGGGCAGCGACTGGGGTATGTCGCACTGATCGGGCTGCTCGGTGGCCTTGCACTGCTGACGTCTGAACTGAGCGTGTCGCTGGCGCTGGTGCTGTGGTTTGCGCTGGGCTGGTGGGCGCTGGCGCTGTATTGGGTGACTCGATTCCCGCGGCCGATTTCCGCGCCGCTGGCCGCCTTGTGCGGGGGTGCCGTGCTGCTGCCGCTGTGGCTGGTGCTCGTTGAACTGCTGAGCCAGCCGGTCGGCGGCGCGATGCTGGTGCTGCTGCTGCTGGTTGTCGTGTGGGCCGCGGATATCGGTGCCTACTTCGGCGGCCGGCGCTTTGGTCGGGTGAAACTCGCCCCCCGCGTGAGTCCCGGCAAGACCTGGGAGGGCGTGATTGGCGGGCTCGCCGCCGGCGTTGCGGTGACTGCGCTGGCCTCCTGGCTGCTCGCATTGCCGATGTCGGGGCTGGTCATGCTGGCACCGGCGCTGGTGCTGATTTCGGTGCTGGGGGATCTGAGCGTTTCGATGTTCAAGCGAAATGCCGGGCTCAAGGACAGCGGCCATCTGTTGCCCGGCCATGGGGGCATCCTCGATCGCGTCGACAGCCTGTCGGCTGCGGCACCGCTCTATCTGCTGGGACTGGGGTGGCTGGGGTTGCTCGCATGAGTCTGTCGGGTGTCGTGATCCTGGGTGCCACCGG
>CAYLNP010000058.1:0-13633 GCA_964384925.1 uncultured Woeseiaceae bacterium
TGCAGCTGCGCCATTGCCAGCAGATTGCGTTGGGTCCGCGCCAGCACATCGTGTCCGAACAGCTCGGCACCCTTGGTGCCACGCACGATCTTCAGGCGCTTGTCGGGGACGATGATCGCGCAGATCTCGACGTGAAAGTGTTCGACGCAGCGCTGGGCAAGGCGGGCCAGCGCGCCCGCAGGATCCTTTTCCGTGCGATCGTTCTCGGAAAGATCGGCCAGCAGCTCCAGGTCGCGTTCCGGCGAATCGTCCTTTCGACTCAGCGCGCCTAGCTGG
Source organism: uncultured Woeseiaceae bacterium (assembly GCA_964384925.1). Classification (GTDB taxonomy): domain Bacteria; phylum Pseudomonadota; class Gammaproteobacteria; order Steroidobacterales; family PWYM01; genus PWYM01. The sequence goes on from CAYLNP010000058.1 coordinate 277, forward strand.
CGCTGAAACAGCAGATCCCGCTCCAGACACTGCAGGACCGGGTGTATCAGGCCATGGATGAACGAGTAGGGACGAGATGTACTGGCCGACTCCGGCACCACCAGCGCGAGCACGCCCAGGAGTACCCTGTTTGGATCGACCAGCGCTGAGAGATATGCCGTATCACCGCCGTCGAGCGTGAGCTGACAACCAAAGCCCAGGCACTCATCGCTCGAGTCCGCTGCCGTCGCCAGCCGCTGGCCCACCAACGCATCCAGCGTGCCGGTGTCATGCCCGTTGGCGCTGACCCAGAGACTCTCGCCGGCGGCCGTGTACAGCGCAACGACGCGGGCCCGCGGAATCAGCATGCGCACCAGGTTGCCGTAGCAATCCAGTGAATTTTCGAGTTCGCCGGCGCTTGGCGCCTTGTTGGCGGCCGCCGAAATGGCGGTGGCCGGATGGCTCGCGGGTCGCATGCAGCGGATACCTGTCGGTGCTGGCTGTGGCGGGACTTCGTCGGATGATCGGCGAATCGGGCGTGCAGGTCAGTGACCTGCGTCTCGCCGCTGGATCAGACTAGCGCGTCGGCACAGGCTTTGCCACTTGCAGCGCAGGTGTCCGGACAACCCTCTCCACGAAGCCATCATTTAACATAATATACATTATGCGAAGTATTAGGAACAGGCTCGATTGTTGGGGTTTGCCCCGAGGTACACTCTCTGCAGCGATTATTGACACACTATTTCTACTCGACGGTTCAGTGACCTGCCAGCTTCCGTCAGGTTCTCTGCGATCGGTTCGTTCTCGCCGCGTCCCTCGGCCGACACCCGGTCTGCACCGATGCCGCGATCGACAATGGCGCCAACGACGGCCTCGGCCCGACGCTGCGACAGCGCCTTGTTGTATTCCTCCGAGCCTTCGCTCGACGTATGTCCGATCACGGCAATTGCCGATGCCGTTGAGGCCCTCAACCCGGTGGCCAGTGAATCCAGAAGCGTGCCGGACTCTGACCTGATAGTTGCCGAGTCAAAATCGAAGTTGATGCCATGAATGATGGAGCCGCAACCCAGTGGCTGGACACTCTGGTCGGAACACTCCGTCTGGATGCCGGGGGCCGCATCGCCTGAGTAGAGTCGAAATGGTGCACCATTGGTCGATCTAACGCCTGTGATCTGCCCATCGTCGCCAACGGCCAGCAAAAAGGTGCTTGGGATGCCGCCGTTGCGCGTTTTGCCGGTCGCACGCAGCAGGTTGCCGCTGACCGTGCCTTTCAGATCGCCCTCGCCGTCGTAGCAGCCAGCGACGTTCGCGCCTTCCTGTTTGAGCTCCAGCACGGCGCCACGGCCCTTCCATTTGCCGTAAAAATCATCGGACAAGGGCACGGGTTCCTGGCTGCCATGGCCGACGATCTCGCTGAACTCGAAGAATGTCCTGTCAGTCAGAATATTGATGCCGCCTTCCAGGGTGACCCGCACCCATCGAACCGGCTTTTCGACCGCGATCGGAATTGCGGAGGTCTGCCCCTTGGCCGAATGCGTTTCCAAAATCGCACTGCCAAGTACACTGAACTCCCCTTCGGGACCGCTGTCCGATCCGGCGATTTCCACCTTCCTGACAAAGGTCTGCGAGGGGCTTGGCGTTTCCAGTACGTTGGGCACGAAGAACGCAGAGAACGTTGTCAGGGCGGGCAGTTTGTAGACGAACGCTATCCTGGATTGCGCGGTGCCCGGTCTGGGCGTCAGCGTATAGCCGCTGTGGTTGCCATCGATCGCCAGCAGGGCGTGGTCCAGTCCTACTCTCAGCTCACTCGCGTCGCCCTCCAATGCGACCGGGACGACACCGTGAGCCAGGCTGAGGTAGTCGATACGTTCGGGGAGTTCGTCGGCCGTACTGGATACGGGATGCGCTGCCAGAAAAGCAAGCAACAGCGCTCTGACGATGTCGGAACACGCGGGGACATTAGCCATAGGGAGTTCTCAGCATCATGTGTTGTGTGAATGTACCCTATTTGATGCGATGACCCGCAGAAGAAAGAGCGGAAACGGCGTTGGCAAGCGCGGAGTCTTTCACCAGGACGTAGTCAGTGTCATAGGTAGAGAGCGCAAAGATTGACACGCCCGCCGTGGCGAGGGGCTGTGCAATAGAGAGCAGTACCCCTGTCAGTCCGAGGTCGAGTGGTCCCGACACTTTGATTGCCCGCCACCCGGATTCGACCAGGACGTCAGGCGGAACGCTTGCCGCTTCACAGACGATTGACGTTTCATCCGATGAGCGGGTCACCGAAGACAGCGCGCTGTAAGCAAGCCATGTCGGAAGTGCACATTGCGCTGGTAGGCGACATACCGCCAGAAGTTCCGGGAGCACCACGAGTTCAAGGGCCACCTGGCGCGCGTCGCTAGGCGACATTGTCCACCCGCACGCACCGAGAGATTCCATATAGGCAGTGTTCCCACAAATCGAGTCGCTGCGGCACGCGCGGATGCTCGCAGCTCTCTCCTGTATAAAGACCCTGGCGAAGCATACGGAAACTCCCGTCTAGACACGCTCCAGCTTACAGTGCGGCTCATCGGGAAGGATTGGCACGATTGGATCGCCCGGCCAGATTTCACCTCCAGCCAGCACGACCCCCATGATCCCGCACTTTCGAATCAGGTCACCCGACGGCGCCCGCTCAAGCACCGCCCGCATCAAGCCTTCTTGAAAGGCATCGAGTTGCATGCATGGATTTCGCAATCCGGTGACTCTCACGATCGCGGATGAGCCTATTTGAAGATTGGTGTCCCGGGGCAGGCCAAGAAGATCGATACCCGTGGTAGTGATGTTCTCGCCCATATCTCCTGGCTCCACAGCAAACCCTTTCGCCCTGAGCTCATCAAGAAGCTCAGAATGAATCAGATGAATCTGGCGAAGGTTTGGCTGGCTCGTATCTGCCTTGACTCTGGACCGGTGCTTGACCGTCTCTCCCGAGTGGACATCGCCCTGTACCCCGAGTCCTGCGACCAGCAGGACGGAGGAGCGAACGGCTTTGGAGAATGTATGCTCTTCGCTCCTGCTGACCGAAAGTACTGAGCCCACTTTTGGCAATCTTTCCAGGCGTCCTTTGCGTTTTGCCATATTCTTATAGTCCCATTGAATATCTTTCGCCTTCCTAATCCATCGCCGAATATCGTGCTCGTTTACCTCGGACACCTCGGTAAAGAACAAAGATGCGTCCTTGAACTTCCTTCCCACGATGTTCAACCCGGCTTCGTCGAAATCAGCGCCGCTCCAGAACATCAGGCGAATGCCTGGCTTCTGCATTCTGTATCCGACAATCGGGTTGCCATTCAGGAACCAGACAGGGTGTGCGTGCCATATTCTGCTTTCAGCACGATGAACTGATACATGTGCAGACATCCTGTTCGTAGTCTGCAGGCCATCCTCGACGGGTCCGAATGCGAGCGTTCTGTTGCACTGCGCCATAGTCCGATGAGCGGTAACGTACGCTGTCGACGCGAGAGATTCGTGTGACAGCGTACATCGAAGCCCGGCATTCAACGACGGGTACCATGGTGTTGGCGCACCGTTGCGTTGGCCGATCGTGCGCATCCAGGACACTTCGGCATCCAGGACACTTCGTTGGGAATCGTGACAACGTCACCGGCTTCGTCTTGAAGAGCGATCTGCTTGAAGCACTCGCTGAGGACCGTCACGACGCGACCGCCGCTGAATTCAAGCGACCAGTCCTGACAGTCGAGGACACCCTCCCCCTCCCTCGCCTGTTTGATCGGCTGCTTGAACGCCAGGAGCACCTCGCCATTGTCGTCGGCGAATTTGGCGGGACGGCCGGGTTCGCGACGATAGAAGATGTCGTAAAGCCCGACGAAGGGCAATAGCCGTTGACGAGTAATCACGAGGACGATTGCATGAAAGTCGTTTTGGTACGTTGAGAACTGCGCAGCTATACCGGATGGTCACCGATGACCACGTGTGTCCGTATGGTCTCAAGAGCAAGGATCTGCTCGAGCGACGCGGTTTCGAGGTGGAGGATCATCCGCTGACCTCACGCGAGGCGACCGACGCGTTCAAGCGTGAGCACAACGTCGAGACCACTCCGCAGACTTTCATCGCCGGCCAGCGCATCGGTGGGCACGACGAGCTCAGGGAGCACTTCGGCCTGGAGGTCGCCGACGAGGATGCCACCACCTATCAGCCGGTGATCGCCATCTTCGCCACGGCGCTGCTGCTGGGGCTGGCGGTCAGCTGGTCAGCCGGCACGCTCGCAAGCCTGCGCACCCTGGAGTACGTGCTGGCGATCGGCATGACGCTGCTGGGTCTGCAGAAGCTGCGTGACATCGAGAGCTTCAGTACGATGTTCCTCAACTATGACTTGCTGGCCCGGCGTTGGGTGCGCTATGGCTACGTCTACCCCTTCGTGGAGACAGTGACCGGTATCCTAATGGTGGCGGGGGCACTGATCTGGCTTGCCGCACCGCTGGCGCTGTTCATCGGCACGGTGGGCACGATATCGGTTTTCAAGGCCGTGTACGTTGATCGTCGCGAGCTGAAATGCGCGTGCGTCGGCGGCGACAGTAAGGTGCCCCTGGGCTTCGTATCGCTGACGGAGAATCTAGTGATGATTGCGATGGGCGTCTGGATGCCGCTGCGCATGTTCGTGCTGCAGGCCTGAGCGCCGCACCGGACTCATGAGCTACGCTGGCGCCCGTATGGCCACGGCAAATACGCTGCCCTTCCCCGGGACCGATTCGGCAATTGTTGCAAGCCCGTGCTGTTGCGCAAGAGAAAGGGCGATATCCAGTCCCAGGCCCATCCCCATTTCGCGATTGTCCGCCTCGCCGCGCTCAGCGCGCTGAGTGACGCGCTCCAGCGTCTCAGGGCTCATCCCCGGACCGGAGTCGTACACTGCGATGTACGCCTTGCCTGCCCGTCGCCTGATACCCACCAGCACACCGCCCTTCTGACTGTACTTGATGGCATTGTCGACAAAGTTCGAGACGATGCGGGTAAGGACCATGGGATCTGCTCTCATCTCCAGCTTGCTTTGTCTGACGGTCAACTGCTTGCCCCGCGCTCGCGCGTCCTGCGCGAACATGTCGGCAATGCCTGTCAGAACAAGCGTGACGGGGACCAGGCCCGTCGATGCGCCCGCTACTTCGTGACGGGGTGCGACGGGTTCGCTGGTGGCAGCCTCCAGGTACTCCTCGACCAGCTGCTCCAGATAGACCAGGTTGCGCGCGGCGATCGCAAACTGTTCGCTGTTCGTCTGAGCCCCCAGCGACTTGAACGACATGCGCAGCGCGAAAAGAGGTTGCCGGAGGTCGTGGGTGGCGTCGGCAAGGACTTTGCCACTCGCTCTCGCAGACGCCACCGCATCCGCATAGCGCGCCTCCAGACTGTTCAGGCGCTCGTGCATGTCAAGGTTGCTGCGCAGTGCTTCGAGGCGGGAGGTCAACGCAGTGTCCCGTTCCCTGCGAATCTGCATCACCCACTCCGCCATTGCGAAGCCCATCATGACGGCATCGAACACCATCGCCAGCCGAATGGCGTCGAGTGTCGTCTCACGGCTGATCTGTACACCGAAGAAGCCGCCCAGCAGCATGACCAGCGAGGCTCCGACGACGCCAAGCCATCCGGCCACGAAAAAGATCAATCGCCGACCCGTGTCGAGCCAAGAGCGTATGCCCAGTGCCAGCAGCGCGACCGCCACGAGGAACACCCATAGGGACGCAAGCTGCTTGGCCGCCTGCTCATCGATGAACAGCCCGTACGGTACGAGACTCATGAGCAGCAGCATGCAGACCAGCAGCAATCGATCCGTTGTCGGGTAGCGCTCCCGTGTCGCCAGATAGCTCCTGGAGAAAAGAATGGCGAAAAACCCCAGGCCGGCCCCCAGCGGCAGCGAGGCAAAGGCGTTCCAGGCCGGCAGCGAGGGCCAGAGATACTGGAATGCAAAGCCGTCTCTATGCATGACATAGAGCAGAACGGAGGTCGCATAGCAGACGTAGATCGGAAAGATGGCATAGTGGAACAGGAAGTAGGACAAGGCCGCGACCGCAATGAAGGCCAGCATCAATGAATAGAAGATCATTGATTTGGAGGCTCGCGCCTGGGATCGCTGAATGAAGGAAAGCTCGGTTTCAAGGTTGATGGGGAGCGCCGTGGATCCTCGGGACGAGTAGCGAAGCCACAGCGCCGCAGTGCGTCCGGGCTCAAGAGTGAACCTGGCAGCGAGATTCTGGTGCGGTACCGCCCTGGTGTCGAATGCCATATGTTGATCCTGCGCCAGGATCAGACGATGGTCGGCATCCTCGGAAAGCCAGACCTGCATCGATTCCATCCAGTTCGTTTCCAGGAGCAGGTAACGGGTCTGCGCATTCGGGCTGGAATTGACAAGTGGAAGGTGCAACCAGATGGCGTCGTCCACGTAGCCAAATTCGAGCTCCTGGCGTCGAACAGGTCGGAACTGATCTTGGTAGCCGGCGATATCCTCGATGGCCATTGACCGGCCGGCGTCCAGGTAGTAAGACAGATGTTGCGTCGGATTGCGATGCACCAGGCCGTCACCCAGGTCCAGTGCACTGCGGTCGCGGTGCAGAGCGTCGGTCTCGGCCGGATGTTGGGCAAAAGCCGAAGAGAACGCGATGACTGAAAAGATCAGGACCATTGTCGCCGACGACCATAGCCTGATCCGCAACGGCGTGCGCCAGATGCTGGCTGACATTGCAGCGATCGAAATTGTTGCCGAAGCAAGCAACGGAATCGAAGCCGTCAGCTCAGTCAAGCTTCACCAGCCTGATCTCCTGATCGTCGATATTGCGATGCCGTATGCTAACGGCATCGAAGTCATTGAGGAAGCAAGACGCTGGAGCCCCGCGACCCGCTTCGTTGTACTTACCGGCATGACTTCTATCGCATTGCTGCACCAGGCGGCGCGTATCGGTGTTGGCGGAGTCTTCCTGAAGAGCGGGAATGTCGATGAGATCGTGGGCGCCATCCCGAGGATTCTCCAGGGGGAGACGGTACATTCCACGCGCCTGGATGCAGCGCTGGAGCGCTATTCCCGATACTCCGCCCTGTCCGCGCGCGAACTCGAGGTACTCCAGTGTCTGGCGCGCGGGGAAAGCCTGAAGGAGATTGCCGGGAAGCTCAGCATCAGCCGGAATACCGCAGACAAGCACCGCAGTTCGATCATGCGCAAGCTGAATGTCCATTCGTCGACAGAGCTCGTGGCCATGGCCTATCGGGATGGCATGCTCGAGGCCAGCTAGCCCCTGGGGGAGAAAATGGTGCGATCGCACCATGGCAATCCCGTCTCCATCAGGTCACTTTGGGCTATGAAGACGGCACTTCGACGCCCTCACGACGGTGCGATGGCCTGTGGCAGCGCGAGCGCGGGATTGTTGCTGATCGCGGCTCTGGCCATCAGCCCGGCAGGCCCCGCCTACGCATCGCCTGACGTCGACCTGAGCCCATCACTGTGCCAGGTCACCAATGCGGCCGCCCTGCTCACGAACGAAGCGGCCGCCATCATCACCCCGCCACCGCTCGACCTCGCGCCGACGATATGGGCCTATCAGGCCAACCTGCAATTGCGGCTGTGTACGCCGAAGTTGCTGGCACCAGCAGACCTGACGGGTGGGAACAGCTTCCTGCCCAAGCAGGATACTGCGGACCCGGCCCATGCTGACGTCACCAACCCCTTCGTCGATGACCCCGCATGCTATGCCGCGGTTCCGCAGTCGATCACGCAGGCAGGCTACGAAAGCATCTTCGACTTCGAGCTGTTCACCAGCGACTGGGGCGAGCTCGGCGACCCTGCGGTCTACCACGCCAACACTGCGGTCGATGTCCGCCTCTACGTGGGAGCCACGGATGACCCCGATTCGCCGGACATCGATGAATCTCTCAGGGACGCATGGCCGATTCAACTGGCCGACGACGGTCGTTCGGAAATCCGCATCCCGGTGGGCAGAAACCGTCTTGTCTATCGCGCCGATACGCTGGTGTCACCCATCGATTTCGCGTTCATCTACATCCCGTCTCTGCCGACGACCAGCCGGGGGTTCAGGGAGCTTGCGAAGAAGTCAAGGCCGTTCCAGCGCGCCATCGTCAGGGCCTTCCAGTCGGTAAGCAACCTGGACTTCATCTTTACCGCGGGGGGCGCCATCGCGATCGATCAGGCGATCGCACTGAACTTTCGTCACAGCCAGCTTGGCATGATCGACGACATCTACAAGGAGGCCTACCAGGATGTGTGGGTGCTCGACACCATTTCGCCGGTCATCTCTACCGCTACCAACGTCTCGGCCTTGTCGGCGCAGAGCCAGGCGCTGCTGAGCTACGACGCCGCAGGGGACGTCTTCTACATGGAGGCGATTCATGCCGGGGGCATCCTCGCCCGCACCGCGACCCAGGTGATGGAACCATTGCTGTCCTACAGCGATCACTGCGGCAGGCCGGTCCGGCTGGGCAACAACAACGGCGGCTCGGTGCTCTGGCCGACGGGCAGCACAATTCAGCTCGAGTGGACCGCTTCGGACCCCGGTCCGAGCAATTTTCTCGGCGATGTCAACACAGCGACCCTGACCCACACCATCGTCGTCAGGGACACATTTCCGCCCGTGTTGCTGGCCCCGCCCAGTCTTGTGTATGAGCTGCCACCCGGGCAGCAGTCGATCAGCATCAACAGCCTGGGCGTGCCGCGAGTGTTCGACCTCGCCGATCTGACGCCGGAGATCGCCAACGACGCCATGGGCACCGAATTCGCGACGGGGCTGACCGAAGTGACCTGGACGGCTCGCGATTCGGCAGACAACACGTCGGTTGCGGTGCAGCTCATCAATGTGAAGGAAGCAGGCACGAATACGCCGCCGGTTGGGATCGATCAGCAGGTCGCAGTACAGTCCTTCGCGGAGACAGAGATTGTCCTTACCGGATCCGACGCCGACTTTCATCCCAGCGTCAACCGGTTTGATCCGCTGACGTTCAGCATCGTCGAGCCCCCGAGCAACGGTGACCTGCTTGCGCCGCTGCTGCCCTATTTCATCGACGACGTGCGTCTCGAGGCCTCGGCATTGCGGTTTGCAGACAACCCCATGCAGCGTGATCCCGTCGGGTATTGCGGGGAAGCAGACGTCGACGATGTCCTGTCTTTTCCATTGGAGTACCCCCGCGCGCCGGAGTGGATTGCGGTGGACGATGCGGGCAACGCGGCCATCTATGATGTGGGCTCGATCCTGTGCAACAACGGGAGTACGGATTTCCAACGCAGACTGGCAGTATTCGATGCTGACCTGAACCTGCTGACATCAACAGACCTGTTCGAAGAAGGCACACCCACTGATGTGTTCTGGGATCAGCACGCCGGCAGACTCTACGTGTCATTCCGCGGCAGCGACACGCCGGACCACGTTGAGATCTACACGGTCAGCCTTGACCCGTCCACAGCCGACTTGCGGCTGCTGGCCAGGTACGACCTCCAGACCGGCCCTCCCGAAGCGCAGACAGGAAACCCGGTGAGCGTCAGCGTGGACAGTCGGGGCATCATGTATGTCGCGAACGCAGACAAGGTGGCCGCCTACCGACCGTTTGCCGGCATTGCCCTGCAGCCCGGCGCCCACGCGCAGTTCGATGCGCACACGCAGCTGCTGGCCAGTGCCTGGGCCCGACCGAGCGCACTTGCCTATCCGGCGATCGAATCCATCGCCAATGATGCCCAGGACAATCTCTACGTCGGACTGCCGGATCGCATCGTCAAGGTGGCTGCCGCACGCTATGAAAATTCGGCCGGCCCCGTCCTGCCCGGCCCTGTCCTGCCCGGCGCGGGCCCGCCGGCATCACCCTGGACCTTCACCCCGGGCGAGACGGTCGGCTGGCTGGGCTACTGTTTCTCAAACCTGACCAGTGAGTACGCCTGCGATACGGCTGGCCAGCGCAGTCTGGGCTATTCGTGTTCCGAGGCATTGTGTGGACGTGCCGGCCCACCCGACCACCCGCCAGGCAGCACTCCTTACAGCATGCCGGGGCAGCTGAACAACGCCAAGGGCATCGCCATAGACCCCAACGGTGTTCTTTACGTCGCCGACGCCGGCAACCTGCGGGTACAGCGGTTCACTGCGGACGGCGCCTACGGGGGCGAAGCCAGATCGACCGGTGTGGGATTCGGCTTCCTGCTTGGCGACTTCGGCTATCCAACGGATATCGAGGTCAATTCAAATCACTTCTATCTGCTCAACCGGGATGCGGACCTGCTGCATTCATTTCAGACGACCCCTGTCACGCCCATCGACGACGCCAGTGCACGGGTCACCTACCGCTCATTCAACAACTTCATTGGACCCGATTCTTTCGTGTTCGGGGTCACCGACGGTTTCGATCACGACGAGGCGACGGTGAGCATTGCCGTCTCCCGAAACTTCCGTGCACCAGAGATACCCGACGACGCGCTCGTCACCGAAGCACCGCGTATCCTCGAAGACACGCCGCGAAGCTTCTTCCTGGCCGGGACCGATCCGGACGGTGACCTGGATTCGCTGTTCGTCGTGGTGGTGATACCACCACGCCATGGCACGGTCGAGGTCGACGGGCTGCAGGTGACCTACATCCCTGACGCCGACTTTTTCGGTACCGATGATTTCTCCTATCAGGTGTCCGACGGTACCGACACCTCAGAGCAGACCGGCGTGGTGTTCCTGACCATTGATCCCGTCAACGACGCACCGAGCCTGGCAGTCGAGTCGCAGCTACAGGCACGCCAGGGATTTCTGCTGCGACACGCATTCACTGTGCATGACCCTGATCCCGACGAGTCCCTGACATTTGAAATCGACTGGGGAGACGGCACGACCACCAGGGAGGGTCATTTCGAAATCGACGGGAGCCCGATACCGCCTGGTGAGGTCTTCAATGACGACGGCACCCTGCGCGACGGCGTGTCGCTCACGGGTCCGCTGCTGGTGCCAGGCGCAAACGGGCAGGCGAGCACGGCGGCCGACCATGCCTACGCGACAGCGGGCACCTACCAGGTGACTACGTGCGTCTACGACCAGGTGTCGACCGATCCGGCGACGCAGGAGAAGTCGCCGACCGCAGAGTCCCTGAGCAGCTGCGCGCAAACCGAGGTCACGGTCACTCTGGACGCCGAGGTTTCGGTGGAGATCGAGGGGCCGGTGGCGTCGCTGGCGAAAGGCGCTGGTGCCCAGTTCACCGTCATTGTGCGCAACCTGCCGTTCGACATGCCTGCTGATGATCCGCGCTTCGGGCTGCTGCCCGCAGCGGGTCTCGATATCTGGAACCTGACGCTCACCGGCGAGTTCGTGCCTGGGCTTGCGCTTGTCGGCGTGAGTTCGGCGGATGCCGTGTGCTCCGCATCCGGTGCCGAATTCGAGTGCTCGATCGCGGTCCTGCCCTACACGAGCGCTGTCACCTTGTCGGTGAATTCAAGCGTTGCCGATATCGCGCCAGGCGGCGCGGTGCTGGGCTTTGTTGTAGAAGCTGACTGGCTCGATGCTGTGGAGACGACGATCGCGGCCGGGCTCGTCAACGTAGAGGCCAGCGGTGCGCCACCGGTACTGCAAGAGATCATTCCGGCGGCGGCCGCAGGTGAAGACTACGCGGTAGTGAGGCTGCATGGACAAAATTTTGACGCAGGAGCCCGTGTGCTGTTCGGCGCGAGACCCGGCAACCTGGTCGACATCATCGACAGCACTTCGCTGACAGTTCAGGTGCCGCCAGCCCCACCGGGCGTCGTCGATGTCGTCATCGTCAATCCGGACGGGCAGCGTTTCGTGCTGGAAGGTGGATGGACTTACCTCACCATGGCAACGCCCCCGCCGCCGGAACCACCACCTCCTCCGCCTTCTCCGCCCGATCCACCGCGTGTGCCTGCTGACCGGCAGGGCGGCGTCGGTGCGGTCAACCTGCTGAGCCTGGGCGGTCTCTTCTGGCTGCTGCTGATCTCGATCCGACGAAGCGCCGCAGGTTGAGCAGCCACAGGGCCTCAGTGCGGAGCCGAGACGCGATCCGCTGTGCGGGGCCCAACATTTGCGCGTGTGACGGGGCGCCCGAATGCTTCTAGGGATACTTGTCCCATATACAGGGCACTGAACGATGTTTTTGCGCGTTTACGTGAAAACCACTGCCATGTTTCCACGTGCTCTAGTAAACAGGTGTCTGCAAAATGCGTCACTGCTTACTTCGCGAGGCCGGATTTACGGATGGATGGCATGCCCGAGTCGACACGAGAATCGACGATATCACGGCGCGCGACGGCCACCGCAGCGCATCGTGCCCAGCAGACCGTCATCGCCCAGGTGCGGATGCTCTATGCCAATGGTGGTATCACCCTGATCACGGCCGCGATCGCTGCCGTGGTGTTCTTTGCACTGCTGTATCCGGTGACGCCGCGCCCGGCGCTGGCGATCTGGTTTGGCGGTGGCATTGCGATACTGGCTTCTCGCATCGCCGTGCTGGTCTTCTATCACCGCAGCCAGCCCACCGGCCTGGCGGCATGGCAGCGCTGGCGCACGTTGTGGCTGGCGGGCATTGCCGCGTCTGGAATGATCTGGGGTGCCGCGGTCGTCTGGCTCTTTCCCGCGGACGCCCCGGTCACGCAGCTGTCCATGGCGCTGGTGCTGATCATGCTGTGTGCAAGTGCAGCGTCGCTGTATTCATCAATTCAGGGCGCGTACCTGCTGGCGATGCTGCCCATCGGCGTGCCGCTGATCGTCCAGTTCCTGCGCCAGGGCGATACGGGCATGCAGCTGCTTGCGGCCCTGATGCTGTTGTTCCTGCTGGGAACGATGCGTATTTCCTGGAGCACGGCAAGGCTGTTCAACAATCTCCAGGAGCTTCGTCACAGCAACGAGGAACTCTCCTACCGCGCCAGCCACGATCCTCTGGTGGAACTACCCAACCAGCGCGAATTCCGGCAACGCCTGGCCAAGGCAGCCGAACGTGTCGACCGCGAGCACGAGCACTATGCCGTGCTCTACATCGATCTGGACGGCTTCAAGGAGGTCAACGACCGCTATGGCCACGAGACCGGCGACGAGCTGCTGAAGCGTACCGGCGAGGTTCTGCGCGCCCGGGTGCGCTCCACGGATACCGCGGCAAGGCTTGGCGGCGATGAGTTCGCGGTGCTGCTGAGCCCGTGTCCGCGCGACCAGGCCGTGCGCATCGCCGAATCCATCCGCGACGACATCGCCGGGCTGACGGCACAGGTTGCCGGTTTGCCGCGCATGATGTCGCTCTCGGCCAGCATTGGTGTGGCCTACTCCCATGATGCCGATCACTCGCCGGCAAGCATGATGCGCGCAGCGGATGCTGCCTGCTATGCCGCCAAGCGCGGCGGGCGCAATCGGGTGAAGATGCACGGCGC
>CAYLNP010000059.1:0-13452 GCA_964384925.1 uncultured Woeseiaceae bacterium
GTACTTCACGCTGGGCACGGGTGTGCTGCGCATCGAGCCGCAGGCCACACTGGTCGAGGTGGAGGACCGCACCGACCAGCTGGCTCACGCCGGCATAGGCCTGCGCATGCATGTCAGTCGAAACTTCATGCTGCGTGCGGAATTCAAGTCTTACGTAGTGTTTACCAGCCGGGAAGAGAACGAGGACGTCAACGAATGGAAAGCAGGATTCGCGTTCTTTTTCTGAACGTACTGGGTTGCGCGATGCTCGCCACGTTCGCCAGTGGCTGCAGTCGGGCGATCGATGCGATCGAGGAGCCGTACGACGCTGAGCCGGTCATCGATGTGGAGGTGGAGCGCCGCGAGATTCGCAGGCCACGCATCGATACCGAGAATTTCGAAGTCGGTGCGCATGGCGGCTTCATGAGCATAGAGGACTTCGGCACCAGCAGCGTCGTGGGCGCACGTCTTGCCTATCACATTACCGAGAACCTTTTCGCCGAGGCGCACTACGGACAGAGCACCGCGGGTAGAACCAGTTTCGAAACACTCAGCGGTGCAGTAGAGCTGCTTACGCCGAGCCAGAGGGAGTTTCGCCAGTACGATCTGTCGATCGGCTACAACCTCCTGCCGGGCGAGGCCTTTATCGGCCGTAACCGCGCGTTCACGTCCGCGCTTTATGTCCTGGCGGGCGCAGGCAGCACCGATTTCGCCGGCGACAGCCGCTTCACACTGAGTTTCGGCGCAGGCTACAGGGTACTGATCACCGACTGGCTGTCTGCCCATGTCACGGTGCGTGACCATGTCTTTCGTACCGACCTGCTTGGCGAGGACAAGACTGTGCACAACATCGAGTTCACCATTGGACTGGGTTGGTTCTTCTGAGGGGCCGACGAGCCAACCCTGCGATCGAGAACATGTTTCGAGGACCAGATCATGAATGGTAAGCCTGACCTTAAACGTCGTCACCTGTCCGCTGTGCTGGCGTCGCTGCCACTGGTGGGCATGCCTGGCGCTGCGCTGCACGCGCGCGCCCAGCGCAACGGGCCTGCGCCTGATTTCACGCTGCCTGTCCGCGGCGGCGGCAGCAAGACGCTCAGCGCACTGCAGGGCGAGGTCGTAATGCTGAATTTCTGGGCCACCTGGTGTCCACCCTGTCGTCAGGAGATGCCGCTGCTCGACCAGCTGTACCAGCGCTATTCAAGTCTCGGATTCAGCCTGCTGGGCGTGAACGTCGAGCAGGAGAACCGACTGATCGATCGATTTCTCGGCGACGTGCCGGTTAGTTTTCCGATCCTCCTCGACACAACCGAGGCGGTCGGCAAGCTCTACGAGGTGGCGGCCATGCCTACCACGGTCCTGATCGATCGCCAGGGCCAAATGCGCGAGCACTTCTTCGGCTACAAACCCGGCGACGAGAACAAGTACCAGGATGCCGTCCGGGCGCTGATTCGGGAGCGATGAACATGCGCGCACGACTTGCCTGCCTGGCTGTAGCCCTGCTGTTGGGTGCCTGCAGCTCGATCGAACCCTGGGTGCAGCCATACGAGCGCGACCGCCTGGCCGATCCGATCATGAGCTTCGATCGCGACCCTGTGTCGGCAGGCTACCTGCAGAAAGTCTACGATATTCGCGAGGGTGCCCGTGGCGCCACCGGCGGGTCCGGCGGCGGCTGCGGGTGCAACTGAACATGCCATTGTCAGCGCGCTGTTGCCACGCCTTGGTACGTGCCCTGCTGGTCGGGGCGTTGTTGTTCGGGCTGTTCGCACCGCGGGGCGAAGCCGCAGTGCTGCCCGACGATCGCATGGACGTGCTCTATCACTACTACGATGGTGGCGGCATCACCGTGGACGGGCCGTCGGTGCTGATGCGCAAGCAATTTGGCGAGCGCTTCTCGGTGCAGGGCAAATACCACGTCGATACCATCACCGGCGCCTCGATCGACGTGATCACGACCGCCAGCGAGTACCGTGAGGAGCGCACCGAGCTGAGCGCCAGCGTGGACTATCTGCATGCTGACACGCTGCTGAGCTTCGGCGTGGTGTCCAGTGACGAAAACGACTACAAGGGTCGCTCCTTCAACGTCAACGTCAGCCAGGAAATCTTTGCGGCGATGACGACGATCAGCATGGGCTATGTTCGTGGTGCCGACGAGATCGGTCGCAGCGGGGATCCTAACTTCACCGAAGAGCTCGACAGGCACTCCTGGCGGCTGGGTGTCAGCCAGGTTGTCACACGCAATCTGCTCGCGGAGCTTGCGTTCGAGACAATTTCGGATACCGGATTTCTGAACAACCCCTATCGTCAGGTACGCTATCTCGACGGCGACTCGCCGCGCGGATACGCTTTCCAGTCCGAACTCTATCCGCGGCGACGCACCAGCAATGCCGTGGCTGTGCGCGGCCGCTATCACCTGCCGTATCGAGCCTCGGTGCACGCCGAGTATCGCTACTTCATCGATGACTGGGGCATCGATGCGCACACCACGCGCATCGGCTATACCCATGCCACGATACCGCGCTTCATTTTCGATGTGCAGTATCGCTACTACACACAGGGCGCGGCTGATTTCTGGAGTGACCTTTTCCCGTTCCGGGATGCACAGAACTTCATGGCCCGCGACAAGGAGCTCAGCAGCTACATCAGCCACTCGATTCGCTTCGGCGCGAGCTACGAACTGTTCGACTCACCCATAGGCTTCATGGCACGCGGCAGCGTCAATCTGGTCTACGACCTGATCACCGCTGACTACGAGGATTTCCGCGACCTGCGCACCATTGAAACGCCGGGCGATGAACCGGGCTACAGCCTGTCCGCCAACGTGGTGCAGCTGTTTTTCTCGGTGTGGTTCTAGCGCTCACCCCATAGTTCATCGAGCCGCCGGTCCCTGCCGCAGTTGAAACGGTAGAACCGGTAGCGCACCGGGTTCTTCTGATAGTAGTCCTGGTGATAGGCTTCGGCGGGGTAGAACGCATCGCGCTCGCGTATCGGCGTCACGATCGGCTGATCAAAGCGGCCCGATTGCTCGAGCGCGCGTTTGGAGGCTTCGGCTAGCTCCCTCTCCCGGGCATTGGCCACGAAGACGGATGTTGCGTAGGCTTCGCCGCGGTCGCAGAACTGCCCCCCCGCATCCAGAGGATCCACATTGCGCCAGAACACATCCAGCAGCGTCGCGAAATCCACCACCGCAGGATCGTAGTCGACCTTGACTGCCTCGACGTGGCCGGTACCGCCGCGGACGACCTGCTCGTAGGACGGCGAGGGTACATGTCCGCCGGTGAAGCCGGAGGTGGTGGCGACCACGCCCTCCAGCGCATCGAAGGGCGGTTCCATGCACCAGAAGCAACCGCCGGCGAAGATGGCGCTGGAAAGTCCTTCCTGCTCGTTCTCTGCGGCTGCGCTTCCGGCGCCGGAGGCCAAGGCCCAGCCCGCCAGAAGTGCCAGCAGCGCAGTCAGGTGCCGGCGGGTCATCCTCGCAGCTCCGGCAGCGGCTGATCGGCGGGGACGAAGCGCAGCGCGACACCATTGTTGCACCAGCGCTTGCCGGTTGGCTGCGGGCCGTCGTTGAAGACGTGCCCCTGATGGCCGGCGCAGCGTACGCAGTGGTACTCGGTGCGCGGAATGATCAGCTTGAAGTCGCGCTTGGTGCCGACATGCTCTGCGATTGCGGTGTGGAAACTTGGCCAGCCGGTACCGCTGTCGAATTTCGTGGCAGACAGGAAAAGCGGCAGGTGGCAGGCGGCGCAGATGTACGTTCCCTGACGTGTTTCTTCATTGAGCGGACTCGTGAACGGGCGCTCGGTCCGCTCCCGGAAGAGTACGTCCCAGGCCAGTTCATCCAGATACTCTCGCCAGTACTCGCGCGACACGTCCAGGCGCTCGAGACCACCCTCGCGCTTAAGCGCCTGGGTGAGCGCCGTGATGTCGTGGGCGCCAGCGGCAACCGACCAGCTACCGGTCACGGCCAGCGCTCCAAAGGCTGCCAGGCCATCCAGCACTTGTCTTCTGTTCACGGTATCGCCTCATTGCTGATGTCATGCGGATTCCGACTCTCGCTGGGGTGTTGCGGTTCCCCCTGCGTGCCCTGATCACCTTCGTCACGGACATGATACGATCGCGCCGCCGGTTTCGGATGCAGGGCGCAGGGCCCATTCGCTATTTGAGGAGGTGCCATGCGCAACATGATGGCGCGAGTATCGGGCCTTTACCACCAGTGCACGCTCGAACGCCCCTGGATCGCCATCGCGCTGGTTGCGCTCCTGCTCGCGGTCGCGGCAACCCAGTTCCGGCACTTCCAGCTCGATGCCTCGGCCGAATCCCTGCTGCTCGAGGGCGACGAGGCCATGCACTACTATCGGGAGATTCGCGCGCGCTACGGCTCCGATGATTTCCTGATCGTCACCTGGACCCCTTCGCAGGACCTGTTCGCGGATGCCACCCTGCTGCGACTCCAGGGGCTTCGCGACGAGCTCGTGGCCCTGCCCTCGGTGGTCTCGGTGCTGAGTATCCTCGATGTGCCGTTGCTGGACTCGCCGCGACAGAGTTTCTCGGACGTACAGGCCGGTACCCGCACTCTGCTCGAAGAGACTACCGATCGGCAGCTTGCGCGGGAGGAGTTTCGCACCAGCCCGCTCTATGCCGATCTGCTGATGAATCAGTCGGCAGGCACCGCGGCGCTGATCCTTTTTCTTGAGCGCGACGAGGAGGCCCACGCACTGCTCAGCAGGCGTGACGAACTGCGCATCCTGCAGGCGCGTGACGCGTTGGACGACGAGGAACGCGCCGAGCTCCTGCAGGTCAGCGAACGCTATCTCGCCGTCAACGCGCAGCTGCAGGCGGAACTTGCGCGGGTGATCGCTGAGGTTCGCGCCGTGCTCGAGCGGCATCGGGACTTTGCCGACATCCACCTGGGCGGCGTGCCCATGATTGCCGTGGACATGATCGAGTTTGTCCGCGGCGACATTCGCAGCTTCGGTGTTGCGGTCGCGGTGTTCATCATCGTGCTTCTGGCGATCTCCTTCGGGCGGTTGCGCTGGGTGGTGGTGCCGAGTCTGATCTGCGGTGCCGTTGTGGCAGGCATGGTCGGCTTCCTGGGCTTCATGGGCTGGCCGGTGACCGTCGTGTCGTCCAACTTCATCTCGCTGGTGCTGATTCTCACGTTGTCGCTGATCGTGCACCTGGTGGTCCGCCAGCGTGAACTGCACGTCAATGCGCCCGATGCGTCTGCCCGCGAGCTGATGCGCCAGACACTTTCCAGCAAGTTCAAGCCATCGTTGTTCACGGCCCTGACCACCATGGTCGCTTTCGCCTCGATGATGTTCGCAGACATACGACCGGTCATGGATTTCGGTCTGATGATGGTCTGCGCGGTGCTCCTGGCATTGCTGCTGACCTTCGTGATGTTCCCGGCCCTGGTGGTGCCATGGCCTGCCGGGCCGGTACCGCGGAGCCGACGCGATGCCACGGCGTGGATCACTGGCGGCCTGACCCGGGTGGTCAGACGACGTGCATCGTTCGTGTGGCTGGTGTTCGCCGGCGTGACTGCCGTGTCGGTCCTCGGCGCCGGACGCCTCACGGTAGAGAACAGGTTCATCGACTATTTCAAGCCCAGCACGGAGATCCGCCAGGGCATGCTGCTGATAGACCGGCAGCTCGGTGGCACCACACCCCTGGATGTGGTGCTTGACCCGACACGCGAGTTTCTCGACTTCGAGGTCGGCGACGCCGGTGCCGATGGGGGCGGAGCGCTGGACGACGACGCGGACTACCTTGACGACCTCGATTACGGATACGACGAAGAGCCGGATGGTCCGATCGGCGGCTACTGGTTCACCAGTTACCAGCTCGAAACCGTAGACGAAATCCAGACCTATCTCGATAGCCTTCCGGAGACTGGCAAGATCCTGTCGCTCGCGGTGAGCATGCGCGTGATCACGATGCTCAACGGTGGCGAGCCGCTCGACGGATTTGCGCTGGCAGTAATGTATGACCGGCTGCCCGACGAGCTTCGCGAACTGCTGTTCAGTCCGTACATGTCGGAGGACGGCAACCAGATCCGCTTCGCCATCCGTGTCATCGATTCGGCCCCGAATCTGTCTCGCGACGCTCTGATGACGCAGATCCGCAGCGATCTGATCGAGCGTTTCGATCTGTTGCCGGAACAAGTCAGTCTCAGTGGCATGCTGGTGCTTTACAATAATGTGATGCAGAGTCTGGTCAGCTCGATGTACCTGACGATGTTCGTGGTGTTCGCGGCGATGATGGCGATGTTTGCAGTGCTGTTTCGCTCGTGGAAGATGGCCCTGGTGGGGCCGGCGCCGACGCTTGTCGCAGCGATTGCCGTGCTGGGTGCCATGGGCCTTGTCGGTCTGCCTCTGGACATCATGACCATGACGATTGCGGCGATCACCATCGGCATCGGCGTCCACGACACCATCCACTATACCCATCGCTTCGAAACTGAGATCCGTGAGGGCAGGGACTACCTTGAAGCCACGCAGCTCACGCACCTGCACGTCGGTCGCGCGATGATCTACACCAGCGTGATCATCATCGGCGGCTTCTCGGTGCTGACCTTGTCGAATTTCATGCCCACCATCTACTTCGGCGTGCTCACGGGTGTGGCAATGTTGTTCGCGCTGCTCAGCAATCTGACCCTGCTGCCCCTGATGCTGCAGCGTCTGAGGCCATTCGCCGCAGGACCAGGAAGCTGACAGCTTTGTGACGCAGGTGCCGATCACGCGCGGGAGGGGCCGCTAGAATCCTGCCATGAAATCGCCCGAGCTGCCCGAAGATCACGCCCTGAAGGGTATCGTGTGGACGAATGTCTTCACGCTGATCATGGCGCTCTGGCAGGACTGGAGCGTGCTGCAGCTGATGTGGCCCTTCTGGATGCAGAGCGTGATCATCGGCTGGTACGCGCGCCGGCGCATGCTGATGCTGCAGGATTTCTGCACCAAGGGCATGAAAGTCAACGGCCGCACGGTCGACCCGACCCCTCGTACGCAGCGCCAGATGGCGAACTTCTTTGTGCTGCACTATGGCGGCTTTCACGTGGGCTACCTGTTTTTTCTCGTCGCGTTCTCTACAACCGCCGATGCGGGTGGCTTCATCACTGTGACCAACGCCTCCAGCGGGGTCGAGTCGCAGGTGCTGGTCGGCCATGTGCACAAGCTGGATTTTCTGATCTATGCGGCGCTGGCGACGGGATTCTGGCGCGCGCACAGAGCATCGCATCTCGAGCACGTTCGCGCCGACCTGGGCAACACGCCGAAGCTCGGCAGCCTGATGATGCTGCCCTATGCGCGCATCATCCCCATGCATCTGACGATCATTCTGGCCGTGCCGCTGGGCGCTGGGGCAGTCTGGATATTCGTGCTGCTGAAGATTGCCGCTGATGTGATCATGCACAAGGTCGAGCATCGTGTGCTGCAGACAGATGCGACCCCCAAGGATGTGATGGCCTGACGCGCCGCGTGGGCGGCGCTGTCACCTGTCATGCCCCCAGCCTTTTTTTTGCTGCATAGCGGCAAACGCAGACCGTTGCATGCCTGTGCGCACCGACGGATACTGCGCCGAGGAGCGCCCATCGTCGATGAGTGCCGCGGACAACGATTCTGGGGGGATTTCAGATGTTGGCAAGAGCTGTTCGATGTGCGCTGGCAACCCTTGCAGGCGGCGCACTGGCGCTGCCGGCCTTCGCGCAAATGGAAGAGATCGTCGTCACCGCCACGAAGCGCGAGCAGACGCTGCAGGATATTCCGGTGGCTGTCACCGTTACCCAGGCCGAAGTCATCGCCCAGGCCCAGATCCAGGACATCCTGGACCTGCAGTCCATCGTGCCCTCGCTGCGCGTCACTCAGCTGCAGACCTCCACGCAGACGAATTTCCTGATTCGCGGCTTCGGCAACGGTGCCAACAATCCCGGCATCGAGCCTGCGGTCGGGGTCTTCATCGACGGTGTCTACCGTTCCCGATCGGCCTCCCAGATCGGCGACCTGCTGGACATCTCGCGCGTCGAGGTGCTGCGCGGGCCGCAGAGCACCCTGTTCGGCAAGAACGCCTCGGCCGGCGTCATCAGCGTCGTGACCCAGCTGCCGTCCTACGAGTTCGGCGGTCACGGCGAGGTCTCGCTGGGCAACTACAACGCGCGCATCGTGCAGGGGCGTGTCACCGGCCCCATCACCGACAACATGGCCTACAGCCTGGCCGGATCCTGGAACCAGCGTGACGGCTATTTCGACAACCTCTTCAACGGTCAGGAGACCAACGAGCGCGATCGCTGGAGTTTGCGCGGCCAGCTGCTCATCGAGCCCAATGACCGGCACCGCTACCGCCTGATCGCTGATTTCGCTCGGATCGACGAGGACTGCTGCGGTGTCGTGAATCTGGTGGATGGCCCCACCGGCGCCCTCGTACGGGCCGTGGGCGGTGAGATCTACACGGATGACCCGTTCGACCGGCGCGCCTTTTTCGATCGGCAGCCAGAGAATCGCGTCGACAACGGTGGCATCTCTCTGAATGCCGACTGGCAGTTCGATCGGATGTCGCTGACTTCCATCACCTCGGCGCGGCGACAGGAAGCCGAGTTCAACTACGATACGGATTTCACCAGCGCAAACCTGGTGCCCACCAATCTGAACATCCAGGAGATCGATACCTTTACGCAGGAGCTGCGGCTGACCTCGAATGGCGACGGAGTCTTCGACTGGCAGGTCGGTGGGTTCTTCTTCAAGGAAGACGTCGAGTACTCGAACGGCATCTTTTACGGGGATGCCTTCCGCCCGTATGCCACCGGCCTGATCGCGGCGGCTACCGGCAGCCCTACCGTTCTGACGGATCTCGAAGCCGCACTGGGCCTGCCTGGCGGCACCTTTTTCGCGCCGGGGCAGGGCGGCGAGGTTGAGTTCGAGCAGGACAACACGTCCTATACGCTGTTCGCCCAAGGCGACTGGCGCATGACCGATCGCGCCACTTTGACGCTTGGTGTGGCCTACCTGCAGGACCGCAAGAACATCGTCGGACGCGACAACACCACCGATGTGTTCTCGTCGCTGAACTTCGTGGACATCGGCTTCGCCCAGGCCTTCGGCGCGCTGACTGGGCTGCCGCCTACGCCGGGCAACATCGGCGGAAATCCGGCAGCGGCACAGCAGGCCGATTTCATCAGCGTCACGCCATGCTCGGCCACCAGTCCGCCGCCGGCCTGCAATTCACTGCTGGGGCTTTATCCGCTGCAGTTCATTGCGCCGATCATTCCCTTCGACGACGGACGATCCAACGACAGCCGCATGAACTACACCCTGCGGCTGGCGTTCGAGTTGAACGACAGCATCAATGTCTACGGTGGCGTGTCTACCGGCTACAAGTCGACGTCGTGGAATCTTTCGCGTGACAGCCGGCCATTCGGCGGGCCTGATGCCTCGCCCCTGGGCGGTTTCGCCAATCCGTTCTACGCTCGCTACGGTACGCGCTTTGCGCGCCCGGAGAAGTCGACCGTCTATGAGATCGGCATGAAGGCCCAGTGGGAGACACTGGCGCTGAACCTGGCGATCTTCGATCAGGTCATCAAGGACTTCCAGTCAAATATTTTCGTGGGTACCGGTTTCGTGCTCGACAACGCCGGCAAGCAGTCCACACAGGGCGTCGAAGTCGAGCTGTCCTACCGACCGAACCCGCAGTGGGAGCTGGGTTTCTCGGGTACCTTCATGGACCCGGTATACGATTCGTTCCCTGGCGCGCAGGGTGTGGATGGCCCGGTGGATCTCACTGGCGAACGGCCCTCAGGTATCCATCGCCAGAGCGTGTCCACTGCCGCCACGTACTATTGGCAGGCGGGACAACTTGACGGATTCCTTCGGGCCGACTACCTCTACGAGAGCAATGTGCGGGTCGTCAGCAACGTGCCCGAGCTGCTGGCGCAAAGGCAGGTCAACATGCTCAACGCCAGTGCCGGCGTGACGGTCTCCGGATGGGATGTGCTGCTGTGGGGACGCAACCTCACCGGCAACGACTATCTCATCAGTGCGTTTCCGTCCGTGGCCCAGGCGGGCAGCTTCTCGGGTTATCCGAATGCCCCGCGTACCTACGGAATCACCTTGCGTCGGGGATTCTGAGCGTCAGCATTGGTCAGATGACGACTTCAGCAGGTTCATGACCGGTCTCAAGCCAGCCGATCAGGTCGGTCCATTGCGCGATGTCCTGGTCCTGGGTGCCGCCGCGAAGCTCGTGGACGCCCAGGCCCTGGTCGAACGCACGGACGTAGTTCTGCGTATCACGCAGCACGCCGACGACGGGAATGTCCAGCGTGGTCAGGAAGCGCATCAGGGACCGAAAAATCAGCGTATTGGGTTTGACGCGGTTTGCAACGATGCCGATCCGCCGGTCGCTGCGCGGAATCTTTGCCACCAGCAGAAGATCGGCAATGCAGTGCGTCACCGCATGGATGTCGATGTCTGAAGGCAGCACCGGGATGACGATCCGGTGGGCATCGCGGGTGATCTCGCGCAGCTCTTCGCGCGGCAGGCCCGCCGGGGTATCGACAATCAGCCGGTGCGTACCGGGCGGCGGACGCAGGGCAAAGCTGCGGGTCACGTTGCCGGGCAGATCGAAGCCCTTGAGGGGGTGGACCAGCGGCGCCTGAAGGGTGCGCTTGCCCAGCCATCGTGAGCTGGAGCCTTGAGGGTCCATGTCCAGCAACGCGGGCTGCAGGCCTTCGTTGGCGTACCAGGCGGCCAGATTGGTCGCCAGCGTGGTCTTGCCCGAACCCCCTTTGGGGTTCAGGACCAGTACCTTTCGCAAGTCCGTATGGTTGGGGTACATCGCCGCCAAGGATACAGATTTGTGCGCTATCCATGGAGGCATTCTCGCGGTTTTGCTGGATTCGGGGGTGAAGGCATGGCTACCATACAGACACGGCAGGCTGGCATGGCACTGCCCGTTGCCTGACAGCCCTTGCCGTCGATCGCGATCGACGGAGGTGTTTGTCATGACCATGCTCAACGTCAACCCGGAGAACATCTCCCGACTGATCCTGCTCGCCAGCGAGTTCCACGCCCAGGATACGGTGATCATCCCGGAGGAGCCGGTGAACCCCAGTGACGAGGGGCCGAGGCAGATGCTGTCACATCGCGTGGGTGATCTGTCGCTGGCCGAATTCCGGTCCATCATCGAGGATCTGGAGCCGGATCAGCAGGCAGAGGTCGTCGCGGTGATGTGGCTGGGCCGCGGCGATTTCGAGCACGAAGAATGGGAGGACGGCGTGCAGCAGGCCGAGGAGCAGTGGACGCCCTGGACGGCTGACTACCTGATCGCCCACCCGCTGCTGCCCTACTACCTGACCGAGGGCCTCGAGAGTCTCGGCTACAGTGACGGCTGAGCCCGCCCGGGGCGTGTGTTGGATCTGACACGCAGCCGGCGCGGGCGCCGTGCGCTGTTCGCGCTGCTCTATCTGGCCGAGGGTGCGCCCATCGGCTTCATCTGGTGGGCTGTGCCGACGCGTCTGCGCGAGGCAGGTGTGCCGGTTGGCACGATTGCACTGCTGACGTCCGTGATCATCCTGCCGTGGGCCTTCAAGTTCCTGTGGGCGCCACTGGTCGACGTGCTGCGCGGACCGCGGTGGGGGCGGCGGGGCTGGATCGTCAGCGCGCAGCTGGTGATGGGCTTGACGCTGCTGCCGCTGGCCTTCACCGACTGGCAGAGCTCGCTCGGGCTGCTGTTCGGACTGCTGGTCGTCCATGCGTTTGCCGCGGCGACGCAGGATGTCGCGATCGATGCCTGGGCGATCAGCGTGACCCCTGCCGAAGAACGCGGCCTGCTCAACGGCGCGATGCAGTCGGGCATGCTGATCGGGCGCTGGCTGTTCGGCGCGGGCTTCCTGATCGTTGCGCACCGCGTCGATGACGCGCTGGTCGTGTTCGCCATGGTGGCGACCCTCTGGCTGACGACCCTGAGCGTGTTGCTGGCCAGTGAAGTCGATGACTGTCGCGCTGGCGATGGAGAGCAGGCCGGACTGCGCCAGCGCATCCGCGAGTTTGTCGCAACGCTGGCCGGCGTGTTGCGTGCACCCGTCACCTATCTGGGCATCGCGGTGGCGCTGGTGGCCTTCGCCGGATTCAAGGCGGTGGGGGATATCGCAGGGCCGTTTCTGGTCGATAGGGGTCTGAGCCAGGGCGGGGTGGGGCACTTCTTTACCGGCGCGCTGGTGATGATGATTCTGGGTGCGTTGGCCGGCGGCTGGATGGCAGACCGATTCGGCCATGCGCGTGCAGTGCGGGCGTTCATCGTGCTCGCCGCCGGGGTGATTCTCGCCACCAGCGCGATCGCCTGGCAGACGCCCGGCGCGCATGTTGGCGTGATTGCCGGCATGCTCGGTGTGTACCTGTGCGCCGGATTGCTGACGGCGGCCGCCTACGCGATGTTCATGCAGATCACCGATCCCAGGCTGGGCGCAACCCAGTTCTCCGCCTACATGGGCGCGATCAATGGCTGCGAAGCCTGGGCGGGGTTCACGGCCGGTCAACTCGCCGAGCGCTTCGACTATCCGGTGGCATTCATCACCGTCGCGCTGGCCTCGCTGCTTGCGCTGCCGATGATCACGCGGTTGCTGCGCGCGCGGGCCGACTTGAGTGGACGCACTCGCTTGTAAGGCCTAGCATGGGGCAACGCCGAGCGATCTCATCATGAGTCTCGCGGCGTTGGCAGGGCTCCAGCCTTGTGAACCGCACCATCGGAGAAACTGGCCGACCACCCGCGCCACCTAGCGACGCCGAAGCCCGACGGCTGGCGGCCCTGCATGCCTACGAGTTGCTGGATACACCGCCAGAGCGAGCCTTCGATGACCTGGCGCGTCTCGCAGCCTTGGTGTGCGGCACCCCCAGCGCCGTCATTTCGCTGATCGACGAGCGACGGCAGTGGTTCAAGGCCCGCCACGGCTTTTCACTCCAGGAAACCGAACGGGCAGTTGCGTTCTGCAGCCATACCATCGAGCAGACAGAACCACTGCTCGTCGCCGACGCAACGAAAGACCCCCGTTTCGCTGAGAATCCCCTGGTCCTCGATGGTCTGCGTTTCTACGCAGGCGTGCCCTTGCGTACGGCACAAGGCCACGCCATGGGCGCGCTTGCGGCGCTGGATCGTGTGCCGCGAACGATCTCGGAGCGCCAGCTGGAAATGCTGCGTATCCTCGGCGATCAGGCCATGGCCCTGATGGACCTTCACCGCGAACGCGTCCAGCGCGGACAGCAGGCGCATGCGTTGCGCAGTGCCCACGAGACGCTGAATTTTCACGTCAGCAACTCGCCGTTGGGCGTGATCGAGTGGGACAAGGAGTTTCGCGTGGTGCGCTGGTCGCCCAGGGCGCAAGCAATGTTCGGCTGGCGCGAGGCGGAAGTGCTCGGTCGGCACCCGGGCGACTGGCGGTTCGTTCACGTCGACGATGCGAAGAGCGTCAATGCAAGAATGAACGATCTCCTG
>CAYLNP010000060.1:0-13326 GCA_964384925.1 uncultured Woeseiaceae bacterium
ACGAGCTCCTCGCCGCGTGTCCAGATGAAGCACTCGCCACCGCGACGGATGCCCTGCGCGCGGATGCCGTCCCACTTCCACTCGGCGAGCCATTCGTGGCGCTCGCCCAGCGTCGCGGACGGTTCGTCGTCCCCCTCCAGGGGTGAGGCGAGGAAAAAGGGATACGGTCGCGAAGGTTCAGCACTGTCGCACGCAGGGGCCAGCAGGCCCTCGAACCATGCGGCGTCCGGTTGCCAGCGTCCCATCAAGCGATGCTGCATCGTCGCCTGCGGCACATCGGCAAGCCCCGCGAGGGCGCGGGCGACGAGCGCGCGCGATACGCCTACGCGCAGGCCACCGGTCAGCAGCTTGGTGACCAGAAACGCCTGGCCGGGATCCAGTGCGCGCCACCAGCCCGTGACGGTCTTACGCCGCAGTTCGGCATCCGCATCGCGAAGCGCGGGCAGGCGGTGCTCGAGCCAGTCGGCGAGCGATGCACTGGCCGTCGCGGTGTCATTCGAAGGATCGCGCGGCGCGTCGTCGGACGCGCCCGCCGGCGCGGCCATCAGCAATGCAATCGTCTCGGCAAGATCCCCGACGGCAGCATAGGAGTCCTCGACCAGCCAGGCCGGGTAGCCACAGGCACGCTGCAGCCAGTCGCGCAGTTCCCCGGCTCCCACCAGTCGGCGCTGGCGCCGTCCTGACAACACGTACACGGCCCAGGCGGCATCCCGCGGCGGAGCACTCGCAAAGTACCCGCGCATCGCGTCGACGCGGGCGGTGGTCGACTTCGTCGCATCGAGCGTCTCGTAGAGTCGGGCGAAGGCCTTCACGAGCGCTCCGATTCGCCTGTCGGCGCGTCGGCAGCCCCATCCTCACCGGCAAACAGCGTCTCCAGCGCACCGGCGGACATGCCCTGTTCGCGCAGGTAACGCACCAGCGTGTCGCTCTGACCATGGGTCGCGAGCACATGCTCCGCCTGCGTTTCGCGAATGGTGCGCAGCAGGCCTGGCCAGTCGGCATGATCCGAGAGCACGAAGCCGCGATCATAGGCGCGACGGCGTCGCTGTCCGCGCAGCCGCATCCACCCGGAGCA
Source organism: uncultured Woeseiaceae bacterium (assembly GCA_964384925.1). Lineage (GTDB taxonomy): Bacteria > Pseudomonadota > Gammaproteobacteria > Steroidobacterales > PWYM01 > PWYM01. Next base: position 1,076 of record CAYLNP010000060.1, read on the forward strand.
GAACCCCGTGGAGGCACCGCGAAAGCGGCGCATCCATGGTGTGCCGGCCGCGCCCGGTGGTGCGATGACCAGTTCGCCCGCCCAGTCGCGCCGTACGCGCAGATCCACCGCCTCGGTGGGCAGCATGTCAATGCCGGCCTGACGATAGAGCCTGGTCAACGGCGTGACCGCACCATGCAGGAATACGCTGCGATCGGTCAGTCGCGCGAGCTCGGCCAGCACGCGCTGAGCCTTGCCGAGCGCGTAGCAGAACAGCACGGAGGGGCGGCCTTCGAGCCGGTTGAAGTCCCACCACTCAAGAATCTCGCGCGCCACGCGCTCGCCCGACGGCCACACATAGATCGGCAGCGAGAATGTCGCTTCAGTGACGAACGTGTCGCATGGCACGACCTCGAACGGCGCACAGGTCGGATCCGGATCGCGCTTGTAATCACCGGAGACCACCCACACCTCGCCGCGGTGCTCGATGCGGATCTGCGCCGAACCCAGCACATGCCCGGCGGGGTGGAACGAGACCTCGACCTCTCCGATACGCTGACGTTGTCCGTAGGGCAGCCCCGAAATTTTCGAATCCCCACCGAGCCGGCGCTGCAGCAGGCTGACGCCCGGACTCGCGGCCAGATAGCTGCGGCTGCCGTGGCGGGCGTGGTCGGCATGGGCATGGGTGATCAGCGCGCGTTCGACCGGCCGCCACGGATCGATGTGAAAATCCCCGGCCGCGCAATACAGGCCGTGCTCCGTGGGGCGCACCAGTGCGTCGCGAGCCGGCATGCCCGTGTTCTGCCCTGCCGCCGCCGGGCGGCGGCTAGCCGTCGCAGCTGGGATTGCGACCCTGGCTCTGGGCTTCGCGGAAGAGCTTCATCGCGTCGGGCAGGCGATTGTTCAGCTGCCGGATGCGCTCGGCACCGGAGGGGTGCGTGGACAGAAAGCTCGGCGGACCGCCGCTGCCACTGGCCTCCGCCATGTTCTGCCACAGCTTCACCGAGGCTGCCGGGTTGAAGCCGGCGCGGGCCATGTAGTCCAGGCCCAGCAGATCGGCCTCGGTTTCCTGGGCACGGTCGAAGGGTAACAGCACGCCGACCTGCGCACCCATGCCCAGCAGGGCCGCCGTCTGCTGCGTACCACTGGCGGCACCCAGGACGTTGACGGCAAATCCCGTCGCCTGATGACGGGAGACGCGCTCGGCGCCATGACGCGCGGTGACATGGGCGATTTCATGGCCGATGACCGCGGCCAGCTGGTGCTGATCTTCGGCCACGCGGGTCATGCCCTCGAAAACACCGATGTAGCCCCCGGGCAGCGCGAAGGCATTGATGGAGTCTTCCGCGAACACGGTCGACTCCCATGTCTGCGGCGCGTGGGGCTCCTGAAGTTCGACGATGATCGCCTCGGTGATGCAGTTGATGCGGGTGACCATTGCGCGGTTTCGCGACAGCGGCATCTCCGACTGCATCTGCCGATAGGACTGCTGGCCCATGCGATTGATGTCGGCGTCGGAGACCAGGATCAACTGGGAGCGCCCGGTCGGGGAAGCGGCACAGGCGCCCACCAGAGCGGTGGCGGCAGCAAGCAGCATGATTCTCGTGAACATCGCAGAACTCCGCAGATCTGGCAGACAGTCGATTATAGGGCAGCTTCGCGGGGCAGGGCACTGACGGCAGCTCTGCTACACTGCCATGGTTAGCACTGCCTGACTGCCACCTCCGTGAGACCTGTGATTCGGCCGATGGTTGCAGCGTAACCTTCGTCCCGGCACGAAGTAATGGTTGTTTTAAGAGACCTGGACCTTGGAAGACCGGCCACCCTTTCTCGAACAGCTGATCGACGCGCTTCGAAAGAGCCTGGACGACACCTTCAACGTCTTCGGCACCAGCGAAGAGGCGCTCGAGAACCTGCTCGCCGTGGGCCTGACCCAGCTGCTCGTCTCCCTGATCCTCATCACGATCTTCATGACCGCCTATCTTGTGGTGCGCAAGATCCTCGATGCGGTGCTCTCGCGCATCGGCTGGAGCGCGCAGTTGCAAGGGCCGCTGGTCATCGGTCTCCGCTATGCATTCTTCCTGCTCACGGTTCTGGCGATAATGGCTCAGCTCGGCGTGGCAGCCGACGTGCTGGCGGCCGTGGCGCGCGCGGCAGTGATTGCACTGCTGTTCTACGTTGCCTGGGCGCTGGTCACGCGCGTGCTCCTGACATTGCTGCAGCGTTACGATCTCGATCGCTCGATCGAGCAGCTGCTGCGCAATGTCGTCTCCGTGGTCATCGTGGCGATCGGCGTGGTCACCGTGCTCTCGCAGTTCGGCGTGGACATCCTGGCGGTCGTCGCCGGCCTTGGGATCGTCGGACTGGCTGTGGGCTTTGCTGCGCAGTCCACGCTGTCGAACTTCATTGCCGGCATCACCTTGCTGATCGAGCGGCCGTTCAGGATCGGCGACTGGGTGCGGATCAACGATCAGGAAGGCAAGGTCATGCGCATCGCTCTGCGCACCACATGGCTGCGAACACGGGACAACATCTTCACGATGATTCCGAATGACAGCGTGGCCTCGGCCGACATCCTCAACTACAGCACCGAAGGGCCCGTACGTATCCGCATTCCGGTGGGCATTGCCTACAAGGAATCCATCAAGGCGGCGCGCGCGGCGATCCTCCCGGTACTGGAGGCCCATGAACGGGTACTGCATAAAGAGAGCATGCAGCCGCGCGTCGTAGCCACCGAACTGGGCGACTCCTCGGTGAACCTGGTGGCGCTCTACTGGGTGGCGCCGGATGATTTCGACGCAATGCCGGGCATCAGCGCGCAACTCGTGGAAGGCATCAAGGAGGCACTGGATGCCGCCGGCATCGAGATTCCGTTCCCCCACCTGCAGCTGTTCATCGATGATGCCAAGGGGCTCAAGCCCGTACTTCAGCCTCTCTACCCGGCACCCGCGACGCAACCCTAGCCCATGATCCTGGCCGGCATGGAACTGATCGCCTTCATCTCGGCGCTGGCGCTGCTCGAATACCTGTTTTTCATGTACCAGGTAGGCAAGGCCCGTGTGCGTTACGGCGTCCCGGCGCCGAAAACCGCCGGGCACCCGGAGTTCGAGCGTTACTTCCGGGTGCAGCAGAACACGCTCGAGCAGCTCGTGGTGTTCCTGCCGGCGGTGTGGATGGCCGGCTGGTACGCCGACGTGAACGCCGCGGCGATTCTGGGCCTGGGATTCGTGCTGGGGCGGGCGATGTACTACGTCGCCTATGTGCGCGATCCGACGCGTCGCGGACCGGGGTTCGCGCTGAGTCTTGCAGCCAACGCGGTGCTGGTGATCACCGCCCTTGTGGGGGCGCTGGCCGCACTGCTGCCGATCTGAACGCCGTGCGGCCCACGCGCGCTCAGCGCGACAGCCGATCGCGCATCGCGCGTGTAGCCAGTGCGTCCATGGCCTGCTGCCAAAGCGCGGCCGCACGCTGCGCAAGACGTTCCGGAAGCTTGCGCTTGATTCGGTAGTGCACCAGCAGCACTTCATGTTCGCGCACTGCCTTCATCAGGTAGTCGTCACTGGTACCGATCTCGTCGACGAGCTTGAGTTCAAGCGCCCGGGTGCCGTACCAGGCCTCGCCGGTGGCCACCGCCTCGACATCGAGCAGTTCGCGATGGCGCGAGACTTCGTCCTTGAACAGGCGATGCACTTCCTCGAGGTCCTCGCGCAACTTCTGGCGGTCCTCTTCGGTGTTCTCGCCAAACAGGGTGAGCGTGCGCTTGTAGCGTCCTGCCGTGACCTGCTCGAAGTCGACCCCCCGGCGCTCCAGCCAGCGATGGAAATTCGGCAGCTGGGCGATCACGCCGATCGATCCGAGGATCGCGAAGGGTGCGGCGATGATGCGATCGGCCACGGCAGCCATCAGGTATCCGCCGCTCGCCGCGACCTTGTCGACCGCCACCGTCAGATCGATACCGGCGGCCTTGAGGCGGGCAAGCTGCGATGCCGCCAGACCGTGCTCGTGCACGGTACCGCCGGCGTTCTCCAGGCGCAGAAGGACGCGATCGCCATCGCCTGCTGCGCCGAGCACCGCAGAGACTTCCTCGCGCAGGTGTGCGGTGGCGGTGGCACGCAGGTCACCGCGAAAGTCGAGCACGAACAGGCGGGGCCCCTTGGCACCTGCCTTGCGCCGTGCCTTCTCAGCGGCGCGCCGGACCTTGCTCGCCTTTTTCCACTCGTCCTTGCCCGCCGCCGCGCGCCGGATCGCCAGCGCCATGTGCTCATAACGGTCATTGAGACGCTCGACGGTGAGTTCCGGTTCGGTCTGCTGCCGCCGCGCCATGCCGGCGATGACGCCAGCCACGACCAGCACGGCCGCGGCCACGGTCAGGATCTTGGCCAGAAACAGGCCGTACTCGGCAAGCATCGCTGTCATGTGTGGTGGCTTCGCTCAGCGCCCGTCGGCCGCGGCGCCCAGTCCCACATTGTTGTGCTCGAACACCCGGTCGGCGCGGTAGCTAGAACGCACCAGCGGGCCCGAGACGACCTCCATGAACCCGCGCGCAAGCCCCCACTGGCGATACAGAGCGAACTGCTCGGGCGTGACATAGCGCTCCACCGGCAGGTGGTTTCCCGTCGGGCGAAGGTACTGTCCGAAGGTGACGATATCCACGCCCGCGGCACGCAGATCGTCCATCGTGGTGGCGATCTCCTCGTCGGTCTCGCCGAGGCCGACCATGACGCTGGTCTTGGTGAGCACCTCCGGGCGATGGCGTTTGGCGTACGCCAGCACATCGAGGGTCTGCTCGTAACCGGCACGCGGATCGCGCACCGGGTGCGTGAGCCTGCGCACAGTCTCGACATTCTGGGCGAAGACTTCCACGCCCGAGTCGACCACCGTGGCGACACACTCGTGGCGCCCGGCAAAATCCGGCGTGAGGGCTTCGACGGCGGTCTCCGGATTGCGCGCCTTGATCGCGCGCACGCAGCGAGCGTAGTGGTCCGCCCCGCCGTCTGGCAGGTCATCGCGGTCGACCGAGGTCAGTACCACGTACTTCAGGCGCATCAGTTCAACCGAGCGCGCCGCGTGCTCTGGCTCGTCGGGATCCAGCCAGCCACGGGGGTTGCCGGTATCCACGGCGCAGAACTGGCAGGCGCGGGTACACACCGCGCCCATCAGCATCAGTGTGGCCGTGCCATTGTTCCAGCACTCCCCGATGTTCGGGCACATCGACTCCTCACAGACCGTGGCAAGCCGGTGTTCGCGAACAATCTCCGAGACCTCACGGAACACCCGCCCGGAGGGCATCGGGGCCCGCAACCACGAAGGCTTGCGCCCCCGCACCACGGGCGCCCGGTCGGCACGCTGCTTCACACCGTTCTTGATGGCCGTATGGCCCTGTTCAGTGCGAAACTTGCTGCCGCTGACGACAACCGGGATACCGCGAAAGTCCGCCACGACGGGGTCATCCTTGAGTAACTGGCCAAGGTGTGGATTGTCTCATGCGCGGGGCAGGCGCCCAAGCGCGCGTCTGGCCTGGGCGTGCGTCAGACAAAAAAATCCCGGCGCGAGGCCGGGATCAAGTCAGGGGGATTACACACTTCAGGGGGATCGAGAAATCTTTGGCGGCGCCTCGCCGTCGTCAGTGCAGCCGGGACCAGTCGATGAGCTTCACCTGCCCCGCCTCACAGGCCAGGTTGCGTGCGAGCAGACGTTCGATGTCGCGGGGATCGACGGCCGGGGTCACCGGCTGGTTCACTTCCACGACGCCACTGTACTCGCGAACCCGACGCCGACCAGCGGTATCTGCCAGCAGAAACTGCGTGTAGTACTTTGCGCTCACGACCCAGAGATTATTCCCGGCCGCCAGCGGCCCGCCGTGAGCCATTGCACAGTTTGCGCATACCGCGGCCGACTTTGGAGCCGGGCCGCGGCGTGCGCCTGTTATGCTTGAAGGCCCTTCCCGCAACGAAACTCCAAGAGCCATGCGTTACCTGCCCCTGTGCGTGCTGTTGTTCTGCGCTGCATCCGTTCCGCCGGCAATGGCCGCGGATCAGGTCCGTGCCACTCTGTTCGGCGACGCTGAAACCGCACGTGCGCGTGCGCAGGACGCACGCGCCGCGCTGCTTGCGCCGGAAAGCTTCGGCACCGGTGAAGCCGCACTGGCGCGCGCGCAGGCAAGCTTCGATCGCGGTCGCGCGCTGGAGCGGCTGCGGCGCGATCTCGATGCTGCCACGCAGGCCTTCACCAGTGCCGCCAGTCGCGCGGCGCGTGCACAGGTGTTCCTGGCAGACGCCCTCGTCGCCCGCGAAGCGGCACTTGCCAGTGCCGCCGACCAGCTATACGCGTCCCCGTGGCAGGCGGCGGAGCGGCAGTTCAATGATGCAGCCGTCGCGCTGGAGCGAGACGATCAGACGCGTGCGCAGGCGCGCGCCGCGGAAGCACAACAGGCCTACCGGGCCGTCGAACTGCAGGCCATCGAAGGGCGCCTGCTCAGCCGTGCACGCGCGCGGATCGCCGAAGCCCAGGCTGCGCGGGTCGACCGGCATGCACCGCAGACGTTGGAGCGCGCACAGGCACTTCTGGCAAGCGCCGAGGCGGTGCTGCGTGAGGACCGTTATGCAGCGGACGAAGCCGCGACGCTGGCGGAGCGCGCTCGGGCGACCGCAGACCATGCCGGTTTCCTGGCTGATGCCGTGCAGGCGGCGCGCGCGCGCGGCGGCAGCATCGAACAGGCCCTGCTCGACATCGCAGCGCCGCTGCGCGCCGCCGCGCGCGAGGCCTCGATCGACGGTGCCGAGACCGCTGCCCCGAGCGTACTGGGGGATGCGCTGGTGGAACGGCTGCGGGCGCGCGAGCGCGAGTTGGGCGAGACTCGGGCTGCGCTGGAGGTGGCCAACCAGCGAATACTCGCACTTGACGACGAACTGCGCGAACTCGATGGACAGCTAGGCGGTGTGGCACGCGAGCGCTCGGCGCTGATCATGGAACTGGAAGCACAGGCCCAGGTGCGCGGACAGTTCGACCGCCTCGAGGGTCTGTTCACACGAAACGAAGCCCAGGTGCTTCGCGAAGGTGAGCGCGTGATCATCCGCCTCACCGGACTGGTGTTTCCGACCGGCGCCTCGACGATCCCTCCGGACGCCCGCGCCTTGCTCGCCAAACTCGCCGAGGCGGCAAATATCTTTCCGCAGGCTCGCTTCACGATTGAAGGACACACGGATGCGCGCGGCAGCGCGCAACTCAATCTCGGTCTGTCGCAGGATCGCGCAGATGCAGTGCAGCAGCATCTGGTTACCGAGCAGGGCATCGCCGAGTTCAGATTACGCTCGATCGGCCTGGGCTCGAGCAGGCCGATCGCAAGCAACGACACCGAGGACGGCCGCGCGCGCAACCGTCGCATCGATGTGACCTTTTCAGCCGCTACGCCGCCCTGAGCAGTCGGCGCGCCAGCGCCAGCATGTCCGGGACGTGCAGATCGGGCGGGGGATGGTCTCCCGGCCAGCTTGCGGCACTGCGATTCACCCACGCCGTGTGCATGCCTGCCCGCGACGCCCCGACGACATCGCAAAGCGGGTCATCGCCGACATGCAGGATCTCTGCGGCCGCGCGCCCGGTTGCAGACTCGACCGCGGCAAACATGCGCTGATCAGGCTTGGCCGCGCCCACGTCCCGCGCAGCCACATAGTGGTCGAAGTATCGCGACAGTCCGACGCGCTCAAGATCGGCATTGCCGTTGGTCAGCGCCACAAGCGTGTACCGGCGGTGCAGCGACTCCAGCGCCGGCAGCACATCGGCGTGCAGCGCGACGCGGTTGCGGGCGGCGAAGAACACCTCGAAGGCCTCGCCGGCACGACCGATAGGGTAGCCGCAGTCCTCGATCATGTGCTCGAGGATGCGTGTCCGAAGCCAGCCCAGATCGTGCGCGAGATCCGGGTGCTCGCCGACGAATCGTTCGCGCAAGGCCAGCGTCGCGTGCGGCGAATAACGATCGACGACACGCGGACAGTGGCGCTTGAGCCAGCTGCGCAATTCGCGCTCGGCCGCGACGATCACAGGGGTGATGTCCCAGAGGGTGTCGTCGAGATCCAGCGATACCGCGGAGACGGTCGCGGGATCGCGCGGGGCGGGCTGCGTCGTGGCCATGCCCGTAGTCTAGCGCAGTCAGGCGGCGTCGCTCTCCGCGCGTCTGCCGACGCGGAAGGATCCCGTGGTGACGGCCGAGCACGACTCACGGAACACCACGCGATTGCGCCCATCCTCTTTCGCCTGATAGAGCGCTTCATCGGCCATCTGTACGACGCCGGCGAGGCTGCGCTGATGGTCGGGCGTGGCCAGCGCCGCGCCGATGCTCACGGTGACCACATTGGCCACAGGCGATCCCTCGTGTGGAACACCCAGTGCCGCGACCTCGCGTCTGAGGCGCTCGGGCAGCGCTTCGGCATAGTCGCGCGGCGGATCGTAGAGCACCAGTACGAACTCCTCGCCACCATACCGCGCGCACAGGTCGAAGGGCCGCTGGGCGGCGGTGTTGAGCGTGGCCGCAACGCGCTTGAGACAGTCATCGCCGGCCTGGTGGCCGTACAGATCGTTGTAGACCTTGAAGTAGTCGATATCGATCAGGATCACCTGGACGGGAGATCGGTCGCGACGCGCCTGGCGCCAGATGCGCGTGACCTGATCGTCGAACAGGCGCCGGTTGTACAGCCCGGTCAGCCCATCGCGCTGAGCGAGCTCATAGAGCAGGCGGGATTCGAGATAGCTGGTGCGCAGCGCGTGTTCGACGGTGTAGGCGCCGATGCCGCCGGCGGCGCACGCCGCGCACAGCAGCGCCGACTGATAGAACAGCAGCGGCCCCGGCAGCCCGAGCATGCCGCCCATGATGACGTAGCCCACCGCCACCAGCGTGCTGATCAGCAATGAGGTATGAAACAGCAGGCCGACGAACAGGTAGACATACAGCACGAAGAGCACAAGTGAGGCGAAGATGTGCGTCGCACCACCGATGCCCGCCGTGACCGCGCCGTAGCTGAGCACGGCCCCGAAGATCAGTGAAACACTGCCGATCAGCCACTGGTGGTACATCCGCAGATCGGGATGCAGCATCGCCAGCAGACCGAACACCAGCACCGGCAGCATCACGCCCAGACGCAGCGGGTTGATGCTGTCGGGTGCGGCATCCCCGCCGCCGACCAGGTCCAGTCCGATCACCGACAGCAGCATCACCAGGGCAATACCGGCGGCCACACGTACGCGACGGATATTGAAATTCAGGTAGTACTCGCGAAAATCCTTTTCCAGCGCTGCCACGAAACGAAGGGCCGGAAAGCCGGCGGCCAGCTGCTGACCGAACGCCGATCCGTGCGCATCGCGCTTGAGGGACGGAAACAGCATATCGAGTCTATCTGCCCCTGTTGCCGGGCGACCGCGAACGGCGACGAGGCCACCACACGGGCAGCCCACCTATCCCGCAGAGTAGCCACCTGATCGCCTTCCCAACTACTACCCGTGTCACGTTTTGGAGGCCTATCGGCGGGCGGCAGCCGCCCGGCAGGCCGATCTGAGGCAAGTGCGGCTCCCCGGAGGTGGCCCGCGAACGGCCGATCAGGCCTGGCCGCTGGGCTCGGCGGCTTGCATCTGCCGGATACGACGGGCGACGTGATCGGGGGTCTTGGTGTTCCGGGCGACCAGCGAATAGAAGGCCGGCACGACGAACAGCGTGAGCACCATCGACACCAGCACGCCGGCAAAGATCACGATGCCCAGCGGCGCGCGACTCTCGGAGCCGGCACCGCTGCCGACAATCAGGGGAATCGCGCCAAAGGCGGTACACATGCTCGTCATGATGACCGGGCGCAGGCGAACGCCGGCCGCCTCGACAATGGCGTCGACGAACTCCATGCCGCGATCGCGCAACTGGTTGGCGAATTCGACAATGAGTACGCCGTTCTTGGCCGCCAGACCCACCAGCATCACCGCCCCGATCTGCGAAAACACGTTGATCGTGCCACCGGTCAGCCACAGGCCAAACAGCCCGCCGGTCAGCGCCAGCGGCACCGTGGTCATGATGACGACCGGATGGCGGAAGCTTTCGAACTGCGCGGCGAGCACCAGGAACACGATCGCCAGTGCCAGAATGAAGGTCGTGTACAGCGACTGTCCCGATTCCCTGAACTCACGCGACGCACCAGTGTAGGACAGCACTGCCGAGGGCGGCAGCTCTTCAGCCACGACACGCTCGATGAACCCCAGCGCATCTCCGAGGGCATAGCCACCCGCCAGGCCTGCATTGATCGAGATGGATCGCAAGCGGTCGACGCGGTTGAGGCGCGACGCGCCGGCAGTTTCCTCGATGGTCACCAGATTGGACAGCGGTACCAGCTCACCGCTGCCGGAGGAGCGCACGTAAAGGTTGAAGAGGTCCGTGGGGGTTGCCCGATCTTCCTCGCGGGCCTGGACGACCACGTTGTATTCCTGGCCACCACGCGTGAACGTGGTCACCACACGCGAGCCCAGCGCGGTCTCCAGCGTTCTGCCGACACTTGAGAGCGACACGCCGAGGTCTGCCGCCCGGTTGCGGTCGATGGCTATACGAATCTGCGGCTTGGTTTCCTGGTAGTCCGACTGAGGGGCGATGATCGCCGGATTCTCCGCGATACGTTCCAGCACAAGGTCCCGCCACTGCGCGATCTCCTCGTAACTGGGACCGCTCAGCACGAAACTCAACGGCCGCGAGGCGCCTCGCACCCCCAGACTTTGCGGGGTAAATGCGCGCACCTGGACGCCGGGCAGTTCCGCTAGTTCCGCCGACAACTCGTCGGCAATCTCGCGGGCACTGCGATCGCGGTCGTTCCAGTGCTGCAGCAGCAGCCACGCGAAAGCGTTGTTGACATCGGCGCCACCCCATCCGGCTGGCACGCGCGCCAGCATCCGCCGGACCTCGCCAGCCTCGACATAGCGCATGACGATGTCTTCCATACGGCGGGTATAGGCATCGGTATATTCGAAGCTCGCGCCCTCGGGGGCTTCCAGCCGCAGTATCATCATGCCGCGGTCTTCATCGGGCGCGTATTCAGAGGGCAGGGACGCAAGCAGTCCGGCCGCGATGATGGCGCTGCCGAGCGCCCCGGAGGCCACGACCCATGGCGCATCCACAACGCGACGCAGTATGCGCTTGTAGCGTTCCGACATGCGTCGAAACGCGGCATCCACATGATGTGTGAAGCCGCTGCGTACGCGACTGCGCGAGAACAGCTTCGAACACAGCATCGGCACCAGCGTCAGCGCGACAAGACTGGAGAAGATGACCGCGGCGGCCAGCGCCAGTCCGAACTCGCCGAACAGGCGACCGACGTTGCCTTCCATGAACGACAGCGGCACGAACACCGCCACCAGCACCAGTGTGGTGGCAACGACCGCGAAGCCGATCTCGCGACTACCATCCAGCGCGGCAAGCAGGGCCGGCTGACCGCCCTCGATGCGGCGGTAAATGTTCTCCAGTACGACGATCGTGTCATCGACCACCAGCCCGATCGCAAGCACCAACCCGAGCAGCGTCAGCACGTTGATGGAGAAACCAAGCGCATAAATCACAATGAAAGTGGCTATCAGCGACACAGGGATGACCAGCGCAGGGATCAGCACTGCTCGCAGGTTCCCCAGGAACAGGTAGATGACGATCAGCACCAGCCCCAAGGCAAAGAAAATGGCCTTGAAGACTTCCTTGCGGGATTCGTTGATGAAGATCGCGCTGTCGTTATTGACATCGATGATCATGCCTTCAGGGAGCGTCGGACGCATCTGCTCCATGACCTCGCGCACGCGCGCGGAGATCTCCACGGTATTGGCCTTGGACTGCTGGATGATGCCCATGCTGATGCCGGCCACGCCGTTGCTGCGCGAGGTACTACGGAAATCCTCGGCATCCAGCACGACTTCGGCGACTTCGCCGAGCCGCACCAGGAAACCGTCCTGTCCGCGACCCACGACCAGCGCGCGGAAATCCTGCTCGGATTCCAGCCCCGTGCGAGTACGCAGGGTGAACTCTCGCTCCAGAGACTCGATTCGACCGGCAGGCAATTCGACATTTTCCTGGCGAAGTGACTGCTCAATATCCTCGACCGTCAGACCACGTGCGGCCAGCGCCCGACGATTCAGCCAGACCCGCATCGCATAGCGCCGGGCGCCGCCAAGATTGATCTGGGCGACGCCATCGACCACCGACAGCCGATCGACGATGACACGCTCAGCATACTCGGTCAGCTCCAGCACGCTCATGCGATCACTGGAAA
>CAYLNP010000061.1:0-9655 GCA_964384925.1 uncultured Woeseiaceae bacterium
TACGCCACAGCCCTCGGCGAAGGCCTCGGCCGCACGCGTGGGTGCACCGCTGTCCTCAAAGGCGATGCGCACGGGTGGCCCGCGTTTCTCGATCGTCTGGTCGGCCTGGGTGCGGGCCAGCGCAGTGACCAGCACCGCCAGGCGACGCGGCGTGGCGAACGCGCGTACGGCGCCGTGCGAAAGGCCCGCCTCGTCGAGACCCGTGGTGAGTTGCTCGGCAAGCGATGCCGACAAGCTGTGCAAGGCCTTGGGCGGCAGCTCCTCGGTGCCGATCTCGAGCAGGAACGCCTCAGCCATGCGCACGCTCCAGCATCGGAAAGCCCAGCGCCTCGCGGCTCGCGTAATAGGCTTCGGCGACGGCGCGGGCCATCGTTCGCACGCGCAGGATGTAGCCCTGTCGCTCGGTGACGGAGATGGCCTGGCGTGCGTCCAGCAGATTGAAGTGATGCGAGGCCTTGAGCATCTGCTCGTAGGCGGGCAGCGACAGACCCTGCTCGATCAGGGTGCGGCAGGCGGCTTCGTTCTCCTCGAAGCGGGCGAACAGGCCGGCGATGTCGGCATGTTCGAAGTTGTAGCGCGACTGCTCGACTTCGTTCTGGTGATACACATCACCATAGGTGACCGGCCCGGTTGGCCCCTCGGCCCACAGCAGGTCGTAGACGCTCTCCACCCCCTGCAGGTACATGGCGATGCGTTCCAGGCCATAGGTGATCTCGCCCGTGACAGGGCGGCAGTCCAGTCCGCCCACCTGCTGGAAATAGGTGAACTGCGTGACTTCCATGCCGTTGAGCCAGATCTCCCAGCCCAGCCCCCAGGCGCCCAGCGTGGGTGACTCCCAGTTGTCTTCGACCAGTCGTACGTCATGCACGCGGGCATCCACGCCCAGCGCCTCGAGCGAACCGAGGTAGCGCTCGATGATGTCGTCGGGCGACGGCTTGAGCACCACCTGGAACTGGTAATAGTGCTGCAGGCGAAACGGGTTGTCGCCGTAGCGCCCGTCGGTCGGTCGCCGGCTGGGCTGGACGTAGGCGGCACGCCACGGCTCGGGCCCGAGGCTGCGCAGAAAGGTTGCCGCGTGAAAGGTCCCCGCGCCCATTTCCATGTCATAAGGCTGGAGGATGACGCAGCCTTGCCCGGCCCAGTATTCCTGCAGCGCGAATATCAGCGCCTGGAAGCTCCGGGGCGCGCCCTTCATGCCCGGCTGGCTCATGTGCACGATCTCCCGCCTCGCCAGGGCCGTCGCTGCGTCGGTCTGGCGGAGCTATGCGAAAAAGGATGCTTCGCCGAAGCCCGTGCGCTCAGCGATGCGGCTGGCAGTATACCGGCCTGGCTGGGCCCCGCCCATCGCCTGAGCCGGGGCGTCAGGCGCACCAAAAAGGCGCACGCCGCGCTGCGCCATGCACTACCATAGTGCGTTCCGGGCTGCATTGGTGCAGACCGCTGCCCTCGAGGCAGCCATTCAGGCGGGCGTGGGGCCTTGGCACGATCCGTGCACTATGTTCGTGCCCGAGGTGTCCGGTGCGTGCTGACCGGACCGCTGCATTGTTCTATCTATAACACTGGAGGAATTCACGATGAGTCCCGCTGACGTACTCAGCCTTATCAAGGACAAGGAGGTCAAGTTCGTCGACCTCAGGTTTACGGACACCAAGGGCAAGGAACAGCACGTCACAGTGCCCCATCACAAGGTCGACGACGAGCTCTTCGAAGACGGCAAGATGTTCGACGGCTCGTCGATCGCCGGCTGGAAGGCCATCAACGAATCCGACATGATCCTGATGCCGGACGCGAGCACCGCGGTACTCGACATCTTCTCCGAAGAACTCACGCTGAACCTGCGCTGCGATGTCATCGAGCCTTCGACGATGCAGGGCTACGCCCGCGATCCCCGCTCCTGCGCCAGGCGCGCCGAGGCCTACCTGAAGTCCACCGGCATCGCCGATGTGGCCTACTTTGGCCCGGAAAACGAATTCTTCATTTTCGACGATGTGCGCTGGGCATCCGACATCCGCGGCTCGCACTACAAGGTCGATTCCTCCGAGGCCGGCTGGAACTCCGAGAAGGTCTTCGAGGACGGCAACCTCGGTCACCGCCCGACCGTGAAGGGCGGCTACTTTCCCGTGCCGCCAGTAGATTCGCTGCACGATATCCGTTCGGCCATGTGCCTGGCACTCGAGGAAATGGGCCTGGTCGCCGAGGTGCACCACCACGAGGTCGCCACCGCCGGGCAGTGCGAGATCGGCGTGGGCTTCAATTCGCTGGTCAAGAAAGCCGACGAAGTGCAGATTCTCAAGTACGTGGTACAGAACGTCGCCCACAGCTACGGCAAGACCGCGACCTTCATGCCCAAGCCGCTGGTCGGCGACAACGGCAATGGCATGCACGTGCACATGTCGCTGGGCAAGGACGGCAAGAACCTGTTCACGGGCGACGGCTACGGCGGCCTCTCTGAAACCGCGCTGTACTACATCGGCGGCATCATCAAGCATGCGCGCGCCATCAACGCGTTCACCAACGCCAGCACCAACAGCTACAAGCGTCTGGTTCCCGGTTTCGAGGCCCCGGTGATTCTCGCCTACTCGGCGCGCAATCGCTCGGCCTCCATCCGTGTTCCGTACATCGCCAACCCGAAGGGCCGGCGCATCGAAGTGCGCTTCCCGGATTCCACAGGCAACCCCTACTTCGCCTTCACGGCGCTGATGATGGCAGGCCTCGACGGCATCAAGAACAAGATCCACCCGGGCGATGCCATGGACAAGGACCTCTACGACCTGCCGCCGGAGGAGGAGAAAGGTCTGGCGACGGTGTGCTTTGCGCTCGACCAGGCGCTCAACGCGCTGGACGCGGATCGCGAGTTCCTCAAGCAGGGCGACGTCATGACCGACGAGCTGATCGACGGCTACATTGCCCTCAAGGGCGCGGACGTCCAGCGGCTGCGTATGACCACCCATCCGGTGGAGTTCGACATGTACTACAGCCTGTAAGCCCGATGGCGGCGGGAACATCGGCGCACGCGCCGTCGTTTCCGCCGCCCGGTCGGGTGTTGCTGCAGGGACATTCGCGCTAAGCTAGCCGCATGCGCCTTTGTCTCTGCCTGTTTTTGCTACTGTGGTGTGCCCTTGGGCTCGCCTCGGACAAGGCGTATCGGTGGGTGGACGACAATGGCGTCGTGCACTACTCGGATCGGCCGCGCGAAGGCGCCGAGGAGATCCGGCTGCGTCAACCCGCCGGCTACGCACCGGTACCGCGCCCGGCGCCTGCCGGGACCACCGAGCCACAGGCACGCGCCGCACCTTACGACTCGCTGGACATCGTCCAGCCGGGGCAGGAAGAGACCTTGTGGAACATTGGGGGCACACTGGACGTCGCAGTGCGGGTCGTGCCGGAACTCCGGCGTGGCGACCGCATCGAGGTGTATTACGACGGCGGTCGCATCGAGGGCCTGGGCCCGCGGGTCACGTCCTTCCAGCTCACCGATGTGTTCCGCGGCGAACACCGTCTGCGCGCGGCGGTCTTCGATGCAACGGGCCAGTCCGTCATCGAGAGTCCCGAAATCACCTTCTACGTCCAGCAGACCTCCATCCAGAATCCGCAGCGCCCGCGCTGAATCACCAGCGCGTCGCAGCGGTGACGCCGCCGTTGTGAGCGTGCCCGCGACCCCTGATGTCCCGGCAACAGCAGAGACCTCGCGCCTGCTCGACAGTCTGACGACCAGCGTGCTGCTGTCCAGTGCGTCCGGCACGGTGCTCTACCTGAATGCGTCGGCGGAGAACCTGCTGGGCACCAGCGCCCAGCGTGCCGTGGGACTGCCGCTGCGCCAGGTGCTGGAGCGCGACGAGGGGCTTGCCGACCTCATTCGCCGTGCCGGTACCTCCGGCGATTCCTTTGCGCGTCGCGAGATCAGGCTCGTGACCAGCCAGGGCGCGCTGGTCGTTGACTGCAGGGTGACACCAGTCAACGAGGGCGATCGACACAGCCCGCTGCTGGTGGAGCTTCTTGACGCCGCACCGCGCGTGCGCATCCGTCGCGACAGCATGCTGCGTGCCCAGCGCAACGTCAGCAAACTGATGATTCGGCAACTGGCCCATGAGATCAAGAATCCGCTGGGGGGTCTGCGCGGTGCCGCGCAGCTCCTCGAACGGGCTTTGCCCGACCCGGAGCTGGTGGAATACACCCAGGTCATCATCAGCGAGGCCGATCGTCTGAAAAGCCTCGTCGACGATCTGCTCGGCCCGGGCCGCATGCCCCAGCGCCAGATGCTCAACGTTCACGAGCTGCTCCAGCATGTCTACCGGCTGACGCTGGCAGAGGCACCCCCGGGCGTTACGGTGCAACGAGACTATGACCCCAGCCTGCCGCAGCTCGCGCTGGATCGAACCCAGATGATCCAGGCCGTGCTCAATCTCGCCAAGAACGCCCTTGAAGCCGTCGGTGCGAACGGCACCATCACGTTTCGCACTCGCGCGCGTTCGAACGTGACCCTCGGCGGCGTGCGCCATCGGCTCGTTGCCAGCATCGAGATCGAGGACGATGGCCCGGGCATCAGCGACGAGCTGCAGGAAACGATCTTCTATCCACTGGTCACCGGCAGACCGGATGGCACCGGGCTGGGGCTGCCGCTGGCGCAGGAACTGGTCAATCGGCACGGCGGCCTGATCGAGTTCGACTCTCGACCGGGTCGCACCGTGTTCCGGCTGGGCCTGCCGCTGCAGGAGGGTCGCGATGAGCACTGATCCGCTGCATATCTGGGTCGTCGACGACGACGAGTCGGTGCGCTGGGTGCTCACGCGCGCCCTGGAACAGGCGGGTATGCGCCCCCGGACCTTCGAACGTGCCGACGCGCTGTTCGAAGCGCTGCACGCCGATACCCCCGATGTGCTGATCACCGATATCCGCATGCCGGATGTCACCGGCCTTGCGCTGATGGAGCGGCTGAAGCGCGAGCGCCATCGCTTTCCGGTCATCGTGGTGACGGCCTACTCGGATCTCGACAGCGCCGTTGCGGCCTATCGCGGCGGCGCCTTCGAATATCTTCCCAAGCCTTTCGATATCGACGAGGCCGTCGATCTCGTTCGCCGCGCCGCCGCTGCAGGCAACGCAACCGGCTCGGCGGCTGAAGCCACCACCGCCTATCCGTCGATCATCGGCCGCGCGCCAGCCATGCAGGAAGTCTTTCGTGCCATCGGACGGCTCTCCAGAGCCAGCATGACGGTGCTGATCACCGGCGAATCCGGCACCGGCAAGGAGCTCGTCGCACGTGCGCTGCACGACAACTCGCCGCGCAGTGATGCGCCGTTTGTCGCGCTCAACACGTCCGCGATTCCATCGGAGCTGCTGGAATCGGAACTTTTCGGCCATGAAAAAGGCGCCTTCACGGGCGCTGAATCCAGGCGCATCGGCCGCTTCGAGCAGGCCGACGGCGGCACGCTGTTTTTGGACGAAATCGGCGACATGTCCGCCGCACTGCAGACGCGTCTGCTGCGCGTGCTCGCCGAGCGCGAGTTCTACCGCGTCGGCGGACAGAGCGCGATCCGTGTCGACGTACGCGTGATCGCCGCCACGCATCGCGACCTCGCCCGCGCGGTCAGCGAGGGCCGCTTTCGCGAGGACCTGTTCCATCGCCTGAACGTCATGCGCATCGAAGTGCCGCCGCTGCGCGAGCGGCGCGATGATATCCCGGCGCTGCTTCGCCACTACCTTGCACGCGCCGCCGACGAACTGAGCATCTCACCCAAGCGCCTCGCGCTGGAGGCCGAGCAGGCGATGACGAGCTTCGACTGGCCGGGCAACGTACGCGAGCTGGTCAACGCTTGCCGCCGCATGACGGTGCTGGCACCCGGCAGCGAAATCCGACTCGAGGACATTCCCGCGGAGTTCGGTGGCGCCGTGGCGCGCGGCGCCCCGGATGACTGGACCCAGGCCCTGTCGACCTGGGCCGACCAGCGGCTGGCCGCAGGCCAGGGCGGCCTGCTCGACGATGCGTTGCCGGCACTGGAGCGCACATTGATCCGCGTGGCGCTGCAGCACGTGCGTGGCCGTCGTCAGGATGCTGCGAAACTGCTGGGCTGGGGTCGCAACACGCTGACACGAAAGATGCGCGAACTTGGACTGGACTAACTCGTCCGCAGCGTTCCGGTCAGCGCGCTCACCGAATCCAGCCCGTGGCGCTGCAGGTAGTCGGTGATTCCGTCATTGATGCTGCGGCAGGCCAGGGGATCGTAGAACAGCGAAGTGCCTACGCCGACTGCGGTGGCGCCGGCGATCAGAAATTCTAGCGCGTCGGCGGCCGTGCGAATGCCGCCCTGACCGATGATCGGCACGCCGTGGGGGCGCGCCACTTCATAAACCTGGTGAACCTTCAGCAGCGCGATGGGCTTGATTGCCGGGCCGGAAAGCCCACCCTGGATATTGCCGATGATCGGCCGGCGCGATTCTGCATCGATCGCCATGCCGGTGATAGTGTTGATCACGGCCAGCGCGTCGGCGCCCGCCTCGATACAGTGCCGGGCGTTGTCACGGATGTCCGTCTGGTTAGGCGACAGCTTCGCGATCAGCGGTTTGCGGGTCACTGCGCGGCAGGCCGCGATGACGCGAGCCGACATGTCCGGGTAGTTGCCGAACTGCACGCCGCCTTCCTTGATGTTCGGGCAGGAGATGTTGATCTCCATCGCGTCGATGGGCGAGTCGTCGAAGCGGCGGGTGACCTCGGCATAATCGTCGATGGTGGAGCCGCAGACATTGGCGATGAACCGGGTTTCAGTGAAATCAAGCGATGGCAGAATCTCGCCGACGACGCGCTCCACACCGGGATTCTGCAATCCGATCGCATTGAGCATACCCGCAGGGGTTTCCCAGATGCGATGGGCCGGGTTGCCCAGCCGAGGCTCCAGCGTCGTGCCCTTGAGTACGATGCCGCCGACATCTCGATTGGAGAATCCCACCACGCGGGTGTATTCCTCGCCAAAGCCCACGCAGCCGGACAACAAGACGATGGGAGAGGCGAAATCCAGGCCGCAGAAGTCCAGGCCAAGCGGATTGACGGGGGACGAGAGGCTCAACGAACTGGGTGCTCCGCATGAGATTTGCAAGACAAGCCGAACCAGTCGTCGGCCGTGCTTGCATTCTAACGTGCCGGGCCCCCTGACAGCATCTCGCATGCGCCGCCTGCGCGACCATGCGACTCCGCCACGGCAGGCTGGCGCGACACCTGCCTGCACGAGACAATACCGCGCGTGCTCTCTGTCATCCTCTACCAGCCCGAGATCCCACCCAACACCGGCAATGTGATTCGCCTGTGCGCGAACACTGGCGCTGGCCTGCATCTGATCAAGCCACTGGGCTTCACGCTCGATGCGCCGCGGCTGCGACGAGCCGGACTCGACTATCACGAGTGGGCGCAGCTGACAGTTCACGAGGACCTGCCCAGCTGTCTGTCGGTGTTGAAACCGGCGCGGGTATTCGCATTCTCGGCGCGCGCCAGCGAGTGCTACAGCGCGGTGGCCTATCGGTCCGGTGACGCGCTGCTGTTCGGGCCGGAGACCCGGGGCTTGCCCGCCGAGGTACTCAGCGATCCCTGCATACAGCAGGCACTGCGCCTGCCGATGCGGGCAGGTCAGCGCAGTCTGAATCTGTCCAATGCGGTTGCTGTCGCCGTTTACGAAGCATGGCGGCAACTGGCGTTCGCCCAGACTTGAAACAACCCCCTGCGCAAAGTCGGGGCGGGGAGGACGAAAGTGCGGCGCGCGCTAGTCCGGCGCCAGGCGCCAGGCACTCACCTCATCGCCGTCCTCGGCTTTGAGGCGCCGGCCCATCAAGGCCGTGACCGCACTTCGGGGTTGGGCCCCGCCATGGATCACCTGGTAGATCTGCTCGACAATCGGCATGTCCACCCCATGGCGCTGGGCCACGTCACGCACCGCACGCGCGGCGAACACGCCTTCGACGACCTGCCCGATGGCGGCCTGCGCCTGCTCGACGCGCTCGCCGGCCGCCAGGGCCAGCCCCATGCGCCGGTTGCGCGACTGATCATCGGTGCAGGTCAGCACAAGGTCGCCCATGCCGGCGAGGCCCATGAAGGTGTCCTTCTGTGCGCCGAGCGCGACACCCAGCCGGGTCATCTCGCTCAGGCCGCGCGTGATCAGCGCGATGCGGGTGTTCGAGCCATAGCCCAGTCCATCGGAGATGCCCGCGCCGATCGCCAGCGCGTTCTTTACGGCACCGCCGACCTCGACGCCGACCAGGTCGCTGGACAGATAGGCGCGAAAGTTCTCGCCGCTGATGGTTTGCGCCAGGCTGACGGCGAACTGGGCATCCTTCGCCGCCACGACCATTGCCGTCGGCAGGCCGGCGGCCACCTCGCGCGCAAACGTAGGGCCGGAGAGCACGGCCATCGGCAGCTCCGCGCCGAACACCTCGGCGGCCACCTGGTGAGGCAGCAGACCGCTGTCCTGCTCGAACCCCTTTGTAGCCCAGGCGACGCGGCGCGGTGCCGGCGCCTGGCCGGCCAGCATCGCGAGCATGCTGCGCAGCGCATGGCTTGGAACCGACACCAGCACGTCGGCGTCTTCGCCAATGGCCGTGGTCAGATCGTCGACGACGGTGAGCAGATCAGGAAATGCCGCGCCCGGCAGGTACGCCTCGTTGCATCGCGACCGCTGCATGCGCTCCACGTGAGCGCCATCACGCGCCCACAGGCGCGTGGCGCGGCCGGCACGCGCGTATTGAATGGCCAGCGCGGTACCCCATGAGCCCGCGCCGAGGACCGCAATCGGCCGGTCGCGCTCGGCCATCAGACGCTGGTGCTCAGGCGTTGCCGACCGGCGGCTCTGTCGGCGTCATGTCGACCTGCGGCTGGTTGGCCTGCTGCTGCTGCGCCTGAAGATAGACGGCATCGAAATTGATCGGCTGCAACAGCAGCTGAGGAAAGCCACCCTTGGAGATGGCCTCCGATACCGCCTCACGGGCGTACGGATACAGCACGCTGGGGCAGTAGCTGCCGATCAACGGACGCATTTCCTCTTCCGAATAACCCTGCAGGTTGAAGATACCGGCCTGCTGCAGCTCCACCAGGAACAGCGTGCGATCCTCGGCGCCCTTGGCTTCGACGGTAATCGTGAGCAGGACTTCCCAGGCAGTCTCACCCACCTGGCGCGAGCTGCTCTTCAGGTTGAACTGGATCTGCGGCTCACCGGCCTGACCGGCGAACACCTGCGGTGTGTTGGGCGACTCGAAGGAGAGATCCTTGATGTAGATCTTCTGCAGTACCAGCTGACGCTGAGGCTGGGACGCTTCTGTGGTGCCGGCGGCCGCTGAGTTACCTGTCGAATTGTTCTCTGTCATCGCTTGAATCCTGCGTGGTTGTCGTTAAATGAAGTGGTCAGTCGCCTGCGGCAAGCAGGCCGTCGAGCTTGCCGGACTGCTCGAGGGCATGAAGCTCGTCACAGCCGCCGATGTGCTGGCCGGCGATGAAGATCTGCGGGACGCTGCGCGCACCGCCGCTGCGCTCGACCATCTGCTCCCGAAGTGCGGGCGTCTCATCGACGCGGTATTCCTCGAACGCCACGCCCTTGCGCGTCAGCAACGCCTTGGCGCGCATGCAGAACCCGCACCAGCCGGTGGTGTAGAGTTCGACCTGCGCCGTGCTCATGCCGCAGCA
>CAYLNP010000061.1:9755-12734 GCA_964384925.1 uncultured Woeseiaceae bacterium
CGGGCTTGTCCTGATCCTTGACCAGTGGCAGGTTCTCCTGGCGCCAGGCGTTGAGCCCGCCGCGCAGGCTGAACACCTGCTCGAAGCCCTGCTGGCGCAGTTCGCCGGCAGCGCGCCCGCTGGTCATCGCGGTGTCACAGACGAGCAGCAGCGTCTTCTTGCGCAGCTTCGCGAGCGATTCCGGATTATCCTTGAGCGAGGCGGCGGGATGATGCCTGGCGTTGACGATGTGTCCGGCGGCGAAGGCAGCGGCATCGCGTACATCGACCACGACCGCGCCGCGATTGATCAGCCGCACCGCATCGGCGGTGGAGAGGCTGCTGGCACCCTGGGTACGACGACGGAACTCGTGGAAGGCGACAAGGAAGATCATGACCACCAGCGCGGTCACAAGAAAGGGATGATTCCCCGAAAACTCCAGAATCCGTTCCATGATCGGCCCAGGCAGCGTAGCAAACGCGGCATTATAGCAAGGCCGGTATCACCGAGGCTGTGTGGCGTCGTCTGCGTGGTGCTGGCGTCGGCGTGGCTGGGCCTGTGCGGCTGCCTGGGCTGGCCGTCTCAGGCGCAGGCCCAGTCGGCCGAGCAGAGCGAGCGCGAACTCCAGCAGCTGCGGGCCCGCATGCAGGAACTCCAGCAGCAGCTGCAGCGCCAGACTTCGCGACGTGATGCGCTGGCCGCCGAGTTGCGCGACGCCGAGACAGCGGGCGGCAGGCTCTCCCGGCAGCTCGCGGCCACCGCCGAGGAGCTAGCCGCCGCGACGCGGCGCGCGCAGGATCTGGCCGCCACGCGCGACCGCGCGGCGGCCGCGGCACTGGCCGAGCGCGAGCAGCTCGCCAGCCAGCTGCGCGTCACCTTCCAGTCCGGTCGCCAGGAGCGGCTTCGTCTGCTGCTCAACCAGCAGGACCCGGCAACGCTGGGCCGAATGCTGGTGTACCACGACTATCTGAACCGGTATCGAAGCGGACAGCTCGACACGCTGCTTGCCAGCCTTGCCGAGGTCCGCCGTCTCAGCGGCGAGGCCGACGCTGCCCAGCGCTCGCTGCAGGGGCTGCAGGCGCGGCAGCGAGGGGAACTGGCCGACCTGGAGCAGGCCCGCGCAGCGCGTGCCCAGGCACTCGCGCGCGTCGAGGCGGAGCTTGCGGGCACCGGCGGCGAACTCGCGACCCTGGAGCGCCAGGCAACGGCGCTGACCGAGCTGATCGAGCGCCTTCGGCGTGAACTGGCCGGATTTCCCGCCGACCCGCAGACGCCGATCGCGTCGCTGCGCGGCAGCCTGGCCTGGCCGGCAAGCGGTCGCGCGCTGCGCGGTTTCGGCGATTCCCGCGGCGATGGCGGCCTGCGCTGGAATGGCGTGCTGCTGGAGGCGCCCCGCGGCGCGCCGGTGCGCGCGATCCACCACGGCCGCGTGGTTTATTCCGACTGGCTGCCAGGCATGGGGCTGCTGCTGGTCATCGATCACGGCGCCGGTTACATGAGCCTGTACGGGCATAACGAGAGCCTGCTGCGCGAGCCCGGGGACTGGGTCGCGCCGGGGGAAGCGGTCGCCAGCGTCGGCGACACGGGCGGCCAGAGCCAGGCGGGTCTGTACTTCGAGATCCGTAAGGATGGCCGTCCGGTCAACCCGCGCCCCTGGATGCGCTCGGCCCCCGCACCGTGAGCGGCGTGGCAACGTTGCGGTGCGCACGTCGCATGGATTGGAGGCGTTGGAACGCTATGCTATCGTCGAGGGTCGAAGAGTGCGTGGATAGCGCGCGCGCCCCGACCACTGGTTCAACTCGAAGCCCGGCGCCACAATGCCCGGCCGGTCCGGGTGCTCGGATGTGTCGCTGGCGGTGCCTGGTCGGGAGGACTGGATGTCATTGAAGACGCGCGGAGTTCTGGTACTGGTCGTAGGCACCGCACTGGGCCTGACCCTGTCGCTGGGCGCAGGCGTGCTGGCCGAGCGACCGGCGGCGCTGCCGCTGACGGGCGTCGCGGGGCCGACGCTGGGGGTGGAAGAGTCGCGCCTGCTCGCCGAGGTCATGGAGCGCGTGCGCCAGGATTATGTCGAAGACATCGATGATCGGCACCTGATCGAAAGCGCCATCCGCGGCATGGTGTCCGAACTCGACCCGCATTCGCAGTTCCTCGACGCCGACCAGTTCGAAGAGATCCGCATCAGCACCACCGGCAATTACACCGGCGTCGGTCTGGAAGTGACAGTCGACGACGGACGTATCCGGGTGGTTTCACCCATGGATGGCATGCCGGCCCAGCATGCCGGCATTGCGCCCGGCGATGTCCTGCTGACCATCGACGAGCGCCCGGTCGATGGCACCCGCCTGAGCGATGCGGTATCGCGCATGCGCGGACATCCCGGCAGCAGCGTGGCGCTGGGCATCCTGCGGGAAGGTCACGACGAGCCGCTCACTTTCAACATCCAGCGCAAGGCGATCGCCGTGCGCAGCGTCCGATCCGAATATCTCGGTGACGGCCTGGGGTATCTGCGCATCACGCATTTCAGCGAGACCACCCCCAAAGACCTTCGACATGCAGTGGCCACCCTGAACCGGCTGGCCGAGGGGCGCCTTCGCGGTGCGGTGCTCGATCTGCGTGACAATCCGGGCGGCGTGCTCGATGCCGCTGTCGAGGTCGCAGACGCTTTTCTGGAGCGTGGTGTCATCGTCAGTGGCGATGGCCGCCTGCGCGATGCACGCTTTCAGCGCCGCGCACGCGCCGGCGACCTGCTCGATGGCGCCGGTCTCATCGTGCTCGTGAACTCGGGCTCGGCGTCGGCCTCCGAGATCGTGGCCGGGGCGCTCAAGGATCATGGTCGGGCGACTCTGCTGGGCACGCACACCTACGGCAAGGGTTCGGTGCAGACCGTGATGCCGCTGTCCAATGGCCGCGCCATCAAGCTGACCACCTCGCGCTACTTCACGCCGTCAGGTGCGTCGATCCACGAGCAGGGCATCCAGCCCGACGTGCTCGTACAGC
>CAYLNP010000062.1:0-12705 GCA_964384925.1 uncultured Woeseiaceae bacterium
CACCTGGCGATACGCCCACGCCTGCTTGGTCAGATCGTCATAGATGATCAGCGCATCCTGACCGCGATCGCGGAAGTACTCGCCCATTGCACAGCCGGCGTACGGGGCGATGTACTGCATCGCCGCCGACATCGAGGCAGAAGCAGACACGACGATGGTGTGCTCCATGGCGCCTTCTTCCTCGAGCTTGCGCACGACGTTAGCCACCGAGGAGTTCTTCTGACCCACGGCGACGTAAATGCACTTAACGCCGGTGCCCTTCTGGTTGATGATCGCGTCCACGGCCACGGCAGTCTTGCCGGTCTGGCGATCGCCGATGATCAGCTCACGCTGGCCGCGCCCGATCGGCACCATCGCATCGATGGCCTTCAGACCGGTCTGAACCGGCTGATTCACCGACTGGCGCTCGATGACGCCCGGCGCAATCTTCTCGATCGGCGAGAGCACGGTAGTGCCCTCCAGCGGGCCCTTGCCGTCGATGGGCACACCGAGTGAATCCACGACACGCCCGAGCAGGCCCTCGCCGGTGGGAACCTCGAGAATGCGCCCGGTGGTCTTGACCTGCTGGCCTTCCGAGATGTGCTTGTAGTCGCCGAGCACGACCGCGCCCACGGAGTCCTGCTCCAGGTTCAGCGCCATGCCGAAGGTGTTGCCGTCGAACTCCAGCATTTCGCCATAGGCGGCGCCCTGCAGACCATGGATGCGCACGATGCCGTCGGTGACCGCGATGACGGTGCCGACATCACGGGCTTCGGCTGACGCATCGAACTTCTCGATGCGCTCCCGGATCAGTTGGCTGATTTCAGAAGCCTTCAGGGCCATCTTCGAGTCCTCAAAATTATCGAATAAGGGAGGTCGCGAGCTTGCCGAGCCGGCTCTTCAGCGAGCCGTCGATGACCAGGTCACCGGCGCGCAGGATCGCACCCCCGATGAGTGCTTCATCGACCGCCAGGTTCAGTCGCACCTTGCGATTCAGGCGCTGTTCCAGCGCCGCGGTCATGGCTTTACGTACCGGCTCGTCAAGCTCGGTGGCGGAGGTCACGTCGACATCGACGCTGTTCTCCTCGAGATCCTTGTGCTCATCGAACAGCACGGCAATCTCGGGCAGCACATCGAGGCGCGAAAACTCCGCCAGCAGCCGCAGAAAATTGTGCCCGTCGCTGCCTGAAAGCGTGGCGGCGGCATCCGGTGCGATGGCCCCGGCCAGATCGGTCAGCAGCGCGACCTGTCGATCATCAGCCAGACCCGGGCGCGCCAGAATGGCGGACACCGCGTCATCGCTGACCGCACTGGCCAGCGCGCCGAGCGCCAGGGACCACTCGGACAACGCCTTGCGCTCCAGGGCGACCTGGAAGATCGCATTGGCGTAGGGGCGAGCCAGTGTGCGTTTTTCCGCCATGGGGGCCTTCTAGATCTGCGCTGCGAGCTTGTCGAGAATGTCGCGATGCTTGGAGGCATCGATTTCCCGGGAGAGGATCTTCTCGGCGCTGGTCACGGCAATCGACGCGACCTGGCCGCGCAGCTCATCGCGGGCCCGGCTGATGGCCTGGTCGATTTCGGCGCGGGCAGCAGTGAGCTGACGCTCGCGCTCGCGCTGTCCATCGGCCTTCGCTTCTTCGACGATGCCGCTGGCTCGACGATTGGCCTGCTCGACGATCTCCATGGCCTGGTCACGCGCCTCGCGGACCAGCTCATCGACCCGGGCGTTGGCCGCCTCGAGCTCGGTCTTGCCGCGTTCCGCGGCGGCCAGGCCGTCGGCGATCTTCTCGCGTCGCTCCGCCATGGCCTTCATGATCGGCGGCCACACGAATTTCATCGTCACGTAAATGAAGATGAAGAAGGTGATGCCTTGCGCGATCAGCGTGCCGAGACTGATTTGCACGGTATAGCTCCCGTCTTGGTTTGATTACCGCAGGTGAGGGCTGAAGATCAGCCGCCGGTAATCGCGGCCAGCAGCGGGTTGCCGAACATCAGCAGCGCGGCGAACGCGACACCGATGATCGACAGCGCGTCGAGCAGACCGGCGATGATGAACATGCGCACCTGAAGCATGGCAGCCAGTTCAGGCTGGCGGGCGGCGCCCTCCAGGAACTTGCCACCGAGCAGGCCGAAGCCGATACCGGTACCGAGCGCGGCGAACGCGAAAATCATGCCGACCGCGATGGCGGTGTTGGCCTGGACCTGGGCGATGAGCGACAGAGCTTCCATTGTGACTCCTTGAGAGATGCTCTTGGCGGGATTGCGAAGGGAAAAGCGAACCTGTGGGTGCGGCCTAGTGTTTCTCGTAGGCCAGGCTGAGATAGACGATGGTCAGTGTCATGAAGATGAAGGCCTGCAATGGCACGACCAGAATATGGAAGATCGCCCACGCGCCACCCGGCACGAACGCGATCCAGGCCGGCAGCAGCGCGATCAGCACGAAGATCAGCTCGGCGGCATAGAGGTTGCCGAACAGGCGCAGTGCCAGCGACACGGGCTTGGCGATCAGCTCCACGACATTGAGAATGATGTTGAACGGCACCAGCAGCGGAAAGGAACCGAACGGGTGGGTCAGGAATTCCTTGCCGAACCCCAGCACGCCCTTGCCCTTGATGCTGTAGACGATGATCAGCAGGAACACCGAGATCGACAGCGCAAACGGAGCGTTGATATCCGCCGAGGGCACGATGCGCGTGTACTCGAAGCCCAGCACCTTGGCGGCGAACAGCGGTACCCAGTCCACCGGGATCAGATCGAGGAAGTTCCACAGCAGCACCCAGACGAAAATGGTCAGTGCCAGCGGACCGACGAACTCGCGGGGGCCGTGGAAGCTTTCCTTGACCGACTCGTCGACCCAGTCGACGAGCACTTCGACGAAATTCTGCAGCTTGCCGGGCACGCCGGCCGTGGCGCCACGCGCGGCGGCCCAGAACACGCCAATGAACAGCAGCCCGGTCAGCCACGAGAAAAACAGGGTGTCGACGTGAAGCGTCCAGACCCCTTCGCCGACCGCGAAGTTGGTCAGGTGATGGGTGACATACTCAGTGGCTGTGGGTGCTTCGCTGGCCATGATTACGCAGACGTTCCCTGTCGAGCTGAAATGATCAGTCGAGTTTCCAAAGCAAAGCCACCCAGAAGACCACCAGCGTGGCCATGTAGGTGGTCACCAGCGGCACGAAAACGTGCCCGAAAAACTTCGCCGCCACGATAAACAGCACGGCGGCCATCACAAGCTTGAATCCTTCGGCCCGGTACAGGGCGCCGAGCAGCTCCGCGGGCGAAGCTTCCGGCCCGCGCGAGAACACCCGCACGGCGAACTGCAGGCTGAACAGCGCGCTGGCTACGCCGCCTGCCAGTGCACCAAGCGCGGCTTCCAGACCACCGATCGCCCACAGGGCCGCCCCAATCAGGCCAACCAGCAGCTGCCAGAGGACGATTCGAACGGCGATGGGCTGCATGGATGGCGATTTCTCGCTCCCCTGCCCGATCCGAGCCGCGGGAGTATATAGACTTTATTGCAGTGCTTCAAACCCCTGCCGGGGCGCATCCGGGCCGCCGGGGCGGCGCTGGGCGTCAGCGAATGTGACCGAGAATTCCGTCGAGTTCCTCGAGGCTGTGATAGCGGATTTCCAGCCGGCCGGCGCCCCCGGCCTTGTGGTGCAGCTTCACCCGCGCGCCAAGTCGATCGGCAAGATCGGCTTCGAGTCGGGTGATGTCCGGATCCGCGGCCTTGGGCTGCGCCGGTGCATCCTTGGCCTGCTGAAGCCGGCGGACCAGCTGCTCGGTGGCACGCACGGAAAGCTGCCCGGCCACCACCTGGCGCGCCGCCTGCAGCTGCGCGGCCGGGGCCAGCGCCAGCAACGCCCGGGCATGGCCCATCTCGAGTTCGCGGCGCTCGAGCAGCGGCTTGACCTCATCGCTGAGCTCCAGCAGGCGCAGCAGGTTGCTCACCGCGGCCCGGGAGCGCCCGACGGCATCGGCGGCGTCCTGGTGGGTCATCTCGAACTCGCGGATCAGGCGATCCAGGGCGCCTGCTTCTTCCAGCGGATTGAGATCTTCGCGCTGGATGTTCTCGATCAGGGACATCGCCACGACGGCTTCGTCGGGCACCTCGCGCACGATCGCCGGGACGTCGGCGAGCCCCGCCAGCTGGGCGGCGCGCCAGCGACGTTCGCCGGCGATGATCTCGTAGCGCGCACCGCTGGCAGACGTTGCGATGGCGCGCACCACCAGGGGCTGGACGATGCCCTGGGCGGAAATCGATTTCGCCAGATCCTCGAGCGTCTCGGTGCGCATGTCGCTGCGCGGCTGGTAACGGCCACGCTGCAGGTGCTCCACAGGGAGGCGACGTAGCTCGCCGTCACCCGCGCCATCCGGCGCATCCTCTCGCGTACTCGCGGCGCCCAGCAGCGCGTCGAGGCCGCGGCCCAGGCGTTTACGTTTTGTGGCCATCGCTCAGGTCATCAGCTTCGCAGGCGAGTGGGAGGCGACCGCGGGCGGTCCGCCGGGGGGCGCGATTGTAGCAGAGCGCAGGTGCCACCACGCAGGCGCTCACGCGCGGGCGGCGAGCGCCGCACGCCTGCGTTCATCCTCGCGCCGGTTGATCTCTCCGGCCAGCGCGAGATAGGCCAGCGCTCCACGCGAATACTTGTCGTGAAACAGCGCGGCCATGCCGAAACTGGGCGCTTCGGCCAGGCGGACGTTGCGCGGGATCACGGTGCGATACACCTGATCGCGGAAGTGCTGCGTGAGCTGGGCGGAGACCTCGTTGGCCAGGTTATTGCGCGGGTCGAACATGGTGCGCAGCAGCCCCTCGATCTGCAGGCCCGGATTGACGCTGTCGCGCACCTGTTCGATGGTGCGCACCAGCGCCGAGAGCCCCTCCAGCGCGTAGTACTCGCACTGCATCGGGATGAGCACGCCGTCTGCGGCGGTCAGCGCATTGAGTGTCAGCATGTTGA
The DNA here is from genome assembly GCA_964384925.1 of uncultured Woeseiaceae bacterium. Classification (GTDB taxonomy): domain Bacteria; phylum Pseudomonadota; class Gammaproteobacteria; order Steroidobacterales; family PWYM01; genus PWYM01. The sequence continues at coordinate 4,941 of CAYLNP010000062.1, forward strand.
TCGAGGGCGGACAGTCGATGAGGATGTAGTCGAAGTCCTCGCGCACCGGTTGCAAGGCCTCGCGAAGGCGGGTTTCGCGACCGCTCTCGCGCAGCAGGCTGACTTCGGCGGCCGTGAGATCTTCATTGCCGGGCAGCAGCATGAAGCCACCTTCGGCCACCGCCACCAGACTTTCGCGAACGCTGGCCTCGCCGAGGAGCACATCGCAGCTGCTGTTTTCGACGTCGTTCTTGCTGACACCGCAGCCCATCGTGGCGTTGCCTTGCGGATCGAGATCCACGAGCAGCACGCGGCGGCGCGTGGCATCGAGCGAGGCGGCCAGATTGATGGCCGTGGTGGTCTTGCCGACGCCGCCTTTCTGGTTGGCCACCGCGATGATTCTTGTCATGTCTCTTTTCCGGTGTTCAGGCCTGGCGCCGGCGCACGGCGGGTCAGCCTGATCAGGTGGCGCGCCTGATCGAGTTCAGGCACATGCAGTGCCTCGACTTCGGCATGCCAGTCATCGTCGAGCCCCGTCAGTTCAGCGTGCGGGTCGCGCCCTTTCATCATCAGGATCTGCCCGCCTGGTGCAAGCAGATGACTGCAGCCACTCAGAAAACGACCGGCCGGTGCGAAGGCGCGGCCGATCACGGTATCAAAGCCCCGGGCCGGCCGGTAGTCCTCGACCCGGCTGTGCGCTGCGCTGACATTATCCACGGCAAGGCGTCGCAGCGCATGCTGCACGAAGCGGATCTTCTTGCCATTGCTGTCTAGCAGGGTGAACTGTCTCGCGGGATCGGCGATGGCCAGGGGCAATCCGGGAAAGCCCGCGCCGGTGCCGATATCGAGCACCTCGGTACCGTGGAGTGCAGGCAGCACGCTGAGACTGTCGAGCAGGTGCAGCACGACCATGGCGGAGCGCTCGCGCACCGCAGTGAGGTTGTAGGCGCGATTCCAGCGCTCGAGCTCGTCGAGCAGTCCGAGCAGCCGATCGGTCTGCGCGGATGAGAGGGCGACGCCAAGACGCTGCGCACCCTGCTCGAGGTACTGCCGGTCAGTTGCCTCGCCGTTCATCGCCCATGTGACTCCCCACCGCGGGACACTGTTTTTTTTCCGTGCCTGTCCGACACCGGTCGATGATAAAAAAAAACCCCGGCCGAAGGCCGGGGTTTTGATACGGCATGAGCGCCGTCAGTCGACGATGAAACTCAATACGACCCGGCGATTGCGCGCGCGACCCTCATCAGTGTCGTTGCTCGCCACCGGACGCTCCTGGCCATAGCCTCGGGAGGTCAGGTTGTTCGGGTTCACGCCCTGGGAAATCAGGTATTCGCGCACCGAAGCGGCGCGACGATCCGAGAGCCCGAGGTTGTACTGCGCGCTGCCGACACTGTCGGTGTGACCCTGAACTTCCACGCGCAGGTTCGGGTGGCGCTGCAGGATCTCGACAGCCTCATCCAGAATGCGCTCGGAGCTGCCGAGCAGTCGGGCCGAATCGAACTCGAAGTTCACGCCCTGCAGCTCGATCTCCAGTGCACAGCCATCGGCGTCGACGGGCTGGCCCTCACGCGGCTCGGGGCACGGACGCTCCGGCGGAGCCGGCGCGGGCGGGGGAGGAGGCGGCGGCGGCGGCGCAGGCGCGGGTTCCGGCGCAGGTGCTGCTCTGGGTGCCGGCTCCGGCTGGCCGCCGAAACCTATGGTGAAGCCCAGGCTGATCAGCTGGTCGGTCAGGCCCGGCGAGCTGGCATCGCCACGCACGCGGTATTCGGCGCGCAGCGCGAAGTCCTCGGTGACCTGCCCCATCAGGCCCGCAGCGGCAGAGAACTGGGCGCCGTCGCGGCGAGGTGCCGTACCGTCGGGATCGGTGCGCAGCCAGCCGCCACCGGCCAGCACGTACGGCGACCAGTGACTGGCCGAGTTGAAGCGGCGGATCATGTCGATACCCAGACCCCACTGGTCGGCGGGCTGGAAACCCTTGAAGGCGTTGTACTGCAGGTAACTCTCGAGCAGCCAGTCGCTGTCGAACGCGTAGCCCAGGCCGAGCTGGCCACCGCGGACACCGTCATCGACCAGCCGGTCGACGTCGCCATCGATGAAGGTGAGCATGGGCGAGATATACCACTGCCCCTCTTTCGGTCCGGCCGCTTCGGCGGGTGCGGTCAGGGCCAGGGTCAGGGTGACCAGGGCGGCGCCAAGTATTCTCATCGTGACTCTCCAGTACGGCGGTGTTGCGCTACAACAACGCCAGGGTGCGTGCTTTGCCGACTATCGTATCTTGAATACCACGAATGCGTCCAGCGGCGGCGTGCGTTGTCGAACTAACGATGCCGCCAGGTCGGCGCGCGCTTCTCCAGAAACGCGCTGATGCCCTCGGCGGCGTCCTCGCCAAGGATGTTTCGCACCATCAGCGCCGAGGCATATTCATAGGCCTGCGACAGGGGCACCTCGAGCTGGCGGTAGAAGCCCTCCTTGCCCAGTGCGACGACGTGTCGCGAGTGCCCCGCGATGCGCCCGGCCAGCGCAGCCACCGCGGCATCGAGCTGCGATTCGGGCACGGCGCGGTTGATCAGGCCCACGCGCGCCGCCTCCTCTGCACCGATCATCTCGCCGGTCAGCAGCATCTCCAGCGCCGCCTTGGGCGAAACCGTGCGCGACAGTGCCACCATCGGCGTCGAGCAGAACAGGCCGATATTGACGCCCGGGGTGGCAAAACGCGCGGTGTCGGCCGCAATGGCCAGATCACAGCTGGCCACCAGCTGACAGCCTGCCGCCGTGGCCACGCCATGCACCCGCGCGATCACCGCCTGCGGCAGCCTGGCGATCTCCTGCATCAGCTCACTGCAGGCGGTAAATATCTGGCGCGCCGCCATGGGTTCGCGCGAGCGCGAGAGTTCCGCCAGGTCGTGGCCGGCGCAGAACGCCGGGCCCGCGCCTCCGATAACGATCACGCCGATATGCGGCTCACGCGACAGGGCGGTGAACTCGCTGCGCAAGGCGGCGATCATCGCCGCCGACAGCGCGTTTCGCACCGCGGGCCGATTCAGCGTGAGATGGACCACGGCCCCGCGGTCCTCACGCAGGACGAGCGGTTCGGTGCTGGCGGGGGGTGTCGCAGGAGCGCTCATGTCAGTCGATCCTCACGACGGTGCGCCCGACTACGCCGGCGCTCAGGTAGTCGTCGAAGCAACGCCCCAGATCGGCCAGTGCCACCTCGCGGGCGACGATGCGCTCGAGGTGAGCGGGCTTCAGATCACCGGCCAGCCGGTCCCAGATCTCCAGGCGCAAGGCGCGCGGGGTGTCCACCGAATTGATGCCCAGCAGATTTACACCGCGCAGGATGAAGGGCATCACCGTGGTTTCGAGCTTGTGGCTGGCGGCCAGCCCGATACTGGCGATGTTGCCGAGCGGGCCGGTGCAGCGTGTCAGCCACGTCAGCCACTCGCCGCCCAGATTGTCGATCGCGCCGGCGAAGCGCACGGATTCCAGCGGCCGTTGACCCAGGTCCAGACTATCTCGCAACAGCACCTCGCTTGCGCCCAGCGCGCGCAGGTAATCAGCTTCGGCGGCTTTGCCAGTCAGCGCATGCACCTCGAAACCAAGGCCTGCGAGCATGTCCACTGCCAGACTGCCCACTCCGCCGGTGGCACCGGTGACGGCGATGGGGCCTGCAGCGGGCACCTGGCCCATGCGCTGCATCTGGTGCACGGCCAGCGCCGCGGTGAAGCCTGCGGTGCCAAGGCACATCGATTCGCGCAGCGAAAGTGCCGAGGGCAATGGGATCACCCAGTCACCGGGCACGCGCATGTACTGTGCGTACCCGCCGTCATGCACTTCGCTCAAACCGTTGCCGGTCACCAGCACCTTGTCACCGGGCGCGAAGCGTGCGTCCGAGGACTGCTCGACGACGCCTGCGCCGTCGATGCCACCATTGAGCGGAAACCGCCGAAGGATGCGCCCCGCGCCGGTCGCCGCCAGCGCATCCTTGAAGTTGATGTCCGACCAGCGCACGCGAATGAGCACATCGCCGGCACTCAGCGCATCGATGGACATGCGCTCGAGGCCGGCACGTACGCCCTTGTCCTGCTGGTGTATACGGAAGGCCAGGAAATCGCTCATCGTGTCTCCGGGAGAGGGAATGGCGACAGTGTAGCTTGCAGCGCATGCGCTCCGCAGCCGGCGTCGCGTTCGATCGCGGAGTTGCGCGCGGTTCGCGCGCGCGTCAGGCTGCTTGCAGGGGCATGAACAGGAGAGCGGGTGATGGGCACCGACAGGGACGTCGGGCGTGCGCGACTGGTGCTGGTGCTGGGCGACCAGCTGGCACGCGACTCTGCGGCACTGGCCGCCGCGCAACCGGCACGCGATGTGGTCGTCATGATCGAGACCATGGCAGAAGCCACGCACGTGTGGAGTCATCGCCAGCGCATCGCGCTGTTTTTGTCTGCGATGCGCCATCACCGCGACTGGCTGCGCGGGCAGGGCTGGCAGGTCGATTACACGACGCTGGCCGATGGCTGCACTGACCTGGGGAGCGGCCTTCGGCGCGCCATCGAGCAGCATCGCCCCGCCGAGGTCATCATGCTCGAGGCGGGCGAGTGGCGGGTTCAGACGCTGGTGAACGAGTGTTGCAGCGCTGCGGGCGTGTTACTGAATCGACTTGACGATACGCACTTCCTGGTCACGCGCGCGCAGTTTGCCGAGCATGCCGCGGGCCGGCGCCAGCTGCGCATGGAATACTTCTACCGCGAGCAGCGTCGCCGCCTCGGCGTGCTGATGGACGGCGATCAGCCCGCGGGCGGCCAGTGGAATTTCGATCACGACAATCGTGGCGCACTGCCGCGTTCAGGGCCGCAGGGGCTCGATCCCGCGCTGTCCTTTCCGGCCGACGATCTCACCCGCGAGGTACTCGACGAGGTCGCAACGCACTTCGGCGATCATCCAGGCGAGCTTGCGGGCTTCGACTGGCCGGTCACCCGCGAGCAGGCCCTGCAGGCGCTGGCGCATTTCGTGGACGCCCGGTTGCCGCACTTCGGGCGGCATCAGGATGCGATGTGGCAGGACGAACCTTTCCTGTGGCACAGCCTGCTGGCCAGCAGCCTGAACCTGAAGCTGCTCGATCCCCGCGAGGTGGTGGCCGCGGCTGAACGTGCCTATCGGCAAGGTGCCGCCGGCATCGAGGCCGTCGAGGGTTTCGTGCGCCAGGTGCTGGGCTGGCGTGAGTTCATTCGGGGCGTCTACTGGCACTTCATGCCGGACTACGCAACGCTCAACCACTTCGGTCATGAGCGCGATCTGCCCGCCTGGTTCTGGAGCGGAGCTACCGACATGAATTGCCTGGCCCAGGCGATTGGACAGACCCTCACGCACGGCTACGCCCATCACATCCAGCGACTGATGGTCATCGGCAACTTCTGCGTGCTGGCAGGCATCCACCCCCGGCAGGTGGATGCCTGGTTCCTGGCGGTGTATGTCGATGCGGTGGAGTGGGTGCAGTTACCCAACACCACCGGCATGGCGTTGTTCGCCGATGGAGGCCTGGTCGGCTCCAAACCCTATATCGCCAGTGGCGCCTACATCCGGCGCATGAGCAACTACTGCAAGGGCTGTCGCTATGACCCGGCGCTGCGCAGCGGCGAGCGCGCCTGTCCGTTCACGCGCCTGTACTGGCGGTTTCTTGCCAGGCACCGCGACGAGCTGGGCGCCAATCCGCGCATGGCCCAGGTGATCCGCAACCTCGATCGCTGGGATGCCGGCGAGGTCGACGCGATCCTGGACTCGGCCGAGGCGTTTCTTGAGTCGCTTTAGTTCGGGTGCCCGGGTGTGGGCGTGAACAGGCCGACCTGCGCTGCGTAGAAGGCCGCCAGATCGCGCAGTTCATCATCGCTGAGCATCGTGACCTGGCCGGCCATGATGGCGTTCTGACGGGCGCCGCTCTTGTACTGGCGCAGTGAATGCAGCAGGTAACTTTCGTGCTGTCCCGCGAGCGACGGCCATTCAGGATTCATGCTCACGCCGTTCTGGCCATGGCAGGCGGCGCACACGGCTGAGGCCTCGCGCCCCCGCTCGATGCGCGTACCCGAGGCCGGGCGGCCGGTGCGGGGTTCCCCCTGGGCTGCGAACCAGGCAGCGATGTCACGCTTGTCCTGGTCCGCGAGCGTGGCGGCCTGGGCGTACATCGTCGGATGACTGCGGCGACGCTCGGCGTACTCCACCAGCGCAAGGTACAGCGATTCGGCATGCTGGCCGCCCAGCATCGGTACGCGAAAGGTCGGATAGGCGTTGCGATAGCCCGGAATTCCGTGGCAGCCCAGGCAGGTGTTGCCCAGCAGCGCGCCACGTTCGACATCGCCCTGCGCGTGCGCCGGGGCGGCAGTGATTGCCGCCGCACCGAGCAGCAGGACCGCGCACAGCGCGCCCGGCCAGAAAGCATTGACTCCCACCACGCCGTCTATCCTCCATGTGAGCAGCATCGCCGCGCGCGCTCCTGCGCGGGGCGGCCAATTCAGGGCGGGTATGTTAGAGCCAGGTCACCCGGATTGCCAGCAAGGCCGGCCTGACCGATAGTGAACCACCTCCGGCGTCGGCCTGTCCGATGCTGCAACACACTCGCGTCCTGGAGCCCGCCCATGCGTACCTGCCTGATCATGCTGTCTGCCGTTACCCTGGTGCTGTGCGGCACCGTCCGTGCCGAGAGCAACGCCCCCGAGACCGAGCGGGCCACGCACACGGCCGAGGCGCCCAGGAACGTCATCGTGTCCGGTCGCGGCGAAGTCAGCGCCCAGCCCGACCGGGCAATGGTCAACCTGATGTCCGAGGCGCGCAGCGGGGAACTCACCGTCGCGCGTGACGAAGTGAACCGCGTCGTCAGGGACATGCAGCGCTTCGTGCGCAGCCTCGGCGTGGAGGATCGTCACATCACCACCACCGGCATCACGATCCGGCCGGAGTACGACTGGGATCCGCAATCACGGGAACGCCGGTTTCTCGGCTACTACGTCGGCCGCCGGATCGACATCGATCTGCGTCAGCTCGATCGTCTGGGCGCCCTGATCGAGGGCGCGGTGGACCGCGGCATCGGTCACATCAGCGAACCGCAACTGGCGGTGGCCGACCCCGCCGAGCTGCGCAGGCAGGCGCTGGCCCTGGCAGCCAGTGACGCGCGGCGCAACGCCGAGACACTCGCGGTGACGCTGGGCAGCCGGGCCGGTGACGCACGTCGCATCATCGCCAGCGAGGCGGCCGCGTCTCCGGAGCCGCGCATGATGATGATGCGCGCCGAGGCGGCGTCCGACAGCGGTGCTGCCGAAACCTACGCCGCGGGCGAGATTCGCTACAGCGCGATGATTGAAGTCGAGTTCGACCTGCTGATCGATTAGCATCCTTCGTCTAGGGGTCACCCCCGGGCACCGATGCGCAGACTGCTGCTATTGCTATTACTGGCTCTGCTTGGGCTGGGCCTGGGCGTGCCCGCGCTGGTCGGCGTGTTCGCCCAATGGCAGGCCGACAGCCAGGTCGCAAGACTTGCGGCTGGACAGCCCGGGCTGACCATCGACGAGGCCGGGTTCCGGCGAGGCTGGTTCCGCTCGTCCAGCCGCCATGTGCTGCACATCGACACGGCGCGCCTGTGGCCGCCGGCCCTGGGGGCGCAGGACACACCGCTGCCGATGCTCGTGCTCACCCTGGAGTCTAGCTATCGCCATGGGCCGCTGCCGCAGACGCCGACAGTGCCCGGACTTGCGCGCATTCACACCCGCTTCACGCTCGGCGAGCCTGGCGCGGCAAGCCCCCT
>CAYLNP010000063.1:0-9838 GCA_964384925.1 uncultured Woeseiaceae bacterium
AAGCCGAATATGCGTAGCTGCCGCTCTCAGGGCTTACGCACGCGGATGATCACATCCACGCGCTCATGCACCATGCCTGAAGGCGCCTCTGGCAGGGTCTGCAGCAAAACCGCATCGGCAGGGATGTCCGTAAGTTCGCCACTCTCCACGTCGTAGAAATGATGGTGCGGCGTGGTGGTCGGATCGTAGAACTGGCGGTCGCCGTCGATGGTCAGCGTGCGCACCAGCCCCGTGCGGCTGAACAGGTTCAGGGTGTTGTACACGGTGGCCTTCGATACGCGGGTGCCGGTGGCCAGCACGCGATCGAGAATCTGATCTGCGGAGAGGTGCTGCGGACAGGCAAACAGCACCTGGCCGACCTCGATCCGCTGCTGCGTCGCTGTCACGCCATGCGCTTCGAGCAGTTCGATGACCTGCCGCCGCGGCGCAAGAGACTGTTCAGTCGCGATATCCATGCAAGCAGTATAGCTGGCGAAATAAATGAGAACAATTCTCATTTTTCACGTCAATCTGGGCCAACAGGCCTGTTTCTGCGCTGTCCCCGGCATCCGTCACCAGGGATCCTGACACCTCGCATGGATGCGACCGGGAGCTTGGCCGATGCGCGGCTTCACACTGCTCGAAATGCTGACGACCGTCGCGGTGCTCGCCGTGCTGGCCGCGTTGGGAGGCCCTGCCCTGCACGGCCTGGTGCTCGATGCGCGGCGCACGGCCGGCGTCAATGCCTTCGTGGGCTCGGTACAGATCGCCCGCAGCGAGGCGATCAAACGCAACGCGCCCGTCACTTTATGTAAAACCACCGATCATCAGCAGTGCGCGGGCAGCGGCGCCGACTGGAGTGCCGGGTGGCTGGTGTTCGTGCCTGGCAATCCTCTTCAGCCTACAACGCTGGATGATCCGCAACGCATCCTCGTCGCCCGCCAGAGCAAGTTCGATGGCCGCATCTCCGCCAACCGCGAAGCGTTCGTGTTCCATTCGGGGGGATCACGCAGTACCAACGGCACCGTGATGTTCTGCGACGCACGCGGCCCTGCAAGTGCCCGGGCCATCATCATCAGCACCACCGGCCGACCGCGCAGCAGCGCCTACTCGGCGGGCGGTACGCTCCTGCCCTGCTGAGGCGGACTTCCCGGAGCGCGCGCCACCGATCGCAGCTCGCGCGGCAGGCTGAACAAGACGTGCTCTTCTCGCCCGGCCACCTCGCGGGCCACCTCACCGCCCCACTCGCGCAACTGTTCGACCACTTCCTGTACGAGCACTTCGGGCGCCGAGGCACCGGCCGTGACACCGACGCTGCGCGCACCGTCAAACCAGGCACGGTGCATGTCCTTCGCCCCGTCGACCAGATAACCGGCAATCCCCGACTTCTCGGCAAGCTCACGCAGCCGGTTGGAATTAGAGCTGCTTGCCGAGCCCACCACCACCAGCACGTCGCACTCGCCGACCAGCATTTTCACCGCATCCTGACGGTTCTGCGTGGCATAGCAGATGTCCTCACGGCGCGGCGCCTTCAGACCCGGAAAGCGGTCGCGCAAGGCTGCAACAATCGCGGCGGTGTCATCGACGGACAGCGTGGTCTGCGTGACGAACGCCAGGCGCTCGGGATCGCGCACCTCCAGTCCGGCGACATCATCGACGCTTTCGACGAGCAGGATGCGCCCGCCCTGGGATTCATCGAAACGGCCCATCGTGCCTTCCACTTCCGGGTGGCCGGCATGACCGATCAGCAGCACGTCCAAACCCAGCTGCGCGTAGCGCCGCACCTCCATATGAACCTTGGTGACCAGGGGACAGGTGGCATCGAATACATTGAGTCCGCGCCGGGTGGCTTCGTCCTCAACTGCGCGTGACACGCCGTGGGCGCTGAAAATCACCGTGGCATCGTCAGGCACCTCGTCGAGCTCTTCGACGAAGCGCGCGCCCTGGTCGCGAAGCGTATCGACGACGTGGCGATTGTGGACGACCTCGTGGCGCACGTAGATGGGCGCGCCGAACAGCGAGAGCGCGCGCTCGACGATGTCGATGGCGCGATCCACCCCGGCACAGAACCCGCGCGGATTTGCAAGCAGGATTTTCATCGGCTCATTGTCGCATGCCGCGGTTGCTCACGAAACGTCAGCCGCCACGGCGCCGCTCACGGCGGACCTCCAGGACGCTGTCGAGAATCAGCAGCCCTGCGCCCACCGTGATGGCCGAATCGGCAACGTTGAAAGCCGGGAAATACCAGCGCTCGTAATTGAAAAACACGAAATCCACGACACTGCCGTGGAGCACACGATCGATGACGTTGCCCAGCGCACCGCCCAGCACCAGGCACAGGCCCATCGCAAGCAGGGTCTGCCCGCGTGCAGGCAGCCGCCGCAGCCACACCAGAATGGCCACACTCACGCCGATGGCAATGCTGATGAAAAACCAGCGCTGCCAGCCCGAGGCCCCGGCGAGCAGGCTGAAGGCAGCCCCCTCGTTGCGCAGGTGGGTGATGTCCAGAATCGGCAGCACCTCGATGCGCTCGTAGAGCTGAAGCGTATTGAGAATCCACAGCTTGGTGAGCTGGTCCAGCGCGATCACCAGCAAGGACAGCCACAGCCAGTTGCTGGCACCGGCGTTGAGGCGAAACCAGCGGCGTCGGGCAGGCTCACCCGCCGCAGCACCGGCGGTCGCGTCGGCGGCGTCCGGGCCGGACCGCTCAGGCGTATCGTCGCTGCTCACCATCACCCTCCACATTGCCGACACAACGTCCGCAGATCTCAGGATGCGCCGGATGCGCACCGACGTCCTCGCGCCGCTGCCAGCAGCGCACACACTTCGCCGCCGAGGTTGCGACCACCTCCACCCAGACCTCGCCGCCACCTTCGAGCGGGCACCGCGTCGCCGTGTCGGGCCGCGCGGCACCCGGACCGGCCGTGGCATCCGAAGTGATGAACATGAAACGCAGCTCATCACCCACGGCCGCAAGCGCGGCACCGAGCTCGCCGTCGGCATACACGGCGACGGAGGAATCCAGCCCCGAACCGATCGACCCGGCATTGCGCAGCGCCTCGAGCCTGCCCGACACGGCATCACGCACTTCGATCAGATGCTTCCACGGCAGGGTCAACCGGTCTGCCGGCACGTCAGGCAGTTCGTGCCAGGTGCTCAGGAATACGGAGTCGCCGCGCTCGCCCGGCATTGCTGCCCAGGCCTCTTCGGCGGTGAAGCTCAGTATCGGTGCGAGCCAGCGCAGCATCGCCTCGGCCACATGGTACATGGCCGTCTGCGCACTGCGGCGCGGCACGCTCTGAGCACCGGTGGTGTAGAGCCGGTCCTTGATGATGTCGAGATAAAAGCCGCCCAGGTCGACGACGCAGAAGTTGTGAATCTTCTGGTAGATCTGGTGGAACTCGTAGTCCTCGTAGGCGGCCTGCACTTCGCGTTGCAGCTGCGCGGACCGCGCAATGACCCAGGCGTCGAGTTCGACGAGCCGCCCGTTGTCCAGCAGATCCCGTGACGGGTCGAACCCCGCCAGATTGCCCAGCAGAAAGCGCATCGTGTTGCGCATACGGCGGTAGGAATCGGCAACGCGCTTGAGAATCTCATCCGAGACATTGATCTCGTAGCGGAAGTCCGTGGCCGCCACCCACAGGCGCAGGATGTCTGCGCCCAGCGTGCCGATCACCTGCTGCGGCGCCACGACGTTGCCCAGCGACTTGGACATCTTGTAGCCCTTCTCGTCCACCGCAAAGCCGTGCGTGAGCACACCGCGGTACGGGGCGGTTCCGTACATCGCCACCGAAGTCAGCAGCGAACTCTGAAACCAGCCGCGATGCTGATCGGAGCCCTCGAGATACAGATCCGCCTGTGCGGGCAGCTCGGGCCGCAGGGCCGACACACAGTGGTGCACCACCCCGGAATCCATCCACACGTCCATGGTGTCGGTGACCTTTTCGTACTCGGCCGACTCGGTCCCGAGAAAGTCGTCGGCCGACATGTCGAACCAGGCCTCGATGCCGCCCTGCTCGACATGCGTGGCCACCTCGTGCAGCAGGGCGGTGGTGCGCGGGTGCAGTGCACCCGTCTCGCGGTGCACGAACAGCGCGATCGGTACACCCCAGGTGCGCTGGCGCGAGATACACCAGTCCGGCCGACCCGCGACCATGCCATGAATGCGCTGACGGCCCCAGTCGGGCGTCCAGCGCACCTCGTCGATGGCAGCGAGCGCCGCGTCTCGCAGGCCTTCCTGCTCGAGGCTGATGAACCACTGCGGCGTGGCGCGGAAGATCAGCGGTGTCTTGTGACGCCAGCAATGCGGATAGCTGTGATTGAACGGCTCGACATGCAGCAGCGCACCGTGCGCACGAAGCAGCTCGATGATCTCGCCCTCATGACGATAGATGTGCTTGCCGGCAAGCTCCGGTGTGCCCGCAAGATAGACCCCGTCGCCGCCGACGGGATTGTCCAGCGGCAGGTCGTAGGCCACGCCAAGCGCGAAGTCCTCCTGGCCATGACCGGGCGCCGTGTGCACCGCACCCGTACCGGTTTCGGTGGTGACGTGGTCGCCGAACACCACCGGCACGTCGCGCGCGATGAACGGGTGATGGAGCATCAGCCCGGCGAAGGCTGCACCGGGCACGGTGGCAATGAGACTGTATTCTGTCGCGCCCGCGCGCGCCATGACCTTGTCGACCAGCTCGCTGGCCAGCACCAGCACCTCGGCACCTGCGCCCAGATCGGTTAGCACCAGGCTGTATTCCAGCGCCTCGTTCAAGGCCACCGCCTGGTTGGCCGGCAGCGTCCAGGGGGTGGTGGTCCAGATCGGGATGCTGACGCGCGAAGCAGTGTCCCCATCGACCCCCGCCGCGGCCAGCAGCGCACCCGGATCGACAGCCGCGAAGCGCACGTCGATCGCCTGCGAACGCTTGTCCTGGTACTCCACCTCGGCTTCGGCCAGTGCGGAGCGGCAGTCCAGGCACCAGTGCACGGGCTTGTAGCCCTTGTAGAGATGGCCGTTGTCGATGATGCGTGCGAATGCGCGCAGCTGTTCGGCCTCGAAGGCCGGGGCCATCGTGAGATAGGGGTTGTCCCAATCACCGAGCACCCCGAGCCTGCGGAAATCGCGGCGCTGGACCTCCACCTGCGTCATCGCATACTCGCGGCAGGCCTTGCGGAAGGCCGTGGCATCGAGCTTCTGGCCGACCTTGCCGTGCTTCTTCTCGACCATCAGCTCGATCGGCAGGCCATGGCAGTCCCAGCCGGGGACATACGGCGCATCGAAGCCCGCCAGCGTGCGCGACTTGACCACCATGTCCTTGAGCACCTTGTTGACGCAGTGGCCGATGTGAATCGCACCGTTGGCATACGGCGGCCCGTCAGGCATGTAGAACACCGGCCTGCCAGCGGCAGCTTTGCGGATCTGGCCGTAGATGTCGCGCTCATTCCAGCGCGCGAGCATCTCGGGCTCGCGCTGCGAGAGGTTTGCGCGCATCGGGAAATCCGTCTGCGGCAGATTGATGGTGTGCTTGTAATCGGTCACGTCCTGTCCTGTTCCTTCAGCACGCATCAGGCTCCGAGAATGGCTCGGGCCTGGGCGCTATCCCTGTGCATCTGTTCAACCATGGCCGGAAGGCTGTCGAACTTCTCTTCGTTACGCAAGCGGGCGATGAACTCCACACTGATCAGCTCGCCATAGATGTCCTGCGAGAAGTCGAAGATGTAGACCTCGAGCACCGTGCGACCATCACCGGTCACCGTGGGTCGGGTACCGATGCTGGCCACGCCGGCCAGCGACTCAGCACCCAGTCCATGCACCCGCACTGCAAATATGCCGCTGACCGGGCTGCTGCGGCGGCCGGGGCTGACATTTGCGGTCGGAAAACCCAGCGTGCGTCCCAGCTTGCGGCCCGGCACGACCCGTCCGCTCATGCGATAGGTCCGTCCCAGCATCTTCGCCGCCTGTTCGAGGTCTCCGGCTCGCAGCGATGCGCGAATCGCCGTGCTGCTGACCCGCGCACCTTCAACGTAGACGCTGCCGACCTGTTCCACGTCGAAGCCGTGGCGCCGACCGGCTTCCTGCAACTCGGCAAGCCCGCCTTCGCGGTTGCGCGCGAAGCGGAAATCATCGCCGACGATGACGCTCGCGGGACGGATGCCGCGCACCAGCAGTTCATCGAGAAACTCGATCGCCGAGATGCGCTGCATCTGTGCATCGAAACGTGGGCAGAAGAAGCGCTCGATGCCCGCGCTGGCAAGCAGTTCGGCACGCTCGCGAAAGCGCGTCAGGCGCGGCGGCGGCTCGCCGGCGGCGAAGTATTCCCTGGGTATGGGCTCGAACGAAAACACCAGGCTCGCCGCACCGGTGGTCTGGGCGCGTTCACGCACGCGCCGCAGAATCGCCTGGTGACCGAGATGTACACCGTCATAGGCACCGATGGTTGCCACGCAGCCCACGGCATCGGTCGCGGTCAGGGCTGCAAGGGCCGGGAGGCTACGAAAGACGTGCATGAAATCGGCCCAGATGTCGCGAACGTAAAATTATAGGGAATCGCTCCGGCTTTTCCCATGCAGCTGGGCAAGCCGGAACCCGGTCAGAAACAGCATCGCGAAGTACACCAGCGCCCCACCCAGCACGGCGATCGCCAGCCAGCCGACACGCGTCAGCAACGCCAGTTCGATCCAGTCGCCCGGCAGATCGCGCAGCCACAGCAAGGTCACCAGCATCACCGTCACCGCAACGCTGACGCGCACCATCAGCGCAGTCCAGCCCGGTCCGCGCCAGTAGACGCCATCGCGCAGCAAGCCGCGATACAGCAGCCCGGCATTGAGCAGCGCCGCCAGCGAGGTGGCCGCGGCAAGCCCTGCATGCGGGCCTTCGAAGCCCACGCGCATGAGCGTAAGTACAAAGACGATGTTCAGCAGCATGTTCACGCCCAGTGCGATGACACCGATACGCACTGGCGTGCGCGTGTCCTGGCGCGAGAAATACCCGGGGGCCAGCACCTTGACGAGAATGAAACCCAGCAGCCCGAGCGAATAGGCACCCAGCGCGACCGAGGCCATGCCGACATCCCTGGCGGTGAATTCGCCGCCGTAAAAGATTGTCACGATCAATGGCGTGGCCAGCACGATCAGTCCCACCGCCGCCGGAACGCCGATCAGCACGACCAGCCGCAGCGCATGATCGAGCATCGCCGAAAACGCCTCGCGCGACTGCTTCGCGTGGTGCGCCGAGAGCCCTGGCAGAATCACGGTGGCCAGCGCGATACCGAATACCCCCAGCGGAAACTCCATCAACCGGTCGGCGTAGTACAGCCAGCTGACGCTGCCGGGCTGCAGGAACGAGGCGATGATGTTGTCGAACACTACGTTGATCTGGGCCACCGAGGAGCCGAAGATCGCCGGCAACATCAAGGTTCCGATGCGCCGCACGCCCGGGTGGCGAAACTGCAGGCGTGGGCGCGGCAGCATGCGGATGCGCGACAGCGCCGGCACCTGGAAGGCCAGCTGCACGATGCCTGCCACGAACACCCCGACGGCCAGCGCCATCGCCGGCTCCTCGAACCGCGGCGACAACCACAACGCGAAGATGATCAACACCACGTTGAGCAGCACCGGCGTGAAGGCCGGTACGGCAAAGCGACCGTGGCTGTTGAGCATGCCGCCGGCCAGCGCCGTGAGCGAGATGAACAACAGGTAGGGGAAGGTCCAGCGCAGCATCTCCACCGAGAGATCGAAGCGCTCGCCGTCCTGCGTAAAGCCCGGTGCGACCAGAAACACCAGCACGGGCGCCGCAACCACCCCCACCAGTGTGATCACGAACAGCGCCAGCCCCAGCACGCCGGTGATGGCGTCGCCCAAGGCTCGCGTCTCCTCCGCGCTGCGGGTGCTCCGATAGTCGGTGAAAACAGGCACGAAGGCCTGTGCGAAGGCGCCCTCGGCAAAGAAGCGGCGCAGCATGTTGGGGATCTTGTTGGCGATGAAGAAGGCGTCCATCGCAATGCCGGCGCCGAACACCCGCGCCAGCACGACGTCGCGCACCAGCCCGAGGATGCGGGAAAGCAGCGTCATGGCGCTTACCACGCCGGTGGAACGCAGCAATCGGCGGCGGCCGGAACGGGCGTCTGGGGCGGGCTGGGCGTCCATGGGCGCTCAAGTGTACAGGGGATTTTCCTTGACACGAAGGCACCCGATTACCGACAATTGCGGGCTTCGTCTGGCGCTCGTAAGTCCAGTCAGCAGCATTGTCAGTTTTCGAGGTTTTCCGGTGGCGAATACAAAATCAGCCCAGAAACGCGCCAAGCAGGCGGTGGTCCGTCGCGGCCACAACGTGGCGCTGCGCTCGCGCATGCGCACCGCGGTCAAGAAAGTCCTGAACGCGGTGGCCAGCGGCAACAAGGATGCGGCGGAAGCTGAATACCGCGCCGCCGTGCCGCTGATCGACGGCATGGTCACGAAGGGCCTGGTTCACCGCAACAAGGCCGCCCGTCAGAAAAGCCGGCTCAACGCCCAGCTCAAGACGCTGGCCCAGTAAGGGGGTAGTCAGCCCACAGTTCGGGTCAGGAAAAGCCGGCTACGCGCCGGCTTTTTCGTTTTCGGGGTCCGCATCGCCCGCATCAGCCTCGGGCTGAACCGCATCAGCCTCAGGCTGCACCTCCGGCTCCGGCGCTGACCGCGGTCGGGCCACCTCGAGCACCCGCATGATGTCCTGGCACAGCCGTTGCGTGCCGCTGCCAGCCTCGGCGCTGACGAGATACACCGGCCCCTGCCAGTCCAGCGCCTCGATGATCTCGGCCTGGCGGGCCTCCGCCGCCTCGGCAGGCAGCAGATCGGCCTTGTTGAGCACGAGCCAGCGCGGCCGGGCCGCGAGTTCCTCACTGAAACGACCCAGCTCCTCGATGACCGTGCGCGCCTGCTCGACGGGCTCGCCGGATAGCGGGGCGATGTCCAGCACATGCAGCAGCAGATGCGTGCGCTGCAGGTGTTTGAGGAAGCGGTGGCCCAGTCCGGCACCCTCGGCAGCTCCTTCGATCAGCCCGGGAATGTCGGCCATCACGAAGCTTCGGTGTGCACCGACCCTGACGACGCCGAGATGCGGATGCAGGGTCGTGAACGGATAGTCCGCGACGCGGGGGCGTGCGCCCGAGACGGCCCGGATCAGCGTCGACTTGCCCGCGTTGGGCATGCCCAGCAGGCCCACGTCTGCCAGCAGCTTGAGCTCCAGCAGCAGGTGGCGCGACTCTCCTGGCTGGCCCTGGGTGATCTGACGCGGCGCACGGTTGATGCTCGACTTGAAGCGGGTGTTGCCCAGGCCACCGCGACCGCCCTCGGCCACGCGCAGGGTGCTGCCGTCGGTGGACAGATCGCCAAGCAGCTCACCGGTATCGACATCGCGCACCAGCGTACCCATCGGCACGGTGACCAGCAGGTCCTCACCCGAACGCCCGGTCATCTCCTTGCCCGCGCCGGGCGCACCGCTTGGCGCACGATAGCGCCGCTGCATGCGGAAATCCGCCAGTGTATTGATCTCGGCGTTGGCCACCAGGATCACGCTGCCACCGTGCCCGCCATCGCCGCCGTCCGGCCCGCCGCGCGGCACATACTTCTCGCGCCGGAAACTCAGGCAGCCATGGCCGCCGTTGCCGGCCTGCACACGGATCGTCGCTTCATCTACGAATTTCATGTCTGCGATCCTGGCGGGTCGTCTGCGTACCCGGGAACGAAAAACCCCGCCAGCGGCGGGGTTTTACGAAAAGCCCAGGCGTGCTTGAGCCGACCTTGTCAGCTTTCCTCTGCCAGCACGCTGACGTAGCGGCGGCTAGAGGGCCCCTTGCGGGCGAACACGACACGGCCGGCGGCCGTGGCGCTC
>CAYLNP010000063.1:9848-12700 GCA_964384925.1 uncultured Woeseiaceae bacterium
CGACGACGCCGTCGACCAGCGCGTAGAGCGTGTGGTCACGGCCGATGCCGACGTTCGGGCCCGGATGAAACTGCGTGCCGCGCTGGCGCACCAGGATGTTTCCCGGAATCACCTGCTCGCCGCCGAAATGTTTGACGCCCAGACGCTTGGATTCGGAATCGCGGCCGTTCTTCGAGCTGCCGCCTGCTTTTTTATGTGCCATTGCTCAATGCTCCGTAACTGGCCGAATCGCAGCGCTCAGGCGCCGACGATGCCGGTGACTTCGATTTCAGTGTAGCGCTGCCGGTGGCCCTTCATGCGCAGGTAGTTCTGGCGGCGCCTGAACTTGATGATCGACACCTTGTCGGCCTTGGCCTGCGCCAGCACAGTGGCCTGCACCTTGCCGCCGGCAACCAGCGGTTTGCCCACCGTCACCGAGCTGCCTTCACCGACCAGCAGAACCTGATCGAATTCCACGGCATCGCCCTCGCTGGCCTCGATTTTCTCGATGCGCAGACGCTCGCCCTGCTGGGCGCGATATTGCTTGCCGCCGGTCTTGAAAACCGCGTACATGTCTGTATCTCCAGACGAATTTCAAAAGAGGCCTTGCGACCGCGTAGCCGCGAATGCGTGCGGCAAAAACTTAACGTAGATAAGGCACTTACCGGCCAGCCCGCAATTCTAAGCTGCCCACTCTGTGCAAGTCAATCGACCCCTGGGCCTACCGGCCATCGGTCGGCGGCCCCGGAAACCTCGTCAGGGTGGGCCAAATGGGGCATTATCCCGATGCTATGCAGCCCGCCACGCTACCCGCCACCGACGAACTCAGCCTTGAGGGTATCCGCGCCCTGCTCGGCGATGACTGGCCGTCCGTCAATGCCTTGATCCGCGAATCGCTGGCCAGCGACGTCGCGTTGATCAACCAGGTGGCCGCGCACATCACCCGGGGAGGCGGCAAACGACTGCGACCGCTGATCGTGCTGCTCGGCGCGCGCGCCTGCGGGTACCGCGGCGGCGACCACATCTCCGCTGCGGCGATCGTCGAGTTCATCCATACCGCCACCCTGCTGCACGACGACGTCGTGGACCAATCGGCGTTGCGGCGCGGCCAGGAGACCGCCAACGAGCTGTGGGGCAACCAGGCAAGCGTTCTTGTCGGCGACTTCCTGTATTCACGAGCCTTCCAGATGATGGTCGAGCTTGGCGCCATGCGCGTCATGGCGATCATGGCCGATGCCACCAACACCATCGCCGAAGGCGAGGTGCTGCAGCTGCTCAACGTGCATGACGCCGACACGACCGAGGAACGCTATCGTCAGGTGATCTATCGCAAGACCGCCCGGCTGTTCGAGGCCGGCGCGCAGATCTCCGCAGTGCTGGGCGGGTTGTCGGTCAGCGGCGAGCAGGCCATGGCCGCCTATGGCCGCCATCTGGGCACCGCGTTCCAGCTGGTCGACGATGCGCTGGACTACTCCGCCGACAGCAACGAAACCGGCAAGAACCTCGGCGATGACCTGGCGGAGGGCAAACCCACGCTGCCGCTGATTCGCGCGATGCAGTGTGGCACGCCGGCGCAGCGCAGCCTGATCCGCAAGGCCATCGAGCACGGCGGGCGGGACGAACTCAGCGCCATACGCGCGGCGATTGAATCCACCGGGGCGCTTGAGTACACTCTCGCGCTCGCTCAGACCGAAGCCTCCCTGGCCGAAAACGCGCTCGACGCGCTTCCCGATTCGGAATTCAAGGATGCCCTGGCCGCCTTGGCAGGGTTCTCGGTCAGACGACGATTCTAGCGAAATCGAATTTCGGCGCGTTCGGGGTGTAGCTCAGCCTGGTAGAGCACTGTCTTCGGGAGGCAGGGGCCGGAGGTTCGAATCCTCTCACCCCGACCAATAAAAACAAATACTTAAGGGATTTCTCGGAATCACCCCTAAGCGCATAAGTGCTCAGTAAGTGCAAAAAGTGCTCATCGGCACCTGCCAGCTGCGCTAACCGTCCTTCACTTAAAGCTTTCCGCAGCGGTTGGTGCATGGACTACCTGGCAGAGCACCGCAGGCTGCTGAAGCTCGAAGCGGAACGCGGGTCGATTGATCGCACCGACGACAGCGGCCATGTGCCAGCGACCGCAATAAAGGAACTCGTGGACGCGGGGTTGGTAACAGCGATCGATGCCAAAAGCTTCGAAGGACCAAGCTACATCAATATCGCGATCACCACCCCCGGGCGGGAGTATTTGCGCGAGCTAGAGAATCGTCACTATCGCGAATCGTGGCGCGGGCGAGTCATGGTGCTGCTTACTTGGTTCGCAAACCGACTGTTTTCACGTTGAAGCTTGGCCACTGTGATGACGGCCTCGCGCACTCTTCCCGATACGATGCGCTTTCGTTTTGGGGTTTTTCACTGGGAATGGGGATCGAGAACATGGGCTACGTCACCCGCAATCTGATGAATGGGGAAGAGGTCGTACACGTCGGGCGGCTACATTGGATCATTTTTGTACCTGGCGTGTTCAGCATTGTTCTTGGCATATTTTTCATCGGTGCTACGGATGCTGACGCGCCCGCCGGAGAGGCCGATTGGGCGCCTCTCATTGGGGCAATCCTTTTTCTGTATGGGATCTTTTCCCTCATTCGCGCATTTATCCTGCGGATATCCACTGAGCTTGCTGTTACAACGAAGCGGGTGATAGCGAAAACTGGGTTGATTAGCCGCCAGACCATCGAGTTGAACCACAGCAAGGTGGAAAGCCTAAACGTGGACCAAAGCATTGCCGGCCGGATTCTCAATTACGGCACGGTGTTTGTCTGTGGTACTGGAGGCGGGAAAACGCCCGTCCCGAAAATAAAGCGACCGCTTCAATTTAGGCGCGCGGC
>CAYLNP010000064.1:0-12619 GCA_964384925.1 uncultured Woeseiaceae bacterium
ATGTCCGAATACATGGAGCGCCACACAGTCTCGCGGTTGATCGGCGCACCACCGGGTTACGTGGGCTTCGATCAGGGTGGCCTGCTCACCGAAGCGGTGTCGAAAAACCCGCACTGCGTGCTGCTGCTCGACGAGATCGAGAAGGCCCATCCGGAGGTCTTCAACCTGCTGCTGCAGGTCATGGATCATGGCACGCTCACCGACAATAACGGCCGGAAGGCGGATTTCCGCAACATCACCATCGTGATGACGACGAACGCAGGCGCCCATGAAATGAGTCGCGCCTCGATCGGCTTCACCAACCAGGACCATGTCAGCGACGGCGTCGAGGCCATCCGGCGCATGTTCACGCCGGAATTCCGCAATCGACTCGACGCGATCATCCAGTTCAACGCCCTGGACCCGGTGTCGATCCAGCGAGTGGTGGACAAGCTGGTGGTCGAGCTGGAAGGCCAGCTCGAGGACAAGCACGTCACGCTGGAACTCGATGACGACGCGCGTCGCTGGATCGCCGAGAAGGGCTACGACCCGAAGATGGGCGCACGTCCGATGGCCCGCATCATCCAGCAGCACCTCAAGCGTCCGCTGGCCGAGGAACTGCTGTTTGGCAAGCTCTCGGAGAATGGTGGACACGTGCGCGTGCGGCTGGGTGCCGATGGCGAGTTGAGTCTGCTCGTCGAGCCGCTGACACGCGAACTCGTGCACCTGCCCGAATAGCAGGCGCGGCGGCGGCTAACGACCGCGGTAGACGATCCGACCCTTGCTCAGGTCGTAGGGCGTGAGTTCCACGGTGACCTTGTCACCGGTGAGAATGCGGATGTAGTTCTTGCGCATCTTGCCCGAGATGTGGGCCGTGACGATGTGCCCATTGGACAGCTCGACACGAAACGTCGTGTTGGGCAGGGTCTCTACGACCACGCCTTCCATCTGAATGGCATCTTCCTTGGCCATGAATCCTCGATTTGGCTGGTGGGCACATGCCCGAACGGTGGCGGATTTTTGCACAGGCGGGCGGGGGGCGCAATTTGGCCTGCTGATCAGGCCTGAACGAGTTCCCAGGTCACGGGCACCGGTTCGGGGGTGCAGGCTGCCCTGACCTCGTCAAGAAAGGCCCGGCGGGGCAGCGTCACGGCGCCCAGGCGCGCCAGGTGACCGGTGGCCTGCTGGCAGTCGATCAGCGCCAGGCCCATGGGGGCGAGATGCTCCACGAGACGCACCAGCGCCGCTTTCGAGGCATCGCTGACCCGCGAGAACATGGATTCGCCGAAGAACACCCGGCCGATGTGCAGCCCGTAGAGCCCGCCGACAAGTTGCCCGGCCTGCCAGACTTCCAGGGAATGCGCCCAGCCCAGCGCATGCAGACGTTCGTAGGCGGCACGCATCTCCAGCGTGATCCACGTCCCGGCGCCGTAACTGCGCGGCTCGGCGCAGCCGGCCAGTACGTCGGCAAAGGCGCTGTCGGCCGAGAATTCGAAGCGCTGCTGGCGCAGCACGCGGCGCAGGCTGCGCGAGACTTTCAGCTCGGCTGGCCGCAGCACCGCGCGCGGATCCGGACTCCACCACAGGATGGGCTGACCGGCTTCATACCAGGGAAAGATGCCGTGACGGTACGCATACAGCAGGCGCTCGGTGGACAGATCCCCGCCCGCGGCGAGCAGACCGTTAGGTTCTGCCAGCGCGAGATTCGCGTCCGGAAAGGCCTCCGGCCGGTCGCGCGCCGACAGCCAAACCAGCCGGCTCACTCAGCCGGGTCCTCGGAATGTCGGTATGGACTGTGGGCTTGCACCTCGTCCATATACCGCTGCACATGGCGTTTCTCGGCGATCAGGTGATCGGCCAGCGCCGCGCGCAGGCGCGTATCGGCGATCCAGTGTGCCGAGGCGGTCGCGACCGGCAGGAAGCCTCGCGCCACCTTGTGCTCACCCTGCGTGCCGGGTTCGAAACAGGCCAGCCCATGGGCAAGGCAGTATTCGATGCCCTGGTAGTAGCAGGTCTCGAAGTGCAGGCTGTGGAAATCATCCAGGGCGCCCCAGTAGCGCCCATAGAGGGTGTCGTCGCTGCGTAGGCAGATCGCGCCGGCGATCGGTGTGGCCTGGTGCTCGGCGAGAATCACTACGACCTGCTCACCCATGGTCTGGCCGATTTCCTGGAAAAACCCCAGATTCAGGTACGGCGGGCGGCCGCGGCGCAGGAAAGTGCGCGCTGAGAAACCCCAGGCCTGCTCCCAGAGATCATCGGTCATCTGCGAGCCTGTGCGCACGACATGTTCGATGCCCTGCTCGGCAATACGGCGGCGTTCGCGACGGATTTTCTTGCGCTTGGCTGAACTCAGGCGTTCCAGAAACGCGTCGAAATCAGTATCGCCCTCGTTGTGCCAGTGAAACTGTGTGTCCTGGCGCAGCAGCAGGCCGTTTTCGCGCAGACACTCGAGTTCGGTCGGACGCGGGAAGAGCACATGCAGCGAGGACACGCACAGCTCCCTGGCCACGTCCAGGGCCGCCTCGAGCAGCGTGCGACGCAGCTGCGCCGAGGCGTGTCCCGGCGCTACCAGCAGGCGATCGCCGGTGGCGGGTGTGAACGGCACGGCACAGGTGAGCTTCGGGTAGTAGGGCAGACCAAGTTGCTGCCAGGCCTGCGCCCAGCTCCAGTCGAAGACGAACTCACCCCATGAATCGTGGCGCAGGTAGAGGGGCATGGCGCCTAGCAGGTGACCTCCCTGGCGCAGCAGCAGGTGACGCGGCTCCCAGCCGCTGGCTGCCGAGACGCAGCCGTGCCGCTCCGCGGCGACCAGGAACTCATGACGCAGAAACGGATCGTTGCGCTTATTGAGCGCATTCCACTCGGCTGCGTCGACCGCCTCGAGCGTCGTGGCGACTTCGACATCCATGTCATGCGCCCCTGTCTGCGGCGGCGTTGTCTTCAGGCGGCCTGGACCTCGCCGCCCAGACCAAGCGCATCGAGATACTTTTCGGCGTCCAGGGCTGCCATGCAACCCGCGCCCGCCGAGGTGACGGCCTGACGGTAGACCTGGTCGGCAACATCGCCCGCGGCAAACACCCCTGGAATGCTGGTGGCCGTGGCATTGCCCTGCAGGCCCGCCCGCACGGTAATGTAGCCGTTGAGCATGTCCAGCTGGCCCGCGAACAGCGAGGTGTTGGGCTGGTGTCCAATCGCGATGAACACGCCTGTCAGAGCGATGTCGCGGGTCCGCGCGGGATTCTGCCGTTCGGCAATGCGCATGCCAGTGACGCCCTGTTCGTCGCCGAGCACCTCGTCAAGCACATGATTCCAGACGATCTCGGCCTTGCCGCTGCGCACCCGTTCGAAGAGCTTGTCCTGCAGGATTTTCTCGGCGCGGAACTGGTCACGTCGATGCACCACGGTGACGTGCTCGGCAATGTTGGCAAGGTAAAGGGCCTCCTCGACGGCCGTATTGCCGCCGCCGATCACCGCGACGCGCTGGTTGCGAAAGAAAAAGCCGTCGCAGGTGGCGCACGCGGACACCCCGCGGCCCTTGAAAGCTTCCTCGGAAGGCAGCCCCAGATATTTCGCCGTCGCTCCGGTCGCGATGATCAGCGCATCACAGGTGTAGGTGGCGCGATCGCCGGTCAGGCGGAAAGGGCGTACGTTCAGCTCTGCGCGATTGATGTGATCGTTGATGATCCTGGTATCGAAGCGCTCGGCGTGTCGACGCATGCGCTCCATCAGATCGGGTCCCTGCAGGCCTTCGACATCGCCGGGCCAGTTGTCCACGTCGGTGGTGGTCATCAGCTGACCGCCCTGCTCGATGCCGGTGATCAGCACCGGCTCGAGATTGGCACGCGCGGCGTACACGGCCGCGGAATAGCCGGCTGGGCCGGAGCCCAGGATGATCAGTCGATGATGCTGCTCTGCCATGATGCGTCTTCTCCGTGAAGCTGAGCCTTGAGTCTGCGCGCCGGGCCATGAAGCGCCTCGGGCGCGAGGGGGCTCGACCCGCCTGATGTATACTCGCGGAATTCCCTGATGATTGCCGCCTGCAGCGGGTCCGCAGGCGAGGTTTCGATGCGTTCGGAACCGATCGGGCGATACTATGCCAAATGCGCCGGGCAGCAGCCACTACGGCTCGCAGCATAGCGTTGGCATGGACTTATCGCGCTAGAAAAGTCAAAGTATTACGACCGTTATCTCTTTCTGATTCGATATCCAGAAGGTTGTTCGTGGGCAAGGCCAGGTCCGATTCCGCTCCCGCCGTTCTAGGCACCCCGATGACGCGCGTGCTGCGCGAGGCGGCGCTGTGGGTGCTCGGGGCGCTGGCGGTGATCCTGCTGCTGGCGCTGGCCACCTACAATCCCGGCGATCCCGGGTTCACCTCAACGGGGGACGGCGGCACCGTGCGCAACCGTATCGGCAGTGCCGGTGCATGGTTTGCCGATCTCGCATTCATGCTGTTCGGGCGCCCGGCGTTCCTGTTCCCGGTCATGGTAATGCTGGCCGGCTGGCTGGTCTTCAGGGAGCGGCGCAATCCCGGGCCGCTCGACCGGCGCGTGCTGGCGGGCCGATTCGGCGGCTTTCTGCTGACCCTGGCCACCAGCTGCGGGCTGGCCACGCTGCACTTCGCCGAGGCACTGCTGCCGGAGACAGCCGGGGGCATCGTCGGCCAGCTGGTGGGCCACGGCTTCGAGGCGGTCCTGAGTCTGCTTGGGGCCACGTTGCTGCTGCTGGCGCTGTGGCTGGCGGGTGTGTCGCTGTTTACCGGCGTGTCGTGGCTCGCGGTCATGGACCGCACGGGACGTGCCGCGCTGTGGCTCATCGATGGCGCACGCGAGTCGGTGGCACGCGGCCAGCGCTGGCTGGAGGGCCGTCGTGCCCGCCAGGCCCGCAGTGAGACCATGCGCGAGTCGGTGAAAAAGCAGGAGACGCGCACGCCGCCGCGCATCGAACCTGTGGTCAAGCGCGTCGAACCCAGCCTGCGGGTGGAGAAGGAGCGGCAGGTGCCGCTGTTCGATCCGCCGCCGGCTCATGGCCTGCCGGCGCTGTCATTGCTGGATGATCCGCCGCCGCGCAAGGCCGGCTACTCGGATGATTCTCTGCAGGCGATGTCGCGCGTGGTGGAGCTGAAGCTGCGTGACTTCGGCGTCGAGGTTGAAGTCGTCTCGGTGCATCCCGGCCCGGTGGTCACTCGCTTCGAGCTGCAGCCCGCCGCCGGCGTGAAGGTCAGCCAGATCACCAATCTGGCCAAGGACCTGGCGCGTGCGCTTTCGGCAATCAGCGTGCGCGTGGTGGAGATCATTCCCGGCAAGAGCGTCGTGGGGCTGGAGATTCCCAACGAAATCCGTGAACTGGTCACCCTCGGCGAAATCCTGAAATCGCGCGCCTATGACGACATGCGCTCGCCGCTGGCGCTGGCGCTTGGCAAGGACATCGGCGGCGAGGCGGTGGTGGCAGACCTGCAGCGCATGCCGCACCTGCTCATCGCCGGCACCACCGGTTCGGGCAAGTCGGTGGGCATCAACGCGATGGTGCTCTCGCTGCTGTTCAAGGCCACCGCCGACCAGGTGCGCATGATCATGATCGACCCGAAGATGCTGGAGCTCTCGGTTTACGAGGGTATTCCGCATCTGCTGGCGCCGGTGGTCACGGACATGAACGATGCGGCCAATGCGCTGCGCTGGTGCGTGGCCGAGATGGAGCGGCGCTACCGGCTTATGGCAGCGCTTGGCGTGCGAAACATCGGTGGCTACAACCGCAAGCTCTCAGAGGCGGCCGCGCGCGGGCAGGAGATTCCCGACCCGCTGTGGCAGGCGCCACCCACGGCCGATCCGGATGATCCACCACCACGTCCGGCGCTGGAGCCGCTGCCGATGATTGTCGTGATCATCGATGAGCTGGCCGACATGATGATGGTGGTCGGCAAGAAGGTCGAAGAGCTCATCGCGCGCCTTGCACAAAAGGCACGCGCCTCGGGCCTGCACATGATCATCGCCACGCAGCGGCCTTCGGTCGATGTCATCACCGGCCTGATCAAGGCCAATATCCCGACGCGCATCGCCTTCCAGGTCTCCGCCCGGGTGGATTCACGCACCATTCTCGATCAGATGGGCGCCGAAGCCCTGCTTGGCCACGGCGACATGCTCTACCTGCCGCCGGGCACGGCACTGCCCACCCGAGTGCATGGCGCCTTCGTCTCCGACGAGGAAGTCCACAAGGTCGTGGCGAGCCTGAAGAAGGGCGGCGGAGAGCCGCGTTACATCGATGAAATCATCGAGGGTCCCAGTGGTCATATTCCTGGCATGCCCGGTGCGTTCGGTGACACCGATGCCGGGGCAGATGCTGAAAGTGACCCGCTGTACGACGAGGCGGTGCGCATCGTCACCGATACGCGCAAAGCCTCAATCTCGGGTGTCCAGCGGCGTTTGAAGATTGGCTATAACCGGGCGGCGCGCATGGTCGAGACCATGGAGGCGGCCGGCATCGTGGGGCCGTTGCAATCCAACGGCAGCCGCGAGGTGCTGGCGCCCGGCGCCCCGGAGGATTGAACGTGACGAGACTTACCAAGGGTGTGCTGCGGCTGTTCGTCGTCGGCGCGCTGAGCGTGTGGACGCTGGGCGCAGCGGCCGGCGGCAACGGTGCGGAACCCGACCCGGCCATGGTGCCGGAACATGTCGCCGAGGCTGAGGACCGGCTCGAACGTCTGCTCGACGGTACCGGCACCGTGCGTGCAGCATTCGAGCAGGAAGTCCACGATGCCTCCGGCCGACTGCTCGAGCGTGCTGCCGGACGCATGGAAATCGCTCGCCCCGGGCGGTTCCGCTGGGCCTATGAGCAGCCCTATGAGCAGCTGTTGATCACCGACGGCGAGCTGGTGTGGATGTACGACGCCGATCTCGAACAGGTGAGCATCTCACGCGTCGAGCAGAGCATCGCCGGTTCTCCGGCCATGCTGCTGGGCGGCGGCCAACTTACCGACGGGTTCCGCGTGATCGAGGCCTGGGAGCGTGAGGGTCTGGAGTGGCTCGCGATGGTGCCGCTGCAGGAAGACGGCGACTTCCGCCGCATCGTGCTTGCTCATGACGGCGACGTCGTGCGCCGGATGGAACTCACCGACGCGTTGGAGCAGGTCACGGCCGTGGTGTTCGGTGATGTCGAACGCGATGTCGCCTTGAGCGACGATCGCTTTTCTTTCGACGCATCCGAAGGCGTGGACGTTATCGGCCCGGACGGGCTTTGAGTGTGCGACCGCTGATTCTTGCGCCGTTGTGGCGCACGCTCGCCTGGCTGCTGCTGGGCATCGCCGTGTTTCTGAGCCTGGGACCGACACAGGCCGTGGACACCGCGTGGGTCCTGCCGTTTCCCTACCACGACAAGGTCGGTCACTTCATTGCCTACTTTTCGCTGATGCTGTTTTTCGCAGGCCTCTATCGCAGAGAACACTACCTGCTGGTGGCGCAGTACCTGTTTCTGCTGGGTATGCTCATGGAGCTCACGCAGGGAGGACTTGCGTACCGCAGCGCGGAGTTCGGGGATTTCGTCGCCAACACTGCCGGCATTGCCGGGGGCCTTTCGCTGGCCATGCTGGGCATGGGCAACTGGTGTCACTGGGTGGAGCGCCGCGTCGGACTGCAGCATGCCTGATCGCACGCTCGGCGTTGCGTCGGGTGCGCCGCTGGCCGAGCGTATGCGACCCCGCAGCCTCAAGGAATACGTCGGTCAGGATCACCTGCTAGGCGTAGGCCGACCCCTGCGGCGCATGGCGGAAGGCAAGAGCCTGCACTCGATCATCCTGTGGGGGCCGCCGGGCACGGGCAAGACCACCCTGGCGCGGCTGGTGGCCGCCACCTGCGAGGCTGAGTTCATTGCGCTCTCTGCCGTCATGGCGGGAGTAAAGGACGTGCGCGCAGCGGTGGCGAAGGCCACGGACGTGCGCAAACTCAGCGATCGCCCCACCGTCCTGTTTCTCGATGAAGTACACCGCTTCAATAAGGCCCAGCAGGATGCCTTCCTGCCCTACGTCGAAGACGGCACATTGACGTTCATCGGCGCAACCACCGAGAACCCCTCCTTTGCGCTCAACAACGCGCTGCTATCACGTGCCCGCACGCATGTGCTCAAGCCGCTGAGCGACGGCGCACTGCGCACACTGCTCGATCGCGCGCTTGCGGATGCCGAGCGCGGCCTGGGGGCCGAGACGGCGCTGTCGCTCGACGAGGCCGTGCTCGACGGCATCCTCGCCGCCGCCGACGGCGACGCACGCCGTGCCCTGTCACTGCTCGAACTGGCTGCAGAACTCGCCATGGTCGCCGAGCCTCCGGGGCAGCTTACGGGCGAGGCGCTGCCGCAGCTGCTTGGGGCCAGCCTGCGACGCTTCGATCGCCAGGGCGAGGCGTTCTACGACCAGATTTCGGCGCTGCACAAGTCCGTGCGCGGCTCGGATCCGGATGCCTCGCTCTACTGGCTTTACCGGATGTTCGACGGCGGTTGCGATCCGCGTTACCTTGCACGACGCGTGCTGCGCATGGCCTCCGAGGATATAGGTAATGCCGATCCCCGGGCACTGCGCATCGCGCTGGACGCAGCCGAAGTCTATGAGCGCCTCGGCAGCCCTGAAGGCGAGCTTGCCATCGCGCAGGCGGTGGTGTTTCTGGCCTGTGCCGCCAAGAGCAATGCGGTGTACGCCGCTGCCAATGCCGCGCAGGCGGATGCGCAGGCGCTGGGTTCGGTGGAGGTTCCGCTGGCGCTTCGCAACGCACCCACGCGTCTGATGAGACAACTCGACTATGGCAAGGGATATCGCTACGCGCACGACGAAGCCGACGGCTTCGCCGCCGGGGCAAGCTATCTGCCCGAGGAGCTCGCCGGTCGGCGCTATTACGAGCCGCCGGACAGAGGGCTGGAAAAGCAGATCCGCGAGAAACTTGCCGAGCTTCGGCGACGCAACGAACAGGCACGCGGTCGTTAGTACCGCACCCATCGACTCTAGACACTGGAACTCGCATGCTCGATCCGAGAAAGCTAAGACACGACATCGATGCCGTGGCCGCGAATCTCGCCCGCCGTGGCGTGAAGCTCGACATCGCCGCCTTCGATGAACTGGAAACCCGCCGCAAG
The DNA here is from genome assembly GCA_964384925.1 of uncultured Woeseiaceae bacterium. Lineage (GTDB taxonomy): Bacteria > Pseudomonadota > Gammaproteobacteria > Steroidobacterales > PWYM01 > PWYM01. The sequence continues at coordinate 9,088 of CAYLNP010000064.1, forward strand.
GAGGTACAGGTGCGCGCCGAGGCCTTGCGCAACGAACGCAATGCGCGCTCCAAGGCGATCGGGCAGGCCAAGGCTCGAGGCGAGAACATCGAGCCGATGCTCCAGGAGGTCGGACGCCTGGGTGATGAACTCAAGGCCGCGGATGAGGCACTCGGTGAGGTGCAGACGGCGCTCGAGCACATGCTGCTGGGTCTGCCCAACCTGCTCGACGACAGCGTGCCCGACGGGGCAGACGAGTCGGCGAATCAGGAGCTCCGCCGCTGGGGCGAGCCGCGGGTATTCGACTTCGAGCCGAAAGATCACGTCGCACTGGGCGAGGGCCTCGGTCAGCTTGACTTCGAGGCGGCCGGGCGCATCACCGGTGCACGGTTCTCGGTGATGCAGGGCGGGCTGGCCTCACTGCATCGAGCCTTGGTGCAGTTCATGCTGGACGTGCACACGCGTGAACATGGCTACCTGGAGACCTATGTACCGTACATCGCACACCGGCGTGCGCTCGAGGGCACAGGACAACTGCCGAAGTTCTCCGCAGACCTGTTTGCGCTCGAAGGCGAGGATGACTATTTCCTGATTCCAACCGCCGAGGTGCCGCTCACCAACCTGGCACGCGAGCGCATCTTCGAGGCCGATGAGCTGCCGCTGAAGCTCGTGGCCCATACACCGTGCTTTCGCTCAGAGGCCGGTTCCTACGGCCGCGATACCCGGGGCATGGTGCGTCAGCACCAGTTCGAGAAGGTGGAACTCGTCCACCTGGTACCTGCCGGGGAATCGTATGCCGCGCTCGAGGCACTCACCGGACACGCCTGCCGGGTGCTGGAACTGCTGGAGCTTCCCTACCGGGTGATGGCGCTGTGCAGCGGTGATATCGGGTTCGGGGCCAGCAAGACCTATGATCTGGAGGTCTGGCTGCCCGGGCAGCAGAAGTATCGCGAGATTTCATCGTGCAGCAATTGCGGGGATTTCCAGGCCCGGCGCATGCAGGCGCGCTGGCGCAATCCGGAGACGGGCAAGCCTGAGTTGCTGCACACGCTCAACGGCTCGGGCCTGGCCGCGGGCAGGGCGCTGATTGCGGTGATGGAAAACGGCCAGCAGGCCGATGGCAGCATCGCGATCCCACGCGTATTGCAGACCTACATGGGCGGAGCGCAGCACATCCAGGCCTGATGACGGTGGCCCCGCAAGGTGCCTCAAAAAGAAAACCCCGCCCGGGACACGCGGGTCCGAGGCGGGGCTTTTTTGCCAGGCGAAGGCGTGCTGCGTGTGTCAGTCGTCGCCGCCGGCCATGCCGAAGAGCTGCAGCAGGCTGACGAAGATGTTGTAGATGCTGACATACAGCGTGACGGTGGCCATGATGTAGTTGGTCTCGCCGCCGTTGACGATCTGCCCGGTCTGAAACAGGATCAGTGCGCCCATCAGAATGATGATGGCGCCCGAGATCACCGAGGCATAGGCCGAGAGATCGAAGAACAGACTGGAGATGATCACGCCGAGCAGCGCAATGACGCCGATCAGCACGAAACCGCGCAGGAAGCTGAAGTCGCGCCCGGACTTCACCGCGTAGGCCGACAGGCCGACGAAGGCAAGACCCGTGGTCGCCAGCGCGGAGGTGATCACCTGACCGCCGTTGGGCACCTGTGTGAGGTAGGCCGACAGCAGGGGGCCCAGAGTGAGTCCCATGAAGCCTGTCAATGCGAATACGCTGACCAGACCCATCGCCGAATTGCGGGTGACATGCGTCAGAAACAGCAGCCCGAAGTAGCCGCCCAGCGTGACGAAGGGCCCGAGAAAGGGCATCTGCGTGGCCATCGCCACGCCCGCCATCGCGGCGCTGAACAGCAAGGTGGCTGCCAGCAACATATATGTGTTGCGCAGGACGCTGTTGGTGGAGAGCACGTCCGTCGCCCCGGGTTGCCTGGCGATGACCTGTTCCTGACCATAACGACGTGGCTGCATCTGATGTGTCCTCCTGAGAATGACTTTGAACTACCCGATCCGAGGATATTAACATACCGCCTGATGACCCCCGTATGACAACCGGGGGTCAGGAAAATATCCCCAACCTTGCTTTAGACCGCGCCGGCCGGGAGAATTCTCCGCCGCAGGCTTGTGCGCCGGAGAGGTGGCAGAGCGGTTGAATGCACCGGTCTTGAAAACCGGCAACGGGGCGACCCGTTCGAGGGTTCGAATCCCTCCCTCTCCGCCAATAAATCAATCGTTTAGTCTTTCCCACCGGGCCCAGGCCGGGAACGCGCCGCGGCCTGGGCGCCACGGTAGTGCCGACTGCGCCCCCCGCCGGGCGGTGTCGCCTGTGAGGCGAAGTTCGGCCGGGTTTCTACCAATGCCATCAAATCGTCATTTGTCATGACTACCTTAACGCCCTGATGCCTCGACGCTTCGAACGCCGGGCACGCTCACCTCAGGCGCACGAAGGAGAAGAACATGGCGACCCATTTGCGACGCAGCGTGGGCAGGCTGGTGATTGCCGCGCTGCTTGCGGGCAGCGGCTCACAGGTGCTGGCGCAGGAGATCGGCAGCATTACCGGGCGGGTCGTCGACAGCAGCGGCAGATACAGCATTCAGAGCGCGCAGATCCGCGTTCCCGGTACCGGGCAGAGCGTGACCACCGACCGCTCCGGATTTTTCCTGCTGCGCAATGTCCCGACAGGGACTTACGATCTCGAGGTGACGTACGTCGGCGCTCCCACGACTCGCTTCGGGGTCACTGTCGGACCCGGCGACAACACGCCGGTGGAGATCGAACTCGGCGCCGGTACCATGGACAGCATTATCGTGGTGGGGCAGGCCGCTGGGCAGGCCGCCGCGCTGAGTCGGGAACGCAACGCCATCGGCAATATCAACGTGTTGTCGGCCGATGCCATCGGCAACTTTCCGGATAACAACGTTGCCGAAGCGCTGCAGAGAGTGGAAGGCCTGGCCTTGGTCCGCGATCAGGGTGAGGGTCGGTTCGCCGTGATACGCGGCGCCAGCGCCGAGTTCAACACAACCACCGTCAACGGCATGCGTGTCCCCGGCCCCGAGTCCGACTCGCGGGCCGTGAATCTGGATGTCATCTCATCCGAGCTGGTCGAGAGCGTAGAAGTCAGCAAGAGCCTGATGCCGTACCAGGATGCAGACGCGGTGGGCGGCAACATAGAGATCAGTACGCTTACCGCATTCGATCTCGGCAATTCGTTGCGGCTTTCTGCCGACGGGAGCTACAACGAGAAGCTCGAGGAGACCAGCCCACGCTACAGTATCACTGGGACCCGACTGTTCAATCTGGGCGGAGGTGAAGAGAATTTCGGCATCTCGGCCTCTTTCAACCGGTTTGACCGTAGTTTCGCCGTCGACAATGTCGAGACCAGTGAATGGCCCTTCCTGGAAGGCCCGGACGGCGCGGAGTTGCGGTCGCCCGAATCCGCAGAACAGCGTGACTACGAACTCAGCCGCAAGCGGGTGGGTGGCACCCTGAATTTCGACTACAGGCCCAGCGCGACATCCAGCTACTATCTGCGCACCCTCTACAGCGACT
>CAYLNP010000065.1:0-71 GCA_964384925.1 uncultured Woeseiaceae bacterium
CAGGTCAACACCAAGGTCGAGATGACCTTCGCCCGCGGGCTGCGCGCCATCCTGCGCCAGGATCCCGACGT
>CAYLNP010000065.1:81-12599 GCA_964384925.1 uncultured Woeseiaceae bacterium
GGAGACGGCCGAGATTGCCGTCCAGGCAAGTCTGACCGGTCACCTCGTTCTCTCCACGCTGCACACCAATACCGCCGTGGGCGCGATCACGCGGCTGCGTGACATCGGCGTGGAGCCCTACCTGTTGTCCTCGAGCCTGATCGGCGTGATGGCTCAGCGGCTGGTGCGCGTACTGGATCCCGAGCACAGCGAGCCCTACCAGGCCGCCGAGTACGAATGCCGTGCACTGAACGTCGATCCGGCCAGCCCGCCCACGCTTCGCCGGCCCAGGTCAGGCGATGAACAGCATGGTTTTCGCGGGCGTACCGGCATCTACGAGATGATCGTCGTCGACGATGCAATGCGCACGATGATCCACGATGGCGCAAGCGAACAGGTGCTGGAGCGTCACGCCCGTCTGCACAGCCCCGGCATTCGTGACGATGGGCGCCGTCGCGTGCTGGAAGGTACGACGACGATCGATGAGGTCGTGCGCGTGACCCGCGATGACTGACATGCGTGCGCGCTGACCCTCCGCCTCGATGGGTGCCTTCGAATACGTAGCCCTCGACGCCGCGGGGCGTGAACGCAAGGGTGTGCTCGAAGGCGATACCCCGCGCCACGTGCGCAGCCTGCTGCGCGAACGCGAGCTGCTGCCGCTGGAGGTCAACGAGGTCTCACAGCGCGGCGACATCCGTCGTGGCCGAAAGCCCCTGCGCCGTGGTATCAGCGGCGGCGACCTCACGCTTTTCACGCGCCAGCTAGCGACACTGGTGCGCTCCGGTCTGCCACTCGAGGAAGCCCTGTCTGCGGTCGGCGAACAGAGCGAGAAGCCGCGCGTGAAAAGCGTCATCGTCGGTGTTCGCGCCAAGGTCATGGAAGGCCATGCACTGGCCGACGGGCTGGCCGACTTTCCGCAGGCATTCCCGGAACTGTATCGAGCCACCGTGTCTGCCGGGGAGCAGTCAGGCCATCTCGATGGCGTGCTCGAGCGACTGGCCGACTACACCGAGAGCCGTCAGCGGCTGCGCCAGCAGGTGGCAGGTGCACTGGCCTACCCCGCCGTGCTGATCCTGATGGCGCTGGCCATCATCGCGCTGATGATGACCTATGTCGTACCCAAGGTGGTCAGTGTGTTCGAGACCTCCGGGCAGTCGCTGCCGGTGCTTACGCGCGGGCTGATCGGGCTGAGCGACTTTTCCCGGGACTACGGCGTGTTCGTCGTCATTGCCGTAGTGATCGGTCTGCTGGGCTTTCGGCGTGCCCTGCGCAACGAATCGGTGCGCATGCGCTGGGATCGCTTCAAGCTGCGCCTGCCCATTCTTGGCCGATTGACACGCGCCCTGAATACGTCACGCTTCACCCGTACGCTGGCCATTCTGGCCGGTAGCGGCGTACCCGTGCTGGATGCGTTGCGCATTGCCGGCCAGGTGGTGGAAAACCTGCCGATGCGCAAGGCCGTCGAAGAGGCCGCGGCGCGCGTGCGCGAAGGCGCCGGCATCGCCCGATCGCTCGCGACCAGCCGACTCTTCCCGCCGATGATGGTGCACCTGATTGCCAGCGGCGAGACCAGCGGACGTCTCGAGGACATGCTCGGACGCACGGCCGACAATCAGGAGAACGAGATCAACACGATTCTCACCACGGTGCTGGGTCTGCTGGCACCGCTGGTGATCGTGCTGATGGGCGGCATGGTGCTGGTCATCGTACTGGCCATTCTGTTGCCGATCATCAACATGAACCAGCTGGTCATGTAGCCTTCCCCGGCCGCCAGCACCGCGCTGAACAGCGGCCGTCAAACAACCGAAACGCAACCGCCAGATATTTCGCTTTCGCGCGGCTGCGAAGGTATTGCGCGCGCCGGGTTTCGGGTTTATAAATCGCTGCGCGGGCCTGCCAGAGAAGACCCGCGAGGGTGCGTTTCCCCAGGACCTGCGTTTATGCGACGCCGATGATACCGAGGACCATGACGTGGCGCAGAACGGCGACAGCAACGCCAACGAGTCCGACGGTGGCAGCGACGAGGCAGAGGAGATCGACGTGGAAGATATGAACGGTGATTTCGATACCGATACATCACCGGTGGTCGGCAAGGACATGTCGGCAAGGCGTCGACTCGAGGAGCTGCTCGAGGAGCGCCGCGCGGCGCGCGACCTCGAAGACTTCGAGGACTACGACTACTAGTTTGGGCGCATGCCTGGCTAGTGAAAGTCGCGTGAGCGCGTGAGCAGCGCGCCCAGCCACGCACTGCGGTCCTCGAGATGGCGCGCGATGACGTGCGTCACCCCGTCCTGGCGTTGCAGTTTGCCACGCACACTCAACAGCCGAGCATCGAGCAGCGGCTGACGTTGCCGCTCTCCCAGCGCCTCCCAGACGACCACATTGACATAGCCGGTCTCGTCCTCGATGGTCACGAAGGTCACGCCACCGGCCGAGCCCGGCCGCTGTCGCGTGGTCACAAGCCCCGCCACCCCCACCTGTGCGCCATCCCGATGATCGGCCAGCGCGGCTGCGGGCATGATGCCATCGCGTTGCAGACGCATGCGCAGCAACGCCAGCGGATGCCGGCCCAGGGTGAACCCCATGTGGCGATAGTCGGCGACGATGTCCTGGCCTTCGCTGGGGGCGCGCAGCAGCGGATCGGCTTCGTTGAACTGCGGCACCGGCAGCAGCGGCAGTGGTGGCTCCACACCGGCCACCATCCAGCGTGCGCGGTAGCGATGCCCGGCCAGCTCGCGCAGGGCGCCCGCCGCCGCCAGTGCGCCCAGATCAGAACGGTTGAGTCGCGCCCGAGCTGCAAGATCCTGCACACTTTCGAAGGCTCCCAGTGCGCGCGCCTCGCACAGGCGCCTGGCACCCTGTTCGGACATACCTCGCACCTGCGAAAGCCCCAGGCGCAGGGCCGGGCGACCCTGCTCGCCCGGTACCAGCGTGCAGTCCCAGTCGCTGTCACGGACATCGATGGCGAACAGCGCCACGCCACACTGCTCGCGAGCACAGCGCAGCAGCTGCGCGGGCGCATAGAAGCCCATCGGCTGGCTGTTGAGCAGGGCGCAGAAGAACGCCGCCGGCTCGTGGCATTTAAGCCAGGCCGAGACATAGACCAGCAGTGCGAAGCTGGCGGAGTGGGACTCCGGAAAACCATACTCACCGAAGCCCAGGATCTGGTTGAAGATCTGCTGCGCGAAGTCCTGCGAATAGCCACGCCGGCGCATCCCTTCGATCAGGCGCTGCTCGAAGGGTCCCAGACCGCCCTTGCGCTTCCAGGCGGCCATCGCACGGCGCAGCTGGTCGGCCTCGCCGGCCGAGAAGCCGGCCGCGACGATGGCCAGCTGCATCACCTGCTCCTGGAAGATCGGCACACCCAGCGTGCGCTGCAGTACGCCTGCGACCTCCTCGCTGGGATAGCTCACCGCTTCGAGCCCGTTACGCCTGCGTAGGTAGGGATGCACCATATCGCCCTGGATCGGCCCCGGGCGGATGATCGCGACCTCGATGACCAGGTCGTAATAATTGCGCGGCTTGAGCCGCGGCAGCATTGCCATCTGCGCGCGTGACTCGATCTGGAACACACCGATGGTCTCGGCGCGACAGATCATGTCGTAGACCCGGGGATCCTCGGCCGGCAACGTCGCCATGGTCAGTTCACGGCCACTGTAGCTGCGTACCAGATCAAAGGCCTTGCGGATCGCGGTGAGCATGCCCAGTCCGAGCACGTCGATCTTCAGCAGGCCGAGGGTTTCCAGATCGTCCTTGTCCCACTGGATCACCGTGCGCTCGGGCATGGCGGCATTCTCGATCGGCACCAGCTCATCGAGCGGCCCGGCCGAAATCACAAACCCGCCCACGTGCTGGGAGAGGTGTCTTGGAAAGCCCAGCAGCGCATGCACCAGCCACAGCAGACGGCGAATGACCGGGTCATCCGGGTCCTGACCTGCCTCGCGCACGCGGGCAGGATCGATGCCACGACCGTCCCACCACTGGATGGCGCCGCTGAGCCGCTCGATGACCTCCGGGTCGAGCCCAAGCGCCTTGCCGACATCGCGCACGGCGCTGCGTGGTCGGTAACTGATCACCGTGGCGGCCAGTGCGGCACGCGTGCGTCCGTACTTCGCATAGATGTACTGGATCACCTCCTCGCGACGCTGGTGTTCGAAATCCACATCGATGTCTGGGGGTTCGTTGCGCTCTTTGGAGATGAAGCGCTCCATCAGCAGCGACATGCGTGCAGGATCGACCTCGGTGATGCCCAGGCAGAAACACACGGCCGAGTTCGCGGCAGAGCCCCTGCCCTGGCAGAGAATGCCGCGACTGCGGGCGAAGGCGACGATGTCGTGGACGGTCAGGAAATAAGCTTCGTAGCGCAGCTCGCTGATCAGCGTGAGTTCATGCTCGATGAGCTTACGTACACGCGCTGGTACCCCTTCGGGCCAGCGCCGCACCATGCCCTGCATGCTCAGACGCCGCAGCTGACTGGCAGGTGTCTCGCCTGCCGGCACCAGTTCGGCCGGATACTCGTAGCGCAGTTCATCGAGCGAGAAATCACAGCGCGCCGCCACCGCCAGCGTCTCGGCCAGCAGCGCCGGCGGATAGCGTCGTGCGAGCTGCTCGCGACGACGCAGATGTCGCTCGCCGTTGGCAAACAGCGCAAGGCCCGCTTTGGCCACCGGCACACCCAGACCGATTGCCACCAGCACATCCTGCAATGCGCGGCGGCTGCGCACGTGCATGTGCACATCCCCGCTGGCCATGCAGGCGATGCCGAGCTTCGTGCCCAGGTGGCGAAGCTGTGTCAGGCGTTGTGCATCCTGGCCATCGGCGAGCAGTTCCACGGCCAGCCACAGGCGATCGGTAAAGCGTGCCGCCAGCCAGCGGGCATCGGCCTCACAGGGCTCGGCCCCCGGCAGCCACAGCGCCAGACACCCCGGCACACCGCAGGCAAGGTCTTCACGCAGCAGACGGTATTCACCCTTGGCGCTGCGGCGGCGGGCACGGCTGATCAGCGCACTCAGGCGCGCGTAGCCAGCGCGCGAAGTGGCCAGCAGCACCAGCGCAAGGCCTTCCTCGCAATGCAGCTCGCTGCCCACGATCAGCTTGAGGCCCTGCTCACGCGCCGCGGCATGTGCGCGCACGACGCCGGCCAGGGAACACTCGTCAGTGATCGCCAGCGCCGCATAGCCCAGGCTAGCTGCGCGCGCGACGAGTTCCTCGGGATGCGAGGCGCCGCGCTGGAAACTGAAATTGCTCAGGCAGTGCAGCTCGGCGTAGCCCGGCGTGGCGGCATCGTGCGTCATCCGAACACGCCGTGCAGCCACCAGGCACGCGCACCCGTGCGCTCGCGGTAGATCCACAGCCGCATGCCCGGGGGATTGCGCGCGATGTAGTAGTCACGTGCCACGTCGCGACCATCCCACCAGCCGGTCTCGACGCGCTCGGGTCCCTGCTCGATGCGCAACCGCCCCTGGTAATTCGGTTGTCCGCAGTGCGCGGCCAGCGCCACCGGTTCGGCCAGCATCCACAGCGGGCGGCGTGCCGCCGAATCCGGTATCCCGGCATCATTGACACGCCCCCCTGGCGAGGCCACCACCTGCCAGGCGTCTTCCGGGCGATGCTCGGGCACCAGACACAGGCCGAAGACCGCAGAGACGCCCAGACGCGCACGCAGCCGCTCGATGAGCTGCGGTACCCCGGCACAGGGATGCGCGGGCGTGCGCCGCGCAAACAGCTCGCCCGACGGGGCCGCTGCGTCGAGTTCCAGGCGTGGTGCCAAGAGTCGCAGCACCATGACCGGTGCCGGCAGCATGACCCGCTCCAGACGCTGTGCAAACAGTGCCTGGAGATGGGCCACATCACGACTGGGCTGGGAGAGCACCAGTGCCACCCGGGTGGCCGCCCGATTGGCATGACACAGCGACAGCAGCAATCGATGCACGCTGGCATCGCGTCTGCGCAGCACCAGACCCAGGCGCTCGATCAGCCAGTCGACGCCTTCGATGAGCCGGGCGAGCACCTCGGTCTCGGCAGGCAACACAAGGGTATCGTCGAAACCCGCCGCCGGCTGCCAGGCGCGGCGCGGATCGGCACTGCGGCCCAGTGCCCGATCCAGGCTCTGCAGCAGCACCGGCGAACTGCGCCGCGACAGCGCATCGCGCGGCAGGCGCAGGCAGTCGGCCAGACTGCGCACACCGAGTTCCTGCAGCAGCTTTGCCTGTGCCGCCGGCCAGCGGCACACCGCGATCGGCAGCTCGCCCAGCCGTCCGGGCAGCTGCGCCAGCGTGGACACATCGCCGCCATCGGCCCGTGCCAGCCAGCTCGCCGCCAGCGGTGTAGGTGCCAGTGCGATGCAGGTGTCGACTTCCAGCGCCTCGAGCCGGCTCGCCACTGCAGCACGCAGCGTTGCCGTCCCGCCGAACAGCCGCAGGCTTGCGCCCACTTCCACGACCAGACCATCGGGAGGCTCGAGACTGACCTGGGGAGAGAACTGCGCAAGCGCCATCGCAAGGCGCTCGAGACGGGGGGGCGCGGCCGGCAGGTGTACGCCCAGCCACAGGGTCTCGGCCACAGCACTTGCACGCGGCACCGCATGCGCAAGCGCCTGTGGCCGGCTGGTGGCGGTTTCAGACCGGGTCGCCGGGGGCGGTGAGGCCTCCTCCGGAAACAGAGGCAGGGTTGTGTGCATGCGTGCCACGACGCATCAGTCCGCCGGCACCCGATCAGGAGAGCGCAGCGCCTGGCCCGGCACCTTCGGCTGGCCGCCGCGACACTTGAGAATGCTCAGGCCATCCCCGCCCAGAAGCACGCGCAATGCCGCAGGACTGTGCTGCCTGCGTGCATGCGCGGAGCGCACCAGCACCGCCCAGGCATCACTGCCCTCGGCGGCCAGCTGCAGGCGACGCAGCCGCAGATCGGCGACCTGCTCGGCCCACACCAGCACGGCGCAGCACTGACCGGAATACAGGGCCTGTTCGGCCGCCCAGAGACTTTCGGTGGCGCGCTCGCGCGCCTGCGCGCGCTGCGAAGGATGCACCACGAGCATGCGCTCGGGTGGCAGACCATGCGCGGCCAGCGCCGGTGCATAAGGCATGAACGGGGGTGCCACCCAGCATACCCAGCGCGGCACGGATGCTTCATCCTCGCTGCCCCGGCACAGTGATACCAGCGCCGGCAACAGCAGGCCAAGCTCTCCAAGCCCATGCGCCTCGAGCAGCAGCTCGGTCAGTGCGCCGCGTGGCCAGCCACCTCCCGGCAGCTGGGCATCCAGCTCTGCGAAGCCCGTGGCGATGACCCGTGGCCCATCAGCAGTGCCCTGTTGTGCCGCGCGCCAGAGCTGGCCCTGTCGCAGCAGCCCATCGAGCCCGTCGTCCACCCGTGACGACCGCGCTAGGGGGACAGACGATCGCGCAATACGCCGACCACGACCCCTTCGATGATCATGGCCTGCTGCGCAAGATCGATTTCCATGGGCTCGAAGTCGGGGTTCTCGGGCAGCAGCCAGACCGTACGGCCCTGCTGCCGATAGCGCTTGACCGTGACCTCGTCATCGAGACGCGCAACGATGATCTGCCGGTTCCTGACCTCAGGGGTGCGATGCACCGCCACCAGGTCGCCATCGAGAATGCCGGCATCGCGCATGCTCATGCCATTGACGCGGAGCAGATAATGGGGCTTGCGTGCAAACAGCGTGGGATCGATGCGATAGCGCGCCTCGATATGTTCTTCGGCGAGAATCGGGCTGCCGGCCGCCACCCGGCCCACCAGTGGCAGACCCAGCTGATCGCGCAGCGAGTCTCTGAGCTGGATGCCGCGCGAGGCTCCTGGCAGCAGTGAAATGGCGCCCTTGCGCTCGAGCGCGCGCAGGTGTTCTTCCGCGGCGTTGGCGGAGCGGAAGTTCAGTGCCTGGGCGATTTCGGCCCGCGTGGGCGGCATGCCGGTTTCTTCGATGTTCTGGCGGATCAGCTCCAGAACCTGTCGCTGGCGGGGGGTGAGTTCGGCGGACATTCGGCACCTGTATGGATGAACAGTTACTGTAGATGTATACAGCCATTCAATGATGCATGCAAGCCCCCCTGTATCGGCTTGCAGAACACGCTGCCGCGCCCCTGGCGCGCGCGTCGTGTTATCGCGACACGTTGCAGTTGCCGTGACTTTGAAGCATTATCTGCGCAGCAATCAGGGTGTAGGTTCGCCTGCTCCTTGAACTGTTGCGCATCTTGCGCATACGTATCGTGAGTCGACTCAAGACACAGGGGACATTTAGATGACAACGCATTACCGGACCGCCCTGAAAGTTGGGGCGCTGACAGTTGCCGCCGTGCTTGCCACGGGCTGCGCCAGCACCAACATGCAGACCATGGTCGAAGAGGCCCAGGCAACTGCTGAGCGCGCTGCGCGTGATGCCGCTGCCGCACAGACCACGGCTGCCGAGGCACAGCGTACCGCCAACGAGGCACGCCAGCTGGCCTCGGGTGCGCAGAGCACCGCCAACCAGGCACTGTCGGCCGCCAACGCCTCCCAGGCCTGCTGCGACGCCACCAACGAAAAGGTGGACCGCATGTTCCGTGATCGGATGTCCAAGTAAGCTTCACGGCTTGCGAATGACAAAAAGCCGCGGTCCTTCGGGACCGCGGCTTTTTTAATGACTACAGCAAACCCGAACTGCCCGAGCTGAGCAGGCAGGGGACGCGTGAATCAGTCCTCGACCACCATCGCCAGTTCCTGCGGGCGCTCGGTGTCATCGACCTCGCCCTCCACCTCGTCATCGGCCTGCGGCAGGCTGCGCTGATCCAGACTGGCCATTACCGCAGGCACACCACGCGCCTGACCGGCAATGAATTCCGCGCCAGCCCAGTCCACCGCAGCCGAACGCTCACGCGTGCCGGCCACGACCATCTCCGTGAGCACCGTCAGGCTGCGCTCGGCGAACTCCTCGGCGAACTCCTCGAGCGGCGGATGCGCCTCGAGATACATCACATGGCCGTTCCAGCCGACCTTGTAGGGCTGATTGATGATGCGCACCTCGGTGCCCAGCGCCACCTGCTCATACAGCGCCTCGACATCCTCCGGGTACATCCGGATGCACCCGGCAGTCACTCGCATCCCCACGCCTTCGGGACGATTGGTGCCGTGAATCAGGTAAGACGGCAAGGTCAGACGCATGGCCCGACTGCCCATCGGATTGTCCGGACCCGGAGGCACCACCGCCGGCAGCCGTCGGCCCTCGGCGGCATACTCGGCGCGCACCGAATCGGGCGGTCGCCAGCTCGGATTGCGGCGCATCTCGGTGATGCGATGCAGCCCGATCGGGGTATCCCAGTCCATGCGCCCGATGCTCACCGGATGGGTGATCACGCGGCGCGGTTCGCCGGCCGCGACTTCCGGAAAGTAGTACAGCCGGTACTCCGGAAGATTGATGACGATGCCACGCCGCGGCACATCCGGCAGCACGAAGCGTGTCGGTACCAGCACCTCGGTGCCCTCGCCCGGCACCCAGGCATTCACCCCCGGGTTGGCGCGCACGATCTCCTCGTAACCCACGCCGTGGCGGCGTGCGATATCCAGCAGCGTCTCCTCCCAGCGCGACTGTACGACCTGCACCTCGCCGACCACGCTCTGGTGATCGTCCTCGATGATGAAGCTGGCCGCATCGGCCACGCGGGCGTCGATCACCAGCAGGCCAAGCAGGCTCCAGGTCAGGCAGAACACTCGCATCAGTCAGCACTCACGGGTCAGCACAGGCACGATCGCCAGAGTATACCGGCACTCAGGGACTTCGCCCCAAGCGCGCTTCACGCTTTGGAGGATGCATCCACGGGCTAGTAGCGCACCAGCGCCGAGCCCCAGGTCAGTCCGCCACCGAAGGCTTCGAGCAGCAGCAGTTGCCCGCGCTGGATGCGTCCGTCACGTATCGCGACATCCAGCGCCATCGGTACCGAAGCCGCCGAGGTGTTGCCATGATCCTGCACGGTGAGCACCACCCGCTCCATCGGCAGATCCAGACGCTTCGCCGTTGCCTGAATGATGCGAATGTTCGCCTGATGGGGAATCAGCCAGTCGACGTCGTCCTTGTCCATACCGGCCTTTGCCAGCACTTCTTCGGCCACGCCGCCGAGCGTGCGCACCGCGACCTTGAAAACCTCGTTGCCGCGCATGTGGATGAAACCGTCATCGCGCGCGGGCACCGGATTGCGCCGCGAGGGCCCCGTCGGCACATACAGCAGATCGCCATAATGACCATCGGCGCCCAGGTGCGTGGCCACGATCCCCGGTGTCTCGGAGGCCTCCAGCACGACGGCGCCGGCGCCATCCCCGAACAGCACACAGGTATCGCGAGACGTCCAGTCGGTGATGCGCGAGAGCGTCTCGGCACCGATCACCAGCGCGTATTTCGCCTCACCGGCGCGCATGAACTTGTCGGCTACCGAGAGTCCGTAGAGAAACCCGCTGCAGGCGGCTTCGACGGCGATGGCCGGGGTACCGTGCACGCCGAGTTTCTGCTGCAGCAGGCAGGCGAGGTTTGGAAAGAGCTGGTCAGGCGTGGTGGTGCCGGTGACGATCAGCTCCAGATCCTGCGGTCCGATACCGGCGGCGTCCATGGCAGCCAGCGCAGCCTTGTAGGCAAGGTCACTCGTCAGCTCGTTGTCTGCGGCGATATGCCGGCGCTCGATACCGGTGCGCGAGCGGATCCACTCATCGGAGGTCTCCACCATGCGCTCAAGCTCGGCGTTGGTGAGAATACGCTCGGGCAGATAGCGCCCGGTGCCTGCTATGCGGGAATACATGTGGCCTTCTGCGACTCGAGCATGCGAGTGATGTGAACCGGTACACCCTTGCGCGCCTCCTCCAGCGCCACGTGAATGGCATTGGCAAAGGCAAGGCTGTCGGCGGATCCATGGCTCTTGACCACGATGCCGGTCAGACCGACAAGACTGGCGCCATTGTAGCCGCGAGGATCCAGTCGATGCTTGAGTGCGTTGATTGCTGGCAGGGCAGCAAGGCCCTGAAGTCGGCGCAGGCTGCTGCGCGAGAATTCCTCACGCATGTACCGGGCGATGAGCTGGGCAACACCCTCCATGGTCTTCAATGCGACGTTGCCGGTGAAGCCATCGGTGACGACCACATCGACTTCGCCACCGAAGATCGAATTGCCCTCTACGAAGCCGATGTAGTTCAGGCCCGAGGCGGCAATCATGCGCGAGGCCTCGCGCACGGTGTCATTGCCCTTGATGTCTTCTTCGCCGACATTGAGCAGGCCCACACGCGGCGAGGCCATGCCGCCCAGGTCCGCGGCCACGACACTGCCCATGCACGCAAACTGCAGCAGATTGTCGGCATCGCAACCGACATTGGCACCGAGGTCGAGCATGTAGGTCTGACCCGACAGCGAGGGGACCGGCGCGAGGATCGCCGGACGGTCGATGCCCGGCAGGGTCTTCAGGACAAACTTCGCGGTGGCCATCAACGCGCCGGTGTTGCCGGCGCTGACGCAGGCGGCAGCATCGCCGGCTTTGACCATGTCCAGCGCCACGCGCATCGACGAGTCTTTCTTGCGACGCAGGGCGTCGCGCGGAGACTCGCTCATTGCCACCACCTGGCTTGCGGCGCGAAAGCCCAGCCGATCACCGAAGCGCCCGCCATGCGCCGTGCGAGCCTGGTCGAGAACCTCGGGTAGGCCCACCAGCACCAGCCGCGCGCGAGCGTCATGCTCCAGCACGCTGACAGCGGCCGGCACGACTGTCTCAGCGCCGCGATCCCCGCCCATCGCATCCAGTGCGATGACCAGTTCAGCGGTCATGATCGCTCACCCATCCTCGCAGACGCCCGTCCCGATAGACAGGCACGCGATGGTTCCTCGGGATCACACCGGTCCCTGGGGGAGACGAGCCTTATTCCTGGTCGTCGGTCTGAACGTCGATCACCTTGCGCCCGCGGTAAAAGCCGTCGGGGCTGATGTGATGACGCCGATGTGTCTCACCGGTGGTCGGCTCGATCGACAATGTCGGATTGCTCAGTGCATCGTGCGCACGGCGCATGCCGCGACGCGACGGGGACTTTCTGCTTTTTTGAACGGCCATGTCAGTTTCACTCCAGTATCAAAATTCAGGGGGCGGACGTCAGCACACGCCTCGCCCCTTCATCACAATCCGCGATGTCCGGATGGACCGGCACCAGCGGAAGCGCCATGATCAATTCATCCTCGATGAGATCCAGCGGCCGTATTCTGTCGCTGACGACCTCCATCTCTTCGCCACCGTCGAGCCGTTCGATCAATGCCTCGCCATCGACCAGCAGCATCGAGAACTCTGCGTCGACAGGCTGCTCGAAGGGTGCCAGGCAACGCTGACAGACAAGCGCCAGCACCGCATGGCATTCCCCGGTCACCCGCACGACACCCTCTTCGCCCCGGCTGAACGCCAGCCTTGCAGTCACGCCGCCATCATTCGACTCAAGCATCGACGCCAGACGCTCAAACGCTGCCAGCGGCAAGGTGCCTGAAAACTTCGCACGCCGGGCCGCGAGTTCGAAGGCATCATGCCAGGAAA
>CAYLNP010000066.1:0-12475 GCA_964384925.1 uncultured Woeseiaceae bacterium
ATCGTCCTCCAGCCGCAGCGGCAGATCCGCCCCGTCGGTCGACACCAGGCCGACGGCGATCGGGATATGCAGCGCCTGCTTGTCAGGCTGACCATGCGTCGGAGGGCAGTGCTGACGCAGCGTCAGCACGAAGCGCTGTTGCGTGGCATCGTAATCACCCATGGCTGTGACCACCGGTGTGCCGGCCTGCGAATACCAGAGGCTGAAGTGCTTCAGAGGCACGCCCGAGGCGTCCTGCATGGCACTGACGAACTCCTCGGTACGCACGGCCTGGCCGTCGTGGCGCTTGAAGTACAGATCCATGCCTGCGCGAAACGCCGTGGCGCCCAGCAGGGTGTGAATCATCCGCACCAGCTCCGCACCCTTGTTGTACACCGTGGCCGTGTAGAAATTGCTGATCTCGATATAGGACTCCGGGCGCACTGGGTGTGCCATGGGACCGGCATCCTCGGGAAACTGGACGCTGCGAAGCAGGCGGACTTCCTCGATACGCTGCAGCGCGTGGGAATACCTGTCTCCACCATACTGCTGGTCGCGAAAGACCGTAAGGCCTTCCTTCAGGCTGAGCTGGAACCAGTCCCGACAGGTGACGCGATTGCCTGTCCAGTTGTGGAAGTACTCGTGCGCGACCACTCGATCGAGCATCTGGAAGTCGTGATCGGTGGCGGTGTCGGCGCGCGCCAGCACGTATCGCGTGTTGAAAATATTGAGACCCTTGTTCTCCATGGCACCCATGTTGAAATCATCGACCGCAACGATCATGTACTGGTCGAGATCGAGCTCCAGACCAAACACCTCTTCGTCCCAGCGCATGGCTGATTTAAGGGATTCCATCGCGAATCCGCACTGGTCGAGCTTGCCGGGTTGCACGAACACGGTGAGATTCACGCGGCGCCCGGACATGGTCGTAAACTCGCTGTCCAACCGATCGAGGCGTGCGGCGACCATTGCGAACAGATAGCTGGGCTTGGGAAAAGGGTCGACCCAACGGGCCCAATGTCGGCCACTATCCTCGTCGCCGCTGTCATCGAGGTTGCCGTTGGAAAGCAGCAGGGGAAAGCGCTGTGCATCTGCGTGAATCGTCGTCGTGAAGCGGCTCATCACATCCGGGCGGTCGAGGAAAAAGGTAATGCGTCGAAACCCCTGAGCCTCACATTGGGTGAAGTAGCCATCCCGCGATGCATACAGGCCCATCAGCTGGGTGTTGTTCTCCGGCAGGATACGCACACGTGTGAGCACTCGACAGTCGTCGGGAATGCCCGGAATCGTCAGTTGAGCTTCGTCAAGCGAGTATTCGTCGCCACGCAGGGGACGGCCGTCCACCGAGACTTCCAGCAGTTCGAGTTCATCGCCCTGCAACACCAGGGGCTCGCGGGGATTGCTGGCGCCCGCGTTGCGGGTCACGTCAAGGATCGCGGTGACCTCGGTGAAACGAGCGCGCAGGTCGATATCCAGTGACACGTGGGCGATCAGGAAGGCGGGGGGCGAGTAATCCTTCAGATGAATAGTCTGGGGGTTCGATTCGAGCATGCCGGCTGGCCCGTGGAGAACTAGGTTGCCCGCATCTTACACGCATTCCCGGAAACAGCCTCGCGGGCTGCGTGCGATGTCAGGTGCTTTGTGTCTGCAGGGAGCCGCTGCGGCGCCTTGTGTATTCAAGGACGGTGATCAGCAGGCATGGCAAAAAGCTCAGGGTCACGAGTGTCGAGAACAGCAGACCGGACAGCACGATCACTCCAACGCCGCGATACAGCTCGGTTCCCGCGCCGGGCAGGAACACCAGGGGTGAAAGGCCGCAGATCGTCGTCAGCGTGGTCATCAGAATCGGGCGCAGTCTCCCGGCGGCGGCCTCGCTTACCGCCTCCACCACCGACATGCTGGCCGCACGAAGATTCGTGCGCGCACGATCCACGATCAGGATCGGGTTGTTCACCACCGTGCCCAGCAGGATCAGGAATCCGAGCATCGTGATCATGTCGAACGGCTGGTTGATGAACAGGTTGAGTACTGCAAGACCGATGAGACCTCCGGCCAGGCCCAGGGGCACGGTCGCCATGATGAGCAGCGGGTAGCCCCAGTGACTGAAGATGGCCACCAGAAGCAGGTAGCTGATGATCACTGCGATGATGAAGTTGCCGCTCAAGGCTGCGCGGGTGGCATCGAGCTGATCGCTGGCCCCGGAGATATCGAGCGTCACGCCCGTCGGCAGCTCGCCCTGGGCGATCATGACGTCCACCAGTTCGGAGCGGACCCGGGCGACCGCGGTTTCCAGCGCAACGCTTCGGGGAGGTACGATGTTCAGCGTGACCGTGCGCCTTCCATCAAGCCGACGGATGCTGTCGGTATCGGCACTCTCGCGCAGTTCTGCCAGCGAATCCAGCGCCACCACGCCGCCACTGGGTGTCGCCACCGGCAATCCGCGCAGCCGCTCCAGTGACTGTTCGCCCCCCGACCCGCTGAACAGATACACGTCAACCTTGCTGTCGTCGAGGATCATTTCATCGACGAACGCGCCATCGCTCAGCGCGGCCACCGCGAAGCCGAAGTCCTGGGCGTTGAAGCCGAGTTCCGCCAGGCGCCGCCAGTTCGGCAGCAGCTCGACCAGCGGCTGGTCCAGCGACAGAGAACCCGGGTCGGAACCGATACGCGCATTATCGAACAGCGCTTCTGCCCTGCGGTAGGCGGTCTCGGCGACGCCATAGATGCTGGCAAGGTCGGCGCCGGCGATGTCCAGGTTGACGCTGCGTGTGCCACCGTCGTTGCTGGAGATGATCGAGCCTCGTGATGAGAATGCACGCATGCCCGGGTACTCGCGGAAGCGTGTGTCGAGGGCGTCCATCAACGCGTCGATGTGTGCCGGGTTCCTGGGCTCCG
Source organism: uncultured Woeseiaceae bacterium (assembly GCA_964384925.1). GTDB lineage: Bacteria > Pseudomonadota > Gammaproteobacteria > Steroidobacterales > PWYM01 > PWYM01. Next base: position 2,875 of record CAYLNP010000066.1, read on the forward strand.
CCAGTACCCTCAGGTTCTGCGGCGACACATTCAGGTTGTAATAGGCCATCGGTGGCATATCGGTCTCACCGGCTTCGAAGCGCTCCGGCCCCTCGTCGAGAAAGGGATCGAGCTTCGCCTGCAGTTCCAGTGCGATGCGGCCCATCTCTGCGAGGTTGTACCCGGGTGGGGCGATCATCAACGAGAAGGTCTTGGGCTCCTCGCCTTCAGGCAGGTACTCCGCCGGCGGGGTCAGCAGTGTCACGACCAGGCCGGTAAGCACAACTGTCGTAGCCATGCAGGCGATGCGTCGTGAACGCGAGCCGATGAGCCATTGGATGGCGTTCAGCAGTCGGCCCTGTCGCTGCACAGCAGCGGGCGCCGCACGCGCTTTACCGCCGAAACCCACGCGCGCTGCAGCCGTGGGAATCAGTGTGATGGCGACCAGCATCGAGGCGAAAATGGCTGCCGAGATCGCGATCGCGACATCGGAATACAGCTGTCCTGCCTCTTCCTGGATGAACTGGATCGGGGCAAACACCAGTATCGTAGTCAGTGTCGAGGCCAGTACCGCCGGCCAGACCTCTCGCACCCCTTCGATGGCCGCACGCAGGCGCTCCAGGCCGCGCCTGCGCGCCTGCTCGATGCTCTCCAGCACGACGATGCTGTTGTCCAGGGTCATGCCAATGGCAAATGCCACCCCCGCCAGCGAAATGACGTTCAGCGTGCGCCCTGTCGCGAGCAGTCCGAGCAGTGCCGCGATGGTACAGATCGGGATACCCAGCGCACCGATCGCGGTCGCCCTAGCCGAGCGCAGAAATGCCAGCAGCACCAGGGTGGCCAGAACGGCACCAATCGCCAGATTGGTCCAGACATTGGCGATCGAGTCTTCAACGTAGCGTGCATCGTCACTGTTGAGGCTGAGATTCAGACCGAAACGCTCCAGCAGGTCATGGTTGACTTCGTCGATCACCGGCAGCACCGCATGCTTGATCTCGATGACATTGGCGCCGGGTTCACGACGCAGTGAAAGGCTCAGCGTTGGCTGACCACTGGTGAACGCCAGCGACCTGAGCTCGAAGTGACCCAGGCGTACGTCCGCGACATCGCCCAGCCGGACCAGGGAGTCGCCCTGTCGGGCAATGATCAGGGCTTCGAGCTCGGCCAGGTCGCTGAAGCGGCCTACGGTCCGCAGCAGATACCGGCGCTTGCCGCGGTCGATATCGCCGCCGGAGGTATCGCGGTTGCGCAGCCGCACGGCATCGCGAAGCTGTGACAGGGTGATGCCGCGCTCGGCCAGGCGCTGCTGGTCGACCAGGATGCGCACCTGGCGCTCTGCGCCGCCACCGACGCCCACCTCGGAGACGCCCGGGACACGCTCAAGGCGCGGCCGAACGAAGTCGTCGACGTAGTCGCGCATCATGTTCATGTCCAGGTCCATCGGGTTGCCGTCCACGGGCGCCACGCGGAAGTACATGAAGGCATTGTCTGAAAACGAACTGCTCGACAGGATGGGTTCGTCGACATTCTCGGGATAGGCACGGACCTGGCTCAGCGCATTGCTGACCCGGATGAGCGCCTCGTTGATGTCGACGCCGAACGGGAACTCGAGTTCTATTACGGAGCGTCCGCTGCTGGCGACCGAGAGCATGCGTTGCAGGTTGGGCAGGTTGCGCAGGTACTGTTCCTGTTCCAGCAGAATTTCCTGCTCGACGTCCTGCGGCGTGGCCCCTGGCCAGCGCGTCTCGACACTGACCGTACGCACTTCGAGGTCGGGGATCATCTGCACCGGGATTCGCATCGCCGCCACGATGCCAAGCAGGCATACGATCAGCGTGATGACCGTAAGCAGGATTCCCTGTCGGATGATGGCCTCGAACATTGTGTCGTTCAGTCGACCTCGGCGATGCGAACGGCCTGGCCATCACGCAACGCCTCGTTGCCGCGTACGACGACCGATTCATCGAGGCGCAGACCGTCGAGAATCTCTACCCGATCCTCAGCATCGCGACCGATGGCGACCTTGCGGGCGCGCGCGAGCAGTTGGCCGTTTTCCTGTGCCACGATGAACAGTCCGTGGCTGCCATCCGGATAGCGCAGAAGCGCATCGGTCGGAATCAGCAGCGCCGGGCGGTCGGCTTCAGGCTGACGAATGCGTGCCTGGGCGGAGGTGCCGGGCAATAGCGCAGCTTCAGCATCGTCGATGAGGACGCGTACCAGGAAGCTGCGACTGGACGGATCGCTGACCGGAAGCTTGGCCTGCACGCGACCGGTGAGCCCGATGCCCGGTCTGGCATCCGAGATGATGGCCACTGCGGCACCCTCTCGGATATCGTCGAAGCGCTCCTGCGGCGCCTGGAGGTCGATGCGTAGCCGATCCAGTGCGACCAGATTCAGGACCGCGGTTCCGCGACTCACCCACTCGCCGACCTCGGTCAGCCGGTCGGTGACAATGCCCGCGAACGGTGCCGTGAGGACGTGCCTGCGCACGAGTTCGGCCTGCTCGCGCTGCGCTGCGGTGGCCGCTGCCAAGGCCGCTTGCGACAGGACGAGCGCCGCTTCACGATTGGCGACCTCGGTGGCGGCGATACTGCGGCTTTCCGCCAGTCGCGCCGCTTCCCGAAGCAGGCGCTCAGCCTCGTCCACCTCTGCCTGAAACTGAGCTGACTGTGCCCGGGCGCGTTCCAGTGCGAGCGCGGCTAGCGCATCGTCCAGTTCAAGCAGGACAGCGCCGGCTTCCACCTGATCCCCGGCGTCGACCAGCACTCTAACCACCAGGCCATCGACGCGTGCCGACAGCCTTGCAGACTTTTCTGCCGTCACCGTGCCGGTCAGGCGTACTTCGGCCCGCACAGAGGTGGAGGAGGGTTGAGCGACCGTGACCGGTACAGCCGTCTGTGCCATCGCCATGGCTGAGGACAGCAGAAGTCCGAAGGCACTGCAGGCACTCAATCTCATGCGGAGTCCTAGCGCATCTCGCGTTCAGGGACTGGCCCGAAAAACATGTCGAAGCCGATACTGATCCCGGGGTTGAAGCGTCGGCGCTCATCCAGCGTCTCTCGCGGCCATGTGGCACTGACAGAGACTTCCAGAAACAGCCACTGGCGGGCAATGCGCTGGCGATAGCGGGACTCGACCCCATAGTTCTGCAGCGGCACTTCCGCGCGGGTCTCGCCCTCCGCCAACAGTGAATTCACGAGCGCGCGACGGTCCGACAGATCGCGGAACAGGCTCAGGCTGCTGCGCCACTCGACGCCGTCGGTGTCCTGCGCGATTGTTCCGCTGTTGTCCCAGCGCAGCATGTGATTATCGCCGACGATGCGATCGAGCATCAGCTCCGTGGTGCTGCCCAGGCCACGGCTGTTGCGCCAGAACACGGTTTCGCGTGCGCGCAGCAGCATCTTCTCGCCCAGCGGAAAGTGGTGCCGATAGCCCGCCTTGACGTAGGGGTCGAGCGGTGCGCGAATGCGAATGCCGGTCCCTATATCCAGACCGTTCTCGAAGGGCCTGCGGCGGGCGTAGGCCAGTCCCACGAGCCACTCGTCGTCCTCGATACGCCTGAAGCTTGCAGGCACCCTGGCGCCGGTGTTCGAGGCGCGCTCATCGGTGATGTCCTGCTGATCGCCACGACCAACTACGAGCGCGAGGCGATCCTGCAGCGCAGGCAGGACGACCCGAGCACGCAGGCGCACGCGCGTGTCGAAGCTGTCGCGCCGGTCCCAGCCCGGGAAGACGCCCAGCCGCCCAAAGGTGTCCCCGGCATCCTGGTCGTAGCGGGTCGTGCCGAACAGGCCATCGAACCAGTAAGCCGTGCCGCAGATTCCATAATAGGCGCCACGCTGCATCTGATCGATCCATCGGTCGTCCGGATTCTCCGGATCACTGCCGGGGGCATCACAGACGCTCCGCACGCCTTCGCGCGACGCACTGGTCTCCTTGGGCACGCTGGCCGGCTCGGCCGGGATATCTTCAATTTCCGGAGGGCTCGCGGCAATTTCTGGCGGGGCCCCATCAATTTCCTGCGGGGCCGCAGCACAGGGTAGCGACATGCCCGCCAGCAGCAGACCCCCCAACGCGAGCGAGACCGCGCGCAACAGCGCGGGCGCGATCGCGTCGCCATGCTTTGTGCGATCAGTCGTCCCTGGCGTTTGACGTATCACTCGTTACCTTCTGGGCCAATCAGGCCGCTCGATGATCCGTCGCAGGGCGCCGGATTACCAGCCTCTAGTTCGCCACACCCACACGTTGCAACAGGCCGGGTGCCGGCGGATCGGTCCGCCGGGGGTAGTCATGCAGCAGGCAGCGCCCCCGGCCGGCCGTCATCAGCGCCTGCCAGGTATCAACGTTCAGGTCGACAACCACCAGTGCACCGGTGACCAGGTCTTCCACGTTCGCATCCGATATCGCGTTGGCGAAAGCCGAGATGCCTGGGTTGTGACCGACGATCAGCACATCTCGATAGCGGTCGTCGAGCAGTGAGACGATCTCCCGCAGCCGTTCGGACGTGGCGAGATAGACTGCGGGTTCCGTCTGCAGGAACTCCCGCGGATAGCCAAGGGCGTGGGCGACCTGACGCGCGGTGGTGAGCGCGCGAACGGCGGGGCTGGACAGAATCAGTGAGGGCCTGGCCCCCGCAAGTTTTAGGCGTCTGCCCATCTCGGGCGCGTCTCGCTCGCCGCGACGGTTGAGTGGTCGCTGGAAGTCGCTCTGCCCGGGATCCGCCCAACTGGACTTGGCGTGGCGCATCAGGGTCAAACGTTTCATGGGTGACCCCGGCCTGCTAGTACATGCCCGTTTGCAAACGGGCCTCTTCGGACATCATCGACTGGTTCCATGGCGGATCGAACACCAGTTCCACGTGGGCGCGCTCGATGGTAGGAATCAGTTCAACCTTCTCGCGCACATCCTGGACGAGGATATCACCCATGCCGCAGCCCGGAGCGGTCAGCGTCATGTTGATGGCGACTTCGCGATCCCCCTGGGCATCGCGGCCCAGCGTGCAGTCATAGATCAGACCCAGGTCGACAATGTTGATCGGGATTTCAGGGTCATAGCAGGTTTTCATCTGTGCCCAGACCAGGGCCTCGATGTCCTTGTCACTGGCGTTCTCCGGCACCTCGGGCGGGGCGACCGGCTCCTTGCCCAAGGCATCGGCATCCTGTCCGGCCACCCGAAAAAGGTTGCCTTCAACGTACACGGTGAAGCTGCCGCCGAGCGCCTGGGTGATGAAACCGCTGGTGCCCTGTTTGAGGTTGAGCTCTTCGCCCGCCGGAATAAGCACCGCGCGACAGTCGCGCTGCAGTGTGACCGGTTCGTTGTGTTGCCCGTACATCGCATCCATTCCTAGTTTGTGTGTTGCAACTCGTCTTCGGTGCTGATCGCAGAGTGATCACCGGCCAGCGCCGCGCGCAGCGCCTCCCAGGCCAGCGCCGCGCACTTCACCCGGCTGGGAAACTCCCGCACGGCCTCCAGCGCACGCAGCTGTTCAGGCAGTGTCTGACTCTGCCCTGCTGCGAGCAGCGAGGCCACTGCCGCGCCGATTTCGTGCGCCTGCTCACGCGTAGCGCCGGTGACCGCCTCCGTCATCATCGACGCCGACGCCATCGAGATGGCACATCCGCTGCCCTCGAAAGCCGCCTCGACGATATGCTCGCCATCAAGGCGTACGCAGACCCGCAACCTGTCGCCGCACAGGGCATTGATCCCGTCGGTGCAGCCGCATGGGGCTGCAAGACGCCGGAAATTACGCGGGCGGCGATTGTGCTCGAGAATCACCTCCCGGTACAGCGTCTCCAGTGCGGCCATTTGCGTTGTATGTCCGAAGCCCGGGGTCAGGCACGAAACAGCCTGATGGCCCGCTCGAGTGCTTCGTGCAGCCGACGGATTTCCGCCGAGGTATTGTAGAAGGCCATCGACGCGCGCGCCGTGGCCGGAACATTGAAACGTTCCATCAACGGCATCGTGCAGTGGTGTCCTGTACGGATGGCCACCCCTTCATGATCGAGGATCGTACCCAGATCATGGGCATGAATGTCATCGGCGACGAAGGCGACCACGCTTACCTTGCTGGCGGCGGTGCCGACGACCCGCAGGCCCGGCAGGGACTCGATGCAGGCGGTGCACTCGGCCAGCAGTTGCGCTTCATGCCGTGCCAGCGCTTCGCGATCCTGGCCCATGAGCCACTCCAGGGCCACGGCCAGGCCGATGGCACCGGCGATGTGGGGCGTACCCGCCTCGAACTTGAACGGCAATTCGTTCCAGGTGCTGCCCTCGAAGCTGACCGTGCGGATCATTTCACCGCCGCCGTGCCATGGTGGCATGGCCTCGAGGAGGGCCTCGCGGGCCCACAGCACACCGATACCGGTGGGGCCGAACACCTTGTGTCCCGAGAATGCATAGAAATCGCAGCCCAGTGCCTGGACGTCTATTTCCAGGTGCGGCGCCGCCTGGGCGCCATCGAGCAGCACCGGCACGTCGTTGGCATGGGCCAGCCGTGTGATCTCGGCGACCGGGTTGATCGTGCCGAGGCTGTTCGACACGTGGCCCAACGCGACCAGTCGTGTGCGATCTCCGATCATGGCCTCGAACGCGTCCATGTCCAGTTCACCGGCGTCGCTGACCGGGACCACGCGCAGTCGCACGCCGGTCTGTTCGGCGAGAATCTGCCAGGGCACGATGTTGGCGTGGTGCTCCATCCAGGTGATCAGAATCTCGTCGCCGGCGACGAGGTTCGGGCGTGCATAGCTCTGCGCCACCAGGTTGATCGCCTCGGTCGTCCCACGGGTCCAGATGATCTCGCGACCGGACGGCGCGTTGATGAAGCGTGCCGCAGTCTCGCGTGCCTGCTCGAATCGCTGCGTGGCGCGGTCGCTGAGTGTGTGTACGCCTCGGTGCACGTTGGCGTGGTCGCTGCGATAGTACTGGCTGATGGCATCGATGACACAGTCCGGCCGCTGCGCCGATGCTGCGTTGTCGAGATAGACCAGAGGCTTGCCGTTCATCTGCTGGTGCAGGATCGGAAACTGCGCACGCAGCGCGTCGATATCCGGCATTGCCGCGGCGCTTGGCGCTTCGCGGATGGCGCTCATGTGAACTCCCTGATGCGGTCGCTGTCGGGTAAGCGGCCGATGACGGTGCGCGACAGCCGCCCGCGCAGCGCCTCGATGCCCAGCCGCGCGATCACTGCCTCGGCGAAGGCGAATGTCAGCAGACCGCGTGCGGTATCCTCGTCGATACCGCGTGAGCGCAGATAAAAAAGCGCCGTCTCATCGAGCTGCCCGACCGTGGCACCATGGCTGCAGATGACGTCATCGGCGTAAATCTCGAGCTCCGGTTTCGTGTCGATCTCGCAGTCGCGCGAAAGCAGCAGGTTGTTATTCGACTGGTGCGCCTCGATCTTCTGCGCATCCTCTGCCACCAGCACACGACCGTTGAAGACCGCGCGTGACCGGCCGTCCAGCACGCCGCGATAGTCCTCACGGCTTGTGGTGTGCGCAGCGAGATGGTCAATACGCGTGTGATTGTCCACATGGCACTGGCCGCTCGCAAAGTAAAGGCCGTTGAGTTCGACGTGCGCGCCGGTCTCGACAAGTCGGGCGTGAACGTCGTTGCGCACCAGCGCGCCTCCGAAGTCGATGTTGTGGCACACGAGCCGGGCGTCGCGGCCGACGCGCGCGTTCAGACTGGCGATATGGCTGTGGGTGTCGGTCTGCTCCTGGATCCGGTAATGGGTGAGCTGACTTGCAGGATGGTTGATCACCTCGGTGACGGTATTGACGAGTGCCGAAGGTCCCTCGCCACAGAAGTGCTCGATTACGGTGAGCTTCGCACCGCGCTGGGTTTCGATCAGCACACGGGGCTGGATCAGTCGCGGCACCGCATCGCCCAAGGTGATGAACAGCAGGTACACCGGTTGAGTAATGCAGGCGTCTTGCGCCACGCTGATGCGGGCACCATCGAGGAACAGTGCAGTATTCAGGCGCGCGAACCGATAGCGGTCCAGATCGACGACCTGATCCAGCGCGTCGGCACCCACACCCTGTTCCAGCGCATGCCCCAGCGAGACCATCTCCAGCCCCTCGATGCCATCGAGCCGACAGGCCGGTGGAATCAGTTCGCCGTTGATGAATACAAGTCGCGGACCGTCGAGACCTTCGACGGCGAAGCGTTCTGCCGCAGCCATTGCGGTGGCAACATCCACCGGCTCGGGCAGAGTGAAAGACTGCGCCTGCAGGGCGGACAGAGAAGTGTACTTCCAGTCTTCCTCGGCGGTCGTTGGCAGACCGCGGGCGATGAACTCCTCAAACGCCTGCTTTCGTCGTTGACCGATCGCGGCATCGCCGGGCAGCGCGCTGCTACGCTCGCTGAACTGGACGCGCAGGCTTTCAATGGCCGCGTTCATGCGCCCACGGCCTCGGCCAGCCAGTCGTAGCCGCGCTCTTCGAGCTCCAGTGCCAGCGTGCGATCGCCGGACTTCACGATCCGTCCGCCCGAGAGCACGTGCACCTGGTCGGGCACGATGTAGTCGAGCAGGCGCTGATAATGGGTGACCATGACGATGGCGCGCTCCGGTGAGCGCAGTGAATTGACGCCCTCGGCCACCACCTTCAGGGCGTCGATGTCGAGCCCCGAATCGGTCTCGTCGAGCAGCGCAAGCGCCGGTTCCAGCACGGCCATCTGCAGGATTTCGTTGCGCTTCTTCTCACCACCGGAGAAACCTTCGTTGACGCCTCGATTCAGAAAGCTTGCGTCCATCTGCATCAGCTTCATCTTTTCGCGGATCAGCTTCATGAATGCATAGGAGTCGAGCTCCGGCTCGCCGCGGTGTTTGCGTAACGCGTTGAGGGCGGCCTTGAGCATGTAGACGTTATTCACGCCCGGGATCTCCACCGGGTACTGGAACGCCAGGAACACGCCCTCGCGGGCCCGGGCTTCGGGTGCCAGCTCCAGAAGATCCATGCCCTTGAACACGACACTGCCCGAGGTGACCTCGTAGCTGTCGCGTCCGGCCAGCACCTGTGCCAGCGTACTCTTGCCCGAGCCGTTGGGGCCCATGATTGCGTGGACCTCGCCGGCCCCGATTTCCAGATTCAGGCCCTTCAGGATCTCCGTGCCATCGACACGGGCGTGCAGGTCAGTGATTTTCAGCATGTCTCTTCCTTAATGGGCAGAACACTAGCCGACGGCGCCTTCGAGGCTGACGTTGAGCAGTGCCTGTGCCTCGACAGCGAACTCCATGGGCAGCTCACGAAACACTTCACGGCAGAACCCGTTGACGATCATGTTGACCGCGTCTTCTTCGGACAGCCCGCGTTGCAGACAGTAAAACAGCTGATCCTCGCCAATCTTCGAGGTTGTGGCCTCGTGTTCGATCTGCGCGGTCGGGTTGCGCGCCTCGATGTAGGGGAAGGTGTGTGCCCCGCAGCGGTCACCGATCAGCAGCGAGTCGCACTGGGTGAAGTTGCGGGCATTCTCGGCCGTGGGCATGACGCGTACCAGACCACGGTAGGCGTTCTGGGCACGACCCGCAGAGATGCCCTTGGATATGATCGTGCTGCGGGTATTGCGGCCGATGTGGATCATCTTCGTGCCGGTGTCGGCCTGCTGGCGGTTGTTGGTGACG
>CAYLNP010000067.1:0-12400 GCA_964384925.1 uncultured Woeseiaceae bacterium
CAGCGCGCTCATCCAGCCCTCGTTCACCGCGACCCTGCCGCTGACAGCGGCGTTTAGACCGTGCTCTTGCGACCACTGCTCGGCGAGCGCCTCGGCCTCGCGCACCAGCGGCGCAGTCAGGCTGTAGCGATCGGTGGTCAGCTGCGCGCGCACCAGTGCGCGTTGCTGCGCGTAGTCGATCTGCTGACGGAAGTCGTCAGGCTGGGCCGAGGCCTCGTAGAGAAACATGTACTGCGCAGGTGCGCGCGCCGCGCTCGGCAGTTCGCCCGGTGCGTCGTCGGTGAGAACCTCGTGCATCAGCGCAATCTGTTCGTCGATGCCGGTGACTTTGCTGACCAGCGGATGAGCGGTCAGCCGGGTGCGCAGTGTCGAGATGGCCGAGAGTGCCGCAGGCGTCAGCAGTGCCCCCGGCTGGGCGGCAGACACGCTGATGTCGAGGAAGTTGAAGCCGCCGAGCCGCTGGCCGAGTTCGACGTCGGCCAGCCGCACGGCGTCGTCCGCTGCGAAATAGCGCTGGCGCTCGTAGTCGAAGCGCGCAGACGCAGCAAAGACTACCAGCAGCACGGCGAACCCGATCAGCAGTCCAAGCGCGGCGCCTGGCCGACGCAGCACCTGCTGTGAGAAGGCAGCGATGGCTCGCTCGAGAAAGGCGACGTGATCGTCGCCTCGGGAGGCGACCGGCGGGCGCGGATCGAGCATCACCGTGATCGCTGGGAGCAGGGTGAGCGAGAATACCCAGGCTGCGAGCACGCCCACCGCGGCAAACAGGCCGAACTCACTGATCGGCTGCATGGCCGCGCCGAACGAAAGTCCCACCAGACCCGCGGCGGTGGTGACGCTGGTCACCGAAATAGGCAGCCAGGTGCGGGCCAGCGCCGACTCGGCGGCCTCGCGCGCGGTGCGCTCCGGCCGCTGTGCGCGCCCGCGAAGATAGTAGATGCTGAAGTGGAGACAGTCTGCGACCGCCAGCGCCATGATCACCACCGGCAATGCCGTGCTGATCAGGTAGTAGTGCGCCCCCAGCCAACCCATCGTGCCGATGGCCACCGCCGCGGAGGCGGCGATGACCACCAGCGGACCGACCAGTGCGCGCAGGCTGCGGGTGGCGACGAACAGGATCACCAGCACCGTGAGCACGGCGGCGGGGATCAGGATGCGCGTGTCGCCGTCCACGGTCTCACCCAGACGCGCATTCATGCCGGCCACGCCGGCGACATGCACCGCCACCCCGGGAGGGGCTTCGGACTCGGCGATGCGCCGCACTTCGCGATAGGTTTCCTGTGCGTGGTTCGGGTCGTCGACCGGCACCACCAGCACCAGGGTGTCACCGCTGAGCGAGGCCAGGCGGCCGACCAGCATGGGCATGGCGGCGAGGCGCTCGGCGGCCAGCTGCGCCGTTCGCATCGTGATCGGGCCGTCTTCGAGGATCGGGTCGACCTGCAGATCGCCGTCGATGCCGGCGATCGATTTCTCGCTGGCCAGACTGACCACGTCGTTGCGCTGCACGCCAGGCACCAGACGCAGTTGCTCATGGATGCGTCGCAGCGCGCCGAGCGCCTCGGGCGTGAACAGCGACTCGCCGGCAGGTGCGGTGAGGCCTACGAGCAGCGGGTCGTCCAGGCCGAAAATCGCGCGCGCCTCGTCGCGCGCCAGCGCGGCGGGGTGGTCGCCGGGCACGAAGGCGTCCACCGAGGGGTCTTTCTCCACCAGCCTCAGACCTGCACCGAACAGGAGCGTGACCACCAGTCCCAGCAGGATCATCCGCCTCGGGTGCTCGAGCGGGTAGCTTACCCACGCATGCGGCGGGGTGTGCTGCCTTCGCTTGACCTGGTGGGTGGTGCTGCCAACACTAGCGATATGTGCCATTTTCCTGATCTCCTGGACCGGTGCTCCCTCCTTCTAACGAGAAGCGGGCCAGAATCCGGCCATGCCGGTGTCACCCGATGAGCCTGGGCGGTGACGAGGTCGAGCCGAAGGTGGGTGCGGAGGCCGCCGGGGCAGGCTATTCGCCGGAAGAAACGGCGCTGGCCGAGCAGCTGGTCGTGGAGAACTACGAGACGCTGGTACAGATCGCGCGGACCAAGCGTCGACGTGCCCGGCTCGGCGACACGCTGCTGACCACCGACCTGCTGCACGAGAGCTATCTGAAGCTCAACGGCCAGCGCCTGTGGCGATCCAGCCAGCACTTCATCTGTGCCGCCACGCTGGCGATGCGCCACGTCATCGTCGACTACGCGCGCGCGAAGCTCTCGCAGAAGCGCGGCCAGGGGGCGGTACACGTCTCGCTCGAGGACAGCGAACACCTGCTGCCGGAGTTCTCGGAACGACCCGAGGAGATCCTCGCCATCGCCGAGCTGCTCGAGCGCCTCGCTGGCGAGAATCCGCGCTGGGTTCGCATCATCGACAGCCGCTACTTCGGCGGCATGACCGAGGCCGAGACGGCCAAGCTGCTGTCACTGTCCGAGCGCACCGTGCGCCGAGACTGGCGGGAGGCGCGCGCCTGGCTGGCTACGCAGCTGGGGGTGAGTGAAGACGGCGCGTGACTACAGGCTGGATGGCACCGCGGGTATCCGCGCCGCAACGATCTCCTGGCGGGCACGACTGATGCCGTAGATGACCCGCTCACCGCGCACACTGCGATCCCATGCCCAGCCCTGACCCTCGAAGGGCACGTCGATGGTGGTGACGTACTCCAGCGTCACCCCCTGGCGCGGCAGCCGCAGCACGTAGAGCTCCCGGGCATCGTGGCCGGTGACGTACAGCAGGCCGTCATCGCCCCAGTCGCCGCCCGAACAGGCGCTGCGCCCCCAGGTGGCGATCACCTGGGGCGGGAACAGCCATGACTGCAGCATCTGCCAGCGCTCGTCGTACTGCCCGACGTAGGTCCAGCGCTGATCGAAGCCCGGCGTCGTGCCGTTGTCGTTGTAGTTGGAGAAGCACGCCCACCAGTACCCGCTGCGGCGCACCGCCCAGGTCAGCGAGCCCAGCCTGATGCCGAAACTGTGGCTCGACAGCGGCTGCAGCGTGTCGGCATCGTGAATCTCCAGCGAGCTGGCCATGGGCAGCTGCGGGAAGTTCGAATGCGTCAGCACCAGTCGCCCGTCCTCGATGTAGCCGGCATTGAAATGCACGATGGGGCCGCCTCGCGGGCCGATCCACTCGGCTACCCGCTCCGCCGTGTCCTTGCGGTGCTTCACCAGCGCATGGTTGCCGATGCCGTAGAAGTGCGCGGCATCGGCTGCCGCCGCCTGATTGGCCTCCAGCACCCTCCAGCGGCCGAGTTCGGTGGCCACCAGCCCGTGCTTGGTGAGTTCCGGCGCGGGTGCCGCGGGCAGCGACTCCAACCACTGTCGATAGGCTGCACGCCCTGGAGATGGCTCCTGCCCAGGGGCGACCCCCGCCACACCGGCCGCAGCGGCGCCCGCCATGCCCGTGAGCACACGACGGCGCGATATCGAGTCGCTCATCTAAAATCTCCGCGTGAGTTCGAGACTCCAGGTCCGGCCGGCCAGCAGCGACTGGTTCACGCCGGGGTTGTAGCCGAAGTTGTTGGAATCCAGCGGCGGCGCCTCGTCGGTGAGGTTGGCGATCGCCAGCCGCACGCGCGTGTCGCGCAGCAGGGTGGGTGCGTCCGGGGCGAAGCGATAGCCAAGAGACAGGTTGTAGGTGATCACCCGATCGATCACCTTCCGATAGAGCGTACGCCCGGCGGTAACGTGCGGCTCGATGTAGGACGGTCGCCCGAGGCTTTCGAAGACGGCCTCCGTGGTGGTCGCCCCGGCGTCGTGCGTCTTGCCGATGTGATAGATCCCCAGGCCTGCATTCCAGCCGCCCCTGCGCCAGAACAGGTTGGTCGTGCTGCGCCACTTGGCAGCACCATTGGCGTAGAGCTCGTTGTTGATCGTCGGCTCCAGATTCGCCGGCGCCAGCACCGACTCGGACCGCGAGAGGTAGCTCCAGTTGGAGTCGATCACGAAGTCGCCCCAGGCCATCCCCGGCAGTTCGTAGCGCAGGCCGAAGTCCACGCCGCTGTGTTCGCTGGTGGACAGGTTCAGAAACGGCCGGTCGCGCCGGAAGATCCGGCCGGCCGCCGCGACGGGGTCGCCCGGATTGGCTGCGTTGTAGGCGGCGAACGCAGCGATATCTTCCGGGGTCAACGGGAAGCGTCCGACGTCGGGATCGCCACGATAATTGGCCGTGCCACTGCCGAGATCGATCTGGTCGATCGGCACGCCAGCGGCGAGCTGTGACTCGGTGTAGGCCAGCAGCAGCGCGGTGTCACTGGCATTGATCTGCGCGACGCTGCGCTGGCCGAGCAGGTTGCTGCGGCGGATGCGCCAGACGTCTGCGGTCAGGCTGAGCCCCGCTGCGAACGGCACGTCGAGCACGATACCGAAGGTGCTGCCCTTGGACTCCTGAGCCTCCAGATCGGGGTTGCCGCCGAAGTAGGTCCGCATCACGTACGGCCCTTCGTTGAGGAAGGGATTGCGGTAGGCGTCGATGTCGCCGGCGCCGGCGGTGATGGTCCAGCGCTCGCTGGTGTAGAGCGCGGCCAGACTCGGGGCCATGAAGCCCTCGTTGTAGGAGCCGCGCAGCATCACCCAGGGCGCAGGCCGCCAGTTCGCCCCGATCTTGGGCTTCACGGTGGTGCCGAAATCGCTGTAGTTCTCGTAGCGCGCCGAGGCGGTGATCTCGAAACTCTCGACCAGCGGTAGCGACCGGCCCTCGTCCACCAGCGGCAGGAGCACCTCGGTGTAGACGCTGGTCACAGTCCGATCACCCAAGACGTCCGGACGCGGCGGGTGCAGCAGGAAGTCGTTGTTGTTGGGGTCCAGTCCCGACTCGGGCGGATTTTCGCCGCTGAACGGCGGGCGGACGTCCTCGAGGTCCTCGCGTCGATGCTCCACGCCCGCGGCGGCTCTGACATCACTGCCCCACAGGGTGAACAGCTGCCCGGTCGCGCGCAGGTCGGCGCTGACGATCTGGCTGCGTGCGCTGCGTGCAAACACGTCGCTGAACGAATCCACCACCGAGGCTGCGTTGGTGTAGGGCTGGTCGGCAACCACTGCGCCGTCCTCGACCCGGAAGGTGTAGCCGAAAGGGTTGTAGGCGCTTTCATCGGTGCGCGAGAACGCTGCCTGCAGCAGGCTCTCGCGTACGTCCGGGAAGGCCTCGTCGCTGCCGTTCACCTCGTTGAAGAACAGCGAGGTCTCCCAGTCCCACGTCTCGCCCAGCGTGCCCTTCAGGCCGATGGCGGCGCGCAGCGCATCGTTGTCGGTCTCTATGGTCTCCGCATCGAGGTCGGGAAGCGTCAACTGCGTCAGACTGATTGTGGTCGGCGTGCCCACAAGGCGCGGCGTGCCGTCCGCGTTCGCGTCGCCCGTCGGATGGAAAAAGCGTGATCCATACGGGTTGTAGGGGCTGTCCACGGGCATGACCATGAGCAGGTCTGATGTCGGTGCGTTCAGGGCCAGCGGTTGCCGGCGCATGGTGGACACCGCCGTGTAGTAGCCAAGCTCGGTGAATGCCGTGAGGCGATCGTTGATGTCGAACTCACCCGCCAGATACGCATTGGCGCGGCGCACGCGCGGCGAGGCCAGTCCGAACTGGTTGAGATCGGTGAAGAACTCGGGGTTGTCGGCGCGGCTGGGTGCGACGGTGGTGAGCGACGGCACGCCGTCCACCGGACGGAAAAAGTTGTTCGCCGTGGCAGTGCCGACACGAAAGGTCGGCCACTCGCCGCGGGCCGAGCGTCCGTCGAAGGGTCCGCCGGGATTGTTGAACGGCGGCGGGGCGCGATCCACGTTGAACGACGAGCGGCTGAAGTCGCGATCGGTAAGCTCGATCGAGTCGCGATACAGGGCATCGATGGAACCGATGAAGCGACCGCGGTCGTCGGCAAAGGGCGAACCGAAGGTCACGCCGATCTGCGAGCTGGTGCCGCCGCCGTCTTCGGGCTGCCCGTAGCGAAGCGTGGTCTCCAGACCGTCGAACTCGCGCTTCATGACGTAGTTGATCACACCGCCGACGGCATCCGAACCGTAGACCGACGAGGCGCCGTCGCGCAGCACCTCGATGCGCTCGATGCCGTAGGTCGGCAGATGGTTGACGTTGACGGCCTGCGAAAGACCGGCGGTCATCGGGTTGATCGCCAGCCGCCGGCCGTTCATCAGTACCAGTGTGGCGGTCGCGCCCATGTTGCGCAGGTTCAGATTGGCGTTGTCGCCACGTGCCCCAGAGGAGCCCAGGCGCGTTTCGTTCTCGGGAAGATTCACCACCGAGGGCAGCGAGGTCAGCAGATCCACTGGCAGCACGGCGCTGCGTACTTCCATGGCGTCCTGATCGATCACGGTGACCGGTACCGTGCGGTCCATGTCCGCGCGGCGGATGTTCGAGCCGATGACGACGATCTCCTCGAGCCGCGCAGTAGATCCTTCACGCGCGCCTGAGTCCGCCGGTGCCTGTGCGCTTGCAGCGCCGGCCGTGCCTAGAAGGATACCCGCAACCGCATGCCCCAGTTTGCTCCTGAACTGCCTGCCGACCAACGTGCTCATGACTGCGCCCCTGTGCCATCTGAAAACAAGGGGTGAGCATCTGCAATCGCTGTGTCGCGGCGATGACGTTTCGGTGTCTGGCCGACGACAATGGCGTTAAGGTTGTGTGTGCGCCTCGCGCCGGATGGCGCAGTCGGATCAGTGCATGCAGCGGGCAGGCTGGAGCACTTCAGTCGCGCAGCGCAAGCGCCAGGTCGTAGACCTCAGGCACCACGTTGGAAAGCGCCCTGCCGATATCCTCAAGCAAGGCGGCCTGCGGCGCGTCGTCCACTGAAAACTCGGCGATCACGCCGCCTTTCTCTCCCTCGTGCAGATACACGAGCGCCTGATCCGGCTTGCTGCTGATCAATTCGACCATCTGTCGCAGGTCGAGGACATGTTCCTCTTCGAGAGGCGCGTGGCTGTACAGATGCGCTTTGACATGCATGACGAGTGGGCTCCGGATTTCTCGGTCGACGTCCACAGGATGGGCGCCCACGGTGACACCCTGATGTCAGAGCGAGACGAAGGGAGTGGTTGCGTCCCTCTGCTGTGATAGCCTCGAGGGCAACAGGTCCATTTCGTCAACTTGCATGATGGCGATGTCGTCTCTTCGCCGCTGCGTGCCGACGACCGGCATGTGCATTTCGGCGGCGGTCAGACCGAGACGGTGATCGAACTGCTGCCCGGCGAACATACGCTGCAACTCGTACTCGGCGATGCAGCGCATGTTCCGTTCGACCCTTCGGTCGAGTCCGAGCGGATCACCATCACGGTGCAATAAGACCGGCGCGGGTCAGCGCACGATCATTCGGCCGTTCATCGCGCCGAAGTGCCCGGGGAAGGTGCACACGAACACATAATCACCCGGCTCGTCGGGGGCGGTGAAGGTCACACTGGTGGTCTCGCCGCCGCCGATCATGCTGGTGAAGGCGATGGTGCGATCGCGCATGCTTTCCGGCAGGTAGTCGTTGTCCATTGCGCCGCCCTGGACCATCACTTCGCCGCCGAAGGCCAGTGCCTCTTCACCCTGCTGCAGAATCACGACGTTGTGGCCCATGACCTCCGCCTGCAGGCGGCCTTCGTGGACGAGCGTCAGTTCCACTTCCTGACCGGCGTCCACGGCGAATTCGCGGACCGTGTACTGCATCTGGTCGGTGCTGCCGATGCGTACCTGCGCCACGCCGTCGGCATCGACGGTGACTGCGTCCTAAACCGGTGCCGGTTCCGCCGGCGCGGCGGCGGGGGCCGGCGTCGGTGCTGCCGCAGGCGCGGCAGTCGGAGGCGGCTGCTGTGCGGGCGTTGCGGCCGGGGGCGGCGGTGCCTCGTCAGCCGGCTGCCCGCAGGCGGCAAGCAGTGCACACGCGGCAAGTACGGACAGGAGGCTGGTGGAACCAGATGTTAAGCGATGCATACAAATATTCTCCGAGTTCAATCAGCGCGTTGGGAAATTCCTGAGAGGCGCTGTCCCTGAAGGCTAAAGATACTCCCAGACGCGAAGTGTTGCGAGTCGCGCCTGCGATCGATCGCGGCGTGCGTTGACCACTGCGCGGACCGCGTGCTACCGTCTCGACCGCTTCAGGTGTTCCACCTCTGGTGGAAATAATCGGGAAACCGGTGCGCGCGGACCTCATCGTCTGCGCCAGGCCGGTGCTGCCCCCGCAACGGTAAATGAGTGCGGGTCGGCCTTTTCACCACTGTGCTGGCAAGGCATGGGAAGGTGGCCGACCTCGGTGTCCCCAGGGTACCGCTCATGAGCCCGTAGACCGGCCTGTTGCATACACCACGTGTTGCGGTGGGCAACAAGGGGCTGGTCCGACGGGCACACGGCGCTTTGCGCTCACCCTCTCTCCTGCCTGCTCCCCCTCGTAATGCGTCAATGATGCGAACTGCGGTCGTGCGGGTTGGCGCGGCCGGCGAGGGAAGACCATGAACCATTCTGTACTCCTGCCGCTGTGTGCGGCGTCCATGCTGCTGACGGCAGCGCCCGGCGCAAGCGCCGCATCTGCTGATGACGTCGACACCCTGGTCGTCACACCGACACTGACCGAACGCCCGCTGGCTGAAAGCGACTTCTCACTCAGCATCATCGACGCCGACATGCTCGTGCGTCAGCAGCCACTGGAACTGGCCGATATCCTGCGTGGTCGTCCGGGCATCGACGTCACTACCAATGGCGCGTACGGCAAGGTGACCAGCCTGTTCGTGCGCGGCACCAGCGCCAGTCAGTCGCTGCTGCTCATCGACGGTATTCGCATGGGTTCGGCCACCGGTGGCGCACCTTCATGGCAGTATGTGCCGCCGCAGCTGATCGACCGTGTCGAGGTGCTGCGCGGCCCGCGCAGCGTGGTTTACGGTGCCGATGCGATCGGCGGTGTCGTGCAGACATTTACCCAGCGAGGCACAGAAGGCCGCTCGATCAGCGCCTCTGCGGGCGCCGGATCATTTTCGGGCCGTGATTTCGCGCTTGGCTTCGACAACGTCACCGAGCGCAGCGCGCTCGGGGTTGCATTCAATCACTTCGAGACCGACGGCACGCCGCTGCAACCCGGTGGCGATCGCAAGGGCTACGACAACACTTCGTTCTTCCTGCGTGCGCGCACGCAGCTTGCCGGCGACATCGAGCTTGTCGCCACCGCGCTGCGCTCGCAGGGCAATACCGAGTTCATCGGTGGTGACACCGACTTCGTGCATCAGTCGGTCGGTCTGCGCGCCGCGATGCCCGTGGGCGAGTCTTGGAATCTGAGCCTTGATTTCAGCGAGGGTCGCGACGAAAGCGATAACTTCCAGAGCTTCGGCGACAGCGTGTTCGACACCCGCATGCGTACGTGGCGGGCGATGGGCACCTGGTCGGCGGGCGACCACGAGATGGTGATCGGTGCGGACTACCGCGATGACGTCGTCACCAGCACAACCCAGTACGACGAGCGCTCACGTGACAATCGCGGCGTCTTCGCTCAGGGCCTGGTCAGAGTTGGCGATCTGGACATCCAGCCGGCGCTGCGCTGGGACGACAACGAGGCCTACGGCCGTGAATGGACCACGGGACTGACCCTGGGCCATCCGCTGGGAGACTCCCACCGGCTGCGCGCCGGCTACGGCACTGCTTTTCGCGCCCCAACGTTTAATGACCTGTACTTCCCCGGTTTCGGCAACCCGGACGTCGGTGCCGAGACCTCGCGCAGCGTCGAGGTGGGCATCACGGGTCGGCAGGCGCAGTGGTTCTGGGACCTCGTGGCCTACCAGACCGATGTCGATGACCTGATCGCCTTTCGCTTCATCGACGGTCGCTTCGCTGCGTTCAATGTCGAGGAAGCGCGTATCCGCGGCGCAGAACTCTCGACTGGCGTCGCCGTGTCGGACTGGGTGTTCTCGGCAGCCTACAGTCATACCAATCCCGTCAACCGCGAAACCGGCCTGCGACTGCCGCGACGCACCCGCGACAGCCTGCGCCTGGAAGCAGACCGGCAGTTCGGCGCCTTCAGCCTGGGGGTGACGTCGATCGTGCAGGGCCATCGCTATGATGATGCCGCGGCGACCGAGCGGCTTGCCGGCTTCGGCCTGGTGAACCTGCGGGCAGGCTGGCGCTTCAGCGAGCTGTGGTCGTTGCGCGTGAGCGTGGACAACGCGCTGGATCGTGCCTACAGCACGGCGCGGGACAGTTTCAACGGCTTCGATTTCCAGCAGCCCGGCCGCTCGGTGTTCGTACGCCTGCGCTACGGCGAGCGCTGAAGCGCAGGCCTGGATGCTGTTGTCACTTGCGATCGCGCCTGCGCCAGCGGACCTGGCCGCGCAGGTGACGGCAGCCATCGATGGCAAGACCAAGCCGCCGGGATCGCTGGGGCGCATCGAGCAGCTGGCGCTGCAACTCGCGCTTGCACAGCACACGGGCACACCGCAGGCCCAGCCCGCGCGCCTGTTGCTGTTTGCCGCCGATCACGGCCTGGTGGCCGAAGGTGTGTCGGCCTGGCCGCAGGCCGTGACGGTACAGATGGTGCAGAATTTTCTGGCCGGGGGGGCGGCTGCCAATGCGTTCGCGCGCGCCTGCGGCGCGAATCTCAGCGTGGTAAACGCTGGCGTCGCTGCGTCGCTGCCCGCTCATGAGTCGCTGGTCGATGTGCCGGTGGCGCGTGGTACGCGCAATGCCAGGCGCGAGGATGCGATGAGCGAAGATGAGTGCGCGCAGGCGCTCGAGACAGGCGCCCGCCTGGCATTGCAGGCCTGCGAGGCCGGCGAGCGGGTGCTGCTGCTGGGCGAGATGGGCATCGGCAATACCTCGAGCGCCACCTTGCTGGCACATTGCCTTACCGGGCAGTCGCTTGAATCCCTTACGGGGCCTGGCGCAGGGCTGGACGCCGAGGGTGTCACGCACAAGCGTGCGGTGCTCGAGGCCTGCATCGCCAGGCGTGGGCGCGTGCACGATGGTGTCGATGCACTGTGCGCCTTCGGCGGCTTCGAGATCGCGATGATGGCCGGCGCCATCGTCGCGGCAGCCAGCGCCCAGGCCGTGGTCATCATCGATGGCTTCATCGCCTCGGCCGCGGCACTGGTGGTGCAGGCCGACCGGCCTGAGGCGCTTGCGCACTGTGTCTTCGCGCACCGTTCGGCCGAGCCCGGGCACGGCTTCGTGCTCGAGGCGCTCGGCGCAAGGCCTCTGCTGGATCTGGACATGCGCCTGGGCGAGGGCACCGGTGCCTTGCTGGCGCTGCCGCTGCTGCGCGCGGCCTGTCACATGCTCAGCGACATGGCATCGTTCGACAGCGCAGGCGTTGCGGGGCCGTCATGAGTACGGCCACGCAGGCCTGGCGGGGACTGGCATTCGAACAGCTGCGTCTGCTGCTCTACGCCGTGCAGTTTCTCACCCGTGTGCCGGTGCCGGCTTGGGTCGGCCATACCCCTGACATGCTCGAGCGCTCGGTGCGCTACTACCCGCTTGTCGGCGGCCTCGTCGGGCTTGGTGGCGGCATCGTCTACCTGCTTGCAAGCGTCGCATTCGCGCCTCTGGTCGCGGCCGGTCTGTCCGTGCTCGCGACCGTCCTGCTCACCGGGGCCTTTCACGAAGACGGCCTGGCCGATACCTGGGATGGCGTCGGCGGTGGCCTCGATCGCGAACGGGTCCTGGAGATCATGCGCGACAGCCGCATCGGCACCTACGGCGGTGCGGCCCTGGTGTTCACCCTGCTGCTGCGTGTCGGCGCGCTTGCGATGCTCTCGCCAGTGGCGGGCATGCTGGTGCTGATCAGTGCCCACGCCCTGGGCCGCCTGATGGTGGTCGGTGTGACACGCGTATCGGGCTACGTGCGCGCCGAGGGCCTGGCCAAGCCCGTGGCGGACGGCGTCGACCGCCAAGGCGCGATGGTCGCGCTGGTGACCGGCGTGCTGCTGGCCCTGGTGCCCGGGCCAGCGGGCCTGGCAGCACTGGTTGCAGCCCTGATCGCTGCGGCGCTGATGCTGCGGCTGCTGCATCGCAAGCTGGGCGGCTACACCGGTGACGGACTCGGTGCGATCGAACAGACCAGTGAGGTGGCCGCGCTGCTGACGCTGGCCGCACTGCTGGCATGAGGCTGCTGCGCCATCCGCGCACGCAGGCGCCCCCCGGCCTGTGCTACGGCCGCTTCGATCCGCCGCCAGCCAGCGATGCGCTGGCCAGCGTCGAGGCACTGGTGCCTGATTTGCTCGGGATTGCGACGATCATCACCAGTCCGTCGCCTCGTTGTGCGCTGCCGGCGCAGCAGCTGACAGCGCTGCTGAACTGCCGCCTGGTGACCGACGTGCGTCTGCAGGAGCTGGACTTTGGTCAATGGGAAGGGCGTCTCTGGCAGGACATCTCTCGTCACGAGAGCGATTACTGGGCCGCAGATCCGTTA
>CAYLNP010000068.1:0-12206 GCA_964384925.1 uncultured Woeseiaceae bacterium
CGAAGGCGTTGCCGGCGCGATAGCAGTCTTTCAGCGCACTGCCCCGATCCAGATACCCCACGAACAGCACGTTATTCTCCAGCCGCCGTGCCGCGACATGCCGGCGCAGCGACGGAATGGCCGGGCCGTCACCAGCGATGACCAGCAGCACGTCGGGTATCCGTTCGCGTGCCTGCTCGACGACCTCAAGAAGAAAGCCGATGTTCTTCTCCAGTGCCGCGCGACCCACATGCACCAGCACGGGACGATCCGCGCCGATGCCATGTTGTTCGCGGAAGCGGTCGGGGTCGCCGCCCCAGAACGCGGCCAGGCGGATGCCGGTCGGAATGATGTGCATCGGCGTCTCGACGCCGTACCCGTTAAGGACCGCCTGCATGGCGCTGGAAGGTACGACCACGGCGTCCACCTCGTTGCACTGGCGTCGGCTGAAGCGGCGCGCGGCGTGGCGCAGCAGGGCCTTGGGCAGGAACGGAATGTAGTGATAGAGGTATTCCTCGAAGAACGTGTGATAGGTCTCCACGACCGGTAGGCCGAGCGCACGGCCCAGGCGCACGCCATACCGGTGCGCGGCAAACGGGGTATGGATGTGCAGCACGTCGAAGCGCTGATCGCGCAGTTCACGCAGCGCCTCGCGCAGGGCCGCAGGCTTCATCAGCCGGTCTTCCGGGTCGAGTGGCACCTGTCGCGACGGCACGCGCATGATGCCGGAATCCACCTCCGCCCCGGCCGACGGGTACGCAGGCGCGACCAGGACGGTCTCCACGCCTGCCTCGTGCAGTTCGTCGCGAAAGGTCTGGATCGACGTCGACACCCCGTTGATACGCGGGAAGTAGACATCCGAGATCATCAGCACGCGCATGCACCGTCCTTGGGTGTCGACTGCGCGGCAGCGTGCCTGAGAAAGATTACGGTTTGATGTGCGTAATGCGTAGAATTTCGCGCTGCTCACACATGCTCGGAGGCTTTCGCTTGATCATCGCACTGTTTGGCGCGACCGGGGGCACATCACGAATCCGACAGATGGCCGTTGCGCCACGGTGATTGGCAATCATACGAATGCTTCCAGAAAATCCGCTATCACCTCGACGTACTCCGCGGCCCGTGAGGGGAAGTGGATCGGATGATGGCCTGGAAACAGGTGCGTGCGCGCCGATGTCAGCAGTCCTGCGGCAGTCTTGAAGTTGCCGGCCAGGCTGTCGCGCTCTGCGCCAAGCAGGAGCGCCGGCGGTGCCAGCTGCGGCAGGACCTCGGCCACGTCGTAGCCTCCTGCGACCGGTCCGGAGGAGATGAAATCGGTCTCCAGATAGTCCACCAGCGTCTCGTAGACCAGAGGCAGCGTCTCATCGCTGACCTCGAAACCGGGAATGTACTCGCGCAGCAGCGCCACGGCGGTCAGGAACGCCTGGGACTCATGGCTGCCGTCCGCGCGCGTCTGCGGTCGCGGCGTCCGGGCCAGGCGTGTGAACGCGGCACGAAGTTCAGGCGTCAGCAGCGCGACGCCGTCGAGCACCACCGCGGCGGTGCGCCGTGGCGCCTGGCGGGCGATCTCGGCGGCCACGGAGCTGCCGTTGTGACCGCCGAGTACAGCGGCGAGGTCGTGGCCCAGCGCATCGAGGACCTCGAGCATCAGCCTGGCGTATTCGGGCATGCTCCAGGTCTCAGGGCGCGGGTCGGAACGGCCATAGCCAGGCAGGTCGGGGGCGATGCATGCGAAGCCACGATTGGCAAACAGCGGCATGACATGGCGGTACATGCGGCTGGACAGCGGCGTCCAGTGCAGCAGCAGCAGCGGCGTGCCTTCGCCCAGACAGCGGCAGAAGACCTGGCCGGCCGTCGTGTCGATATAGCGTTTGCGGTGCGCGCTGTGTGCTTGAGTCATGTGCAGTTCTCCGGGGAGCGTCGAGCGTGTTGACCAGTCTCGCAGGTGTCGTGCTGCAGAATATCGCCTTCATCGTGTTCGCTGCGGGTGTTCTCGTCTGGGCGCAGTCGCGCGTGCGTCATGCACCTGCCTGGCCCGGTCCACGCCCCGTCGGAAGCGTCTTCCGCCGGTGGCTGCTGGTGATCTGGCTGGTCGGCTTTGCCCTGCCGGTGCTGGCAATGGTCATGGACGGTGCGCTGGGCTCGCAGCCGGTGGTGTGGCGCGCGCTCGTGCCCTACCTGCTGCTGTTCATGGTACAGATCGCCTTCGAACTGTTCGTGTGGAAGCGCTGGCGATCGGTCGTATGGGTGCTTGTGCCGTGCCTGTTCCTGCCGTGGCGATGTTTCCAGATCTACGTCGGCCTGGCCACGGTCTGGCCGCTGGAGGGACTCGTGCTGACGAAACTCACCCTGGTGGCGCTGCTGGCGCTGTGGCTCATCAATATCGGCGTGCATTACAGCGGCATCGCGCTGAACCTGCGCTGGGACCTGCAGCGCGATGGCGATTTCGAGGCGATCAGCGGTGTTGCGGACCTCGTGAGACCAAAGCCGGAGGCGCAGAAACCATGAGCTCCTTGAACGAACACAGCGCGTTTCCGGTGACCGACGAGCACATCCGTGTCTACGCACAGGAGGGTGCGGTACTAGTGCCGGGAGCTTTTTCCGCCGACTGGGTGGCGCGCCTCGCGGGTGCCATCGACCGGATCGTGGCGCGCGTGCGCCGCGAGGGGATCGAGGCGTTTCGCGGCAGCGCGACACAAAACCCGTTGTCGATGGACGATCGCGACGGTGCGGTGACGCTGCGAAATCTGATGCACCACGCGCCCGAGTTCCAGGACTGGCTGGAGGTCTCCGACGCCGCGCGCATCGTCGCGACCGTCATCGGCGCACCACATGTGCGCTTCTGGATGGATGCATCCTTTCTCAAGGAGGGCAACCTGCCGGGGACCGCAACGCCCTGGCACAACGATGTGTGTACCTTTCCCTTCTGGGGCGAACACATGCCGTCGTTCTGGGTGGCACTCACGGACGTACCCGAGGACAATGCGCCGATGCGCACGCTGTGCGGCTCGCATCTGGATCCACACCGCTACCACTCGCCGATGTCACGCCAGGATATCGCCACGCCGCCCGGCTACCGGCCCTGGTCCGAGCTCCTCGAGCGAACCGTTGCCGCCGATGCACCCATCCGCGTCTGGCCGGCGCGTGCCGGTGACGCGATGCTGATTCATCCGAAGACCATCCATGCCTCGCTGCCGCGAAGCAGCGCGGCCCCCGGGCGTCGGCTGGCCTTCACTACGCGCTGGCTGGGCAATGACGTGACATGGGAGCCGGATGCGATGGCCGTGCGCATCCCTGCACTGGACAACCACCCGCTGATGCAGCGGGGGCGGCCGCCACCCGACGAACTCTTCCCGGTGCGCTGGCCGCGCCAGGGCTAGGGCGTGCGCGTATCGATCCGGATCACCGTGAGGCCCTGCAGACCCTCCGGCGTGTTGTGCGAGACGCCGCCCAGATACAGGCTGCCCGGCTCCAGATCCTGCCAGCTCAGCTCGACGGTGAACTCCTCTCCGGCGTTTACGAAGCCCGGACCCAGCGGCTGCATGTTGCCGACGTCGTCGCTCAGGCCGAACGACCACGCCAGCAGCTGATAGTCCGCCCCCGGTCCGGTGGTGGGGTCGGTCGCGAATCCATGCACCAGCGCGGCATAGCGACCGGGGGCCGGAAGCAGCAGGCTCACCGTCTCGTCGCTGCTCAGCCCGGAGCTCTCGCCCACCTGCGTGCACACATCGCCGGGGCAGTAGAAAAGATAGAGGTCCAGATCGTCATCGCCGCTGGTCAGTTCGTCGGCCAGCGCGAAGCGCGCATAGGCCTGGTCCGGCGGAATGTCGATCAGGTGCTGGGTGACACCGCTGCCGTCGCGGAACGTGAAGCGCTGCCCGGGGTCCTGTTGCACGAAGCCATCGACCACCAGCGGCTGACGCAATCCGTGGGCCTGGGGGGTGTAGCTGCCGCTGTAGCCTGCGCGGAGCAGCAATTGCGTTTCACCGGTGACGCCGGTGAGCTGCAGTTCGGTGGGGGCGGCGAGCGCCCGGGCCTGCGCGGCCAATGGACTGCGTACCGCGTGTTCCTCACTGCGCCAGGTCAGGCTGCCGAAGCGCCATTCGTTCAGCGGCAGAGAGCCTGCCTGGATGCTCACCGTGAAGTTTGCGGTCTCACCGGGGCCGAGGTTCAGGGTCGAAGGCGTAACGCTGACCTGCGTGCCCGGGGGCGCCTCAATCTCCGCGACGAAGCTGCCGCCTTCGGTGGCGGTCAGCCGACGGCGAAGCTGGTCGCCGCCGACCAGCGCGCCGACGCCGATCGACGGCAGGTTGAGATCCTGCGCCCGCAGCGACAGCCCGCCGGCGCTCAGCAGTGCACAGTCCATCGGCGGGAATGGGCTGGGCTCCAGCCCGCAGGCGAAGGCGACGTAGTCGAGCAGGTCGGCGTCGTACACCGCCCCGGGTGTCACCGCAGCGGCAGGCTGCACATGGCCGGCACCCATCGCGAATGGATCTGCCGGCGTCTCGCCGTCTTCGAGCACCACCGTCTGATACGACGAGGTCATCATGGCCGACTTGATCATCGCCGGCGTCCAGTCGGGATGCTGCTCACGCAGCAGCGCCGCAAGGCCTGCCACCACCGGGGCGGACTGCGAGGTGCCGGAGAGCAGCTGGAATCGCTCACCCGGCTGCCCCGAGGCAGGATCGCTCGTGTGGCCGCCCAGCATGTCCACACCCGGCGCCGTGAGGTCGGGCTTGATCAGGTCGGGCGCGGCGAGGTTGGGACCGCGTGCGGAGAACTCGCCCATGACATTGCCGCTCACGATCTCCTCGATCAGTC
Source organism: uncultured Woeseiaceae bacterium (assembly GCA_964384925.1). Classification (GTDB taxonomy): domain Bacteria; phylum Pseudomonadota; class Gammaproteobacteria; order Steroidobacterales; family PWYM01; genus PWYM01. Next base: position 4,801 of record CAYLNP010000068.1, read on the forward strand.
GACCCTTGCTGAGTTCCACTTCGACGCGCTCGTTCTGTGCCAGCGCCTCGACCAGTCGATCGCCATCGGACGCGCCGATCATGATCGCGGGGATGTCGATGCGCTCGCCGTCACTGAGCATCGTGATCGGTGGCCCGGCAGTGTTGTAGACGATCACGGCCGTCGCGCCCGCGGCCTGAGCGCGCAGCAGCTTGGTGTCGAAAGTGCAGCCGCCGCGCCGGATCAGCGCCACCTGTCCGGAGATCTCGCTGCGGTTGACCAGCGGCTCGCAGGCGTCGTCGCGGCTGCCCGGCGTGCCGTCGGAGAGTTGGTCCACGCCGTCATCCACCTGCCGAAGCTCACCGCTGATCGGACCATCATCGCTGAGCAGGGCTGTGAACGTCGCCTCACGCATGACAAGGTCGCCCGCCACCGACTCGGGGGCAACGACGCGCACGCCTTCTTCGAAGCGCCGCCCGTCGCGGGTGTTGGCCGCGACCGTGGTGATCCATGGTGAGTCGCCCGGTGCGCCGATCGTGCCGGGAGCCGGGCCGTCGTTGCCGGCGGCCACGGCGGTGAAGACACCGGCGTCGGCGGCGAACAGCAGCGCGATGTCATCGGGTCCGTTGAAGCCTGACTCCGGATTGCCCACCGAGTAGTTGATGATATCGACGCCGTCGGCCACGGCATCGTCGATGGCGCGGGCCAGATCGGAGGTGTTGCAGGTGGCGCGCGTCTCGCCCGGGCGCAGCCAGCAGGCCTTGTAGACCGCGACGTAGGCGCGCGGCGCGACACCGCGGATGCGCCCCACACGTGTACCGAACAGGCTCGCATCCACATCATTGCCGGCAGCGATGGACGCGATGTGGGTGCCGTGGCCGTCGGCGTCGCGCGGCGAGAGGAACTCGCCGGGATCCAGCTCGTTGGTCGCCAGGAAACCCTCATTGTAGAAGCGCGCGCCGATGAGCTTGTTGTTGCAGTCATTGACTGTGAAGGCCTCGCCGGCCTGGCAGATGCCGTTCCACTGGCTCGGCGGTTCGTACACGAGCTGCCGGCTGGACTGGCGGTGACTTCGGCACAGCCATCTGCCGAGCAGCGATACGCGTGCCCAGTCGCTGCGACACAGGCGCGGCAGCGCGCGCTGGTCACGGTCCGACAGCGACGGGTGTCCCGGCGCCACGCCGCTGTCGATCACCCCGATGATGATGTCTTCCCCGCGAAGGCCCAGACCGGCGTCGAGGCTCCCGGCGCCACTGCCGAAACCCATAAAGCGCATCGACTCGCCGCTGTTCAGCGGTCGGGACCGATCCGGCCAGATGCCGGTGACGTCCGGATGCCGCGAAAGCTGTGCGACCTGCGCGCTGTTCAGACGCGCAGCGAAACCGTTGAAGCTGTGACGGTAGCTGTAAAGCTTGGCCTGGCCTGCGCCGATCTCGGCGAGCAGACGGTCATGCGAGGACTCCAGGCGCTGGGCGTGACTGACCTGTGCGCCCGAGCGGGCCTGCAGCATGCGCGCAGGCCCCACACCCCGGCTGGCGACCATGCCGCCGATACCCCCGCGTGCGGCAGCCAGCGCAGGTGCCTCGCGAAGCTGCACAATGACGACCTGGTCCTCCCGCTTGTTGCTGTAAAGCGCGCCGGACAGGCGCAACTCGGCGCCAGGCATCCCGTGAGTGGGGCCTTGCGAGAAGGCCGGGGCGGCGAAGCAGAGCCCCGAAAGGATTGTCAGCCATCTGAACATGATTGACTGCCTGTCCGCCGATGTATGGCTGCAAGGACAGAAACTGGCGTGCGAAACGTCAGGTACGCTACCACACCGACCCCAGCCAGTCGCGGGGCCTGAGGTATTCGTAGAGTTCCGCCTCCCGGCTCCCTGCCACCGGGTGCCAGTCGTAGCCCCAGCGCACCAGCGGGGGCAGGGACATCAGAATGGACTCTGTGCGTCCGCCCGACTGCAGGCCGAACAGGGTGCCACGATCGAACGCCAGGTTGAATTCGGCGTAGCGCCCGCGCCGGTAGAGCTGAAACTCACGCTCGCGCTCGGCGTAGTCCATCGCGTAGCGGCGCGACACGATCGGCACATAGGCAGGCATGTAGCTGTCGCCGACACTGCGCATCAGCGCGAAGCAGCGATCGAACCCGCCCTCGTTCAGGTCATCGAAGAACAACCCGCCGACGCCGCGGGTCTCCTGGCGGTGGGGCAGAAAGAAGTACTCGTCACACCACGCCTTGAAGCGTGGATAGACCGCCTCGCCGAAGGGCTCGCAGGCGCTGCGCGCGGTTTCGTGCCAGTGGCGGACGTCTTCCTCGAAGATATAGTAGGGCGTGAGGTCGAATCCCCCGCCGAACCACCATACCGGTTCGGCATCCGGCGCCTGCGCGATGAAGAAGCGCACATTGGCATGGCTGGTCGGTACATAGGGATTACGCGGATGGATCACCACCGAGACCCCCATCGCTCGAAAGCCCCGGCCCGCGAGTTCGGGTCGTGCCCGCGTCGCGCTGGGCGGAAGGGTATCTCCATGGACTTCGGAGAAGCCCACGCCGGCTTTCTCGAACACGCCGCCCTCGCTCATGACCCGGCTCTCGCCGCCGCCACCCTCTGGCCGCGTCCAGGCATCCGCGCTGAAGCCGGCCTTGCCGTCGGCCTGCTCCAGCGTGGTGCAGATCTGCTGCTGCAGAGACCGCAGGTAGCTGCGCACCGCATCGACGTGCGTTTCATCTGTCATGCCATGCTCCGAAACATGCGCGTTTTCGCGCTCCACTGCATGCGGCTTCAGTCACGCAAACTGTGTCCGGCAAGCGCGTCGCGTATCGGCGTTGGCCGGTCGCGCCCGCCGGTGGTACCGCCGACGATCAGGTCGATACCGGATGGGAAATATACCCGCGTGCGCAATGCGCTGCGCGCCGGTGGGCATCCTGAGGGGTTCGCGCTGGTCGAGATCAGCAGACCTCCGGCACGCTCGCACAACCTTGCCGCAGGGGTGAATGCCGTGACCCGCAGGGCCAGCGTGTCGCGTCCGCCGGTGAGCCACTCCGGGACCCAGTCAGCCGCCGGCACCACCCAGGTCACCGGCCCGGGCCACTGTTGTGAGATCTCCCGCCAGCGGCCCGGGGGCAGGTCGCCGACCAGACCTGCAACGTCGTGCACACGCGCCGCCAGCACGATGAAACCGGCGCCAATCGCGCGGCCCTTGAGCGCGAGCACGCGTTCGATGGCTTGCGGGTCGAACGGATCGCAGGCCAATCCGTAGACCCCTTCGGTGGGATGTGCGATCACGCCGCCGGCAGCCAGTACTCGGCCGGCGCTGCGGAATCGGTGTTCGCTGGTCACACGGGCATTCCCGCGACTGCGCGCTCAGCCCGCGAAGGCTTCATCGCCACTGTCGCGTTCCCCGCCCGACTTCTTCGACGCGCGCTTGGCCGCCGCGGGCTTCTTCTTCGCGGTGCCTGCCTTTGCGGACTTGCCACCGGAGGGTTTCGTCGCAGCGGCTTTCTTCGTCGTCTTCTTTGCTGCAGCCTTCTTCTTCGCCTTTTTCTTCTTGCGCGCCGGCGTCTTCTTGGCAGTCTTCTTCCCGGCCGTCACTTTGGCCGCAGCCGCCTTTGCGGCGGTCTTCTTTGCCGCGCCGCCGCGGCGGCCGCGGCCGCGCTCCGGCGCCTCGAGCAGCAGCTTCTCGCAGTCGGCAAGGTTCAGGCTGCGCGGTTCCACGTCCTTCGGAATCTTGGCATTCTTCTTGCCGTCGGTGATATACGGGCCATAGCGACCGTTGAGCACCTGGATGCCGTTGTCGAACTCACGGATGATGCGGTTGGCGTCGGCTTCCTTCTTCGCTGCGACCAGCTCCAGCGCCCGCGCCAGATCGACGGTGTAGGGGTCGTCGTCCTTCGGCATCGAGGCGTATTTCGGACCGTACTTCACGTAGGGGCCGAAACGCCCGATATTCACCAGCACGGGTTCGCCTTCGGGCGTTGCGCCAAGCTCGCGCGGCAGCTTGAACAGCTCCAGGGCCTCGGCAAGTTCTATCTGGTCCATCTTCTGGCCGGGCCGCAGCCCCGCGAACTTCGGCTTTTCCTCGTCATCCTTGGTGCCGATCTGCACAAACGGCCCGTATCGGCCCATACGTACAGTGACCGGCCGGCCGCTCTTGGGGTCGGTGCCCAGTTCGCGTGCCTGTGCGGCTTCCTCGCGACTGACCGAAGCCTCCTTGTGCTCGACCAGCTTGTGAAACGGCTTCCAGAACTCGCGCATCAGCGGTACCCATTCACGCTCGCCGCGGAAGATTTCGTCCAGCGAATCCTCCATGCGGGCCGTGAACTCGTAGTCCACGTATTGCGCGAAGTGCGTGGTCAGAAAGCCGTTGACGATCTTGCCCACGTCGGTGGGAATGAAGCGCCGCGCATCCATCTCGACATACTCGCGCTGCTGCAGCGTGGAGATGATGTTGGCGTAGGTCGACGGCCGGCCGATGCCGTACTCCTCCAGCGCCTTGACTAAAGAGGCCTCGGAGAAACGCGGCGGAGGTTCGGTGAAATGCTGGTCGGCGCGCACGTCATTGAGCGTGATCTCGTCACCTTCGGCCACGTCCGGCAGGATGCGATCGCCCTCGTCGGTGGCCGCATCGTCCGTGCCTTCCTGGTAGACGGCGATGAAGCCGGGATGCTTGAGCACCGAGCCGGTTGCGCGGAAGCTGGAGCGACGCTCACCGTCCGGGCCTGCGAGCATGTCGATCGCCACCGTATCGAAGGTCGCGTGGATCATCTGTGAGGCCACGGTGCGTTTCCAGATCAACGTGTAGAGTTTGTGCTGATCAGGATTGAGCTTGCCGCGAAGCGATTCCGGTGTGCGGTTCAGCGAGGTGGGCCGGATCGCCTCGTGAGCCTCCTGCGCATTCTTTGCGGTGGTCTTGTAGACCCTGGGCTGGTCGGGCAGGTTATCCGCGCCGTAGCGCTCGGTGATCAGTTCGCGTGCCTGTTCCACGGCCTCATTGGAGAGGCTGACCGAGTCGGTACGCATGTAGGTGATCAGACCCACGGGACCTTCATCGGTGTCCATGCCCTCGTAGAGGCGCTGGGCGACACTCATCGTGCGACTGGCGGAGAAGCCGATCTTTCGCGAGGCCTCCTGCTGCAGTGTGGAGGTCGTGAACGGGGCTGCCGGATTGCGGCGGCGCTGCTTGCGGTCCACCTTGGCCACCGTCAGGCGCCCGGGTGCGCTCACGGCTGCGCTTTCGCTGCGATCCGTGCTGGCGCCCGCCGCCTTCAGCAGGGCCTCGCGGGTCCCGGTGGCGCTGCCGGCATCGCCGAAGCTGAACTGCTCGACCCGCTCACCTTCGAATTCCCACAGGCGTGCGACGAACGGCGTGTCCTCGCGAGCGACATCGGCCTCCAGCGTCCAGTATTCGCGCGGAATGAACGCGTCGATCTCGGCTTCGCGCTCGCAGATCATGCGCAGCGCCGGGCTCTGCACACGACCGGCAGACAGGCCACGACGCACCTTTTTCCAGAGCAGCGGCGAGAGATTGAAGCCCACGAGGTAGTCCAGCGCGCGGCGTGCCTGCTGGGCATTGACCCGCTCGGTGGAGATGCTGCGAGGTTCGGCAATCGCCTTCTGCACGGCCTGGCGGGTGATCTCGTAGAACACGACGCGATGCACCGGCTTGCCGGTCACCAGCTTGCGCTCGCGCAGGATCTCGTAGAGATGCCAGGAGATGGCCTCGCCCTCGCGATCCGGGTCAGTGGCCAGATACAGCGCGTCGCTTTTCTTCATCGCGCGTGCAATGGCATCGACATGCTTCTGGTTGCGCTCGATGATCTCGTAGCGCATCTCGAAGTCATGCTCGGTATCCACCGCCCCGCCCTTGGGCACAAGGTCGCGGACGTGGCCATACGAAGCCAGCACCTGGAAATCCGCTCCCAGGTATTTCTCGATGGTCTTCGCCTTGGCGGGCGACTCGACGATGACTAGGTTCTTGCTCATACGTAAAAAAAGCCGCAGCGCGTGGCTGCGGCACCGTCAGTTTTCAGTCTATGGCCCGGTGCGGGATTCAATGAATGGCGCCGGGTCCCTCGGTGAACACCAGGTCTTCCATCCTGGCATACGCGATTTCCTGTCCGGGCTGGCTGAACAGGACCATCAGCACCACCCACTTGATGTGGTCGATGTCGATGTCCACGGCATCCAGCGCCAGCAGCCGATCGATGAGCAGCTCGCGCTGGCCGCCGCTGAGGATACCCACCTGCTCCAGATAAAGGATATAGCCCCTGCAGCTCGCGTCGAGCCGGGAGAGTTCACGGGCGTCGAAGATGCGCAGCGCACAGTCGGTGGGCGCGCTCGGATGCGGCCGCTCTTCGCTGTTCAGACCGTCGAGCCATTCCAGCGCGCGGTCTATCTCGCGGTCGCCGAAACCGGCGCGCTCGAGTTCCATTCGAAGCTCTGCACGGTCCGGCTCCGGATCTTCGTCGGCGTCCACGTAGGTTTCGAACAGGTACATCAGGACGTCGAGTACGGTTTCTGTCATCAGGTTCTCTTTCGTGGGGCGGGTCCACGTGTTGCGTAGCGCCCTCCGGGCAGCGTTTCCACTGCACCCTGCAAGTCCAGGATCAGCAGCATGGAGGAAAGCGTCTCGGCCGTCAATCCGGTGCGCTGCATCAACTGGTCCATGGAGGCCGGAGAAAATTCCATGGCAGACAATAACTTGGCGTACTCTTCGTCGAGCTCGTCCGGCGCCGTTACCGGCGCTTCCTGAGCCGCTTCGAGGCGCCCGGGCAGCTTCGCCCGCAGCATCGGTCCGAGCTGGTCGGCCAGCTCCCCAAGCACATCGTCACTGGTTTCGACGAGCTTGGCGCCGTCACGAATCAGCCGGTGGCAGCCCCGGGCCATGGGATTGTGGATGGATCCCGGGATGGCGAAGACTTCGCGCCCCTGTTCGGCTGCGAGCCGCGCGGTGATCAGCGACCCGCTGCGCGCGGCGGCCTCCACCACCAGCACGCCCAGCGACAGCCCGCTGATGATGCGGTTGCGCGCGGGAAAATGATGGCGCAGGGGCGGTGTACCCGGCGGGTATTCCGACGCCAGCAGCCCCCGCTCGGCGATGCTGGACGCCAGTGCACGATTGCTCTGTGGATAGACCTCATCGGCGCCACAGCCCAGGACCGCGATCGTATCGCCACCGACCTCCAGCGCACCTTCGTGAGCCGCGGCGTCGATGCCGCTGGCCAGTCCGCTGGTGATGACCAGTCCCGCCTCGGCAAGGTGGGCCGCGAACGCTCGGGCCGTCGCACGGCCGTCGTGACTGGGGTTGCGGCTGCCGACGATGGCGAGCTGAGGTTCGCCAAGCAGCCCGACGCGTCCGTGCAGCCACAGCGCCAGCGGGGCGTCTTCCAGCCTGGCCAGTGCGGCCGGCCAGTGCGGCGAATCGAACGTCAGC
>CAYLNP010000069.1:0-12144 GCA_964384925.1 uncultured Woeseiaceae bacterium
CTCCACGCTCGCCCGGCGCGGGTTCCAGAGCTGGAATTCGATCGACGCCACCACCACGGCGATGACCGCCAATAGTGCGGTCAGTGCAAGCTTCCAGCGCATCAAGTGCCCCCTTTCGTTCGCTACCGCGGCCCCAATCAGCCTCCCGCCCCGCGGCCGCAGCGGCCGGATGGTGTGCCTCGATTATAGGTATCCACTACGGGGCAAAGCCGCCAACAGGTGGTCGCGTCCACTCGCGTGCAAACTATGAGTGTATGCCCCTGATCTATGCTGGGCGAAAGCAATTTAAGCGCGACACGCGTGGGTGATCACGAGGGCAAACATGCGTCAACACACCGATCAACGTGAGCAAACCCGTGGCCAGGTATCGCGTCGCGGGTTTCTGCAAGGCACTGCGGCCGCGGGTGCCCTGGTCCTTGGCCTGCGACTCGATGGCGTGCTGAGCGCCGCAGAGCCTGCAGGCGAAGGCCGCTTCAGCGCCTTTCTCGAGATCACCGCAGATGGCGCGATCCGCATCACCACGCCGACATCGGAACTCGGTCAGGGGATCCATACGAACCTGCCGCGCATTGTTGCCGATGAACTCGATGCCGACTGGGCAGATGTCGAGGTCGTCATGCCGTACGCGGACGCTGCGTTCGTCAGCCCCATCACCAGGCGCCACCGCACTGCCAACAGTGAGTCTGTGGCGATCTACTATGAGCAGCTGCGTAGCGTGGGCGCCGCAGCCCGGGAGATGTTGATCGCAGCTGCCGCGTTGCAGTGGGATGTTCCCGCAGAGGAGTGCCGGACCGCGCTCAGCCATGTGCGCCACGAGCCCAGTGGCCGCAAGGCCGGCTACGCAAGTCTCGCCGCGGCAGCGTCGGGCATGCCCGTGCCGGACGAACCACGCAAGAAGCGGCCGGAGGAATTCACGCTGATCGGCAAGTCGATCGAGCGCAAGGACCTGCGAGACACGGTCAGCGGGCGCACGGTATTCGGCATCGACGTACGCCAGCCCGGCATGCTGTATGCCGCGCTGCGTACGCCTGCCCAGGCTGGGGCAGGCGTGCAGCGTTTCGATGCCGATTCAGTGTTGGGGATGTCGGGCGTGGTGGCGGTGACCGAGGTCGATGGCGGTGTTGCCGTGATCGCCGAGGGCTTCTGGCAGGCGCGCGAGGCCGCCGAGGCGCTGGCGGTGGAGTTCACGCAAGGTCCGGCCGCCGGGCTGGACACAGCGTCGATGCGCCAGGTACTGAATCAGGCCCTTGACGATGATGAGGCCGCCGTGCCGTTCCCCGATGTCGACACCCAGAACCCCGGCACTGCGCCCCGGCCGCTGGATCGTGCCGCAAGTGAACAGGCACTGGCGCAGGCGCAGCAGACGCTCACGCTGGATTACGAGGTGCCCTATCTTGCGCACCTGACCATGGAGCCGATGGTGTGTACCGCCCAGGTCACCGATGATGCCTGCCGACTCTGGGTGCCCAGCCAGCAGCCGGATCGGGGTCGGGAGGCAGCCGCGGCGATTACCGGCCTGCCGCTCGAGGCGGTGACGCTGAACATCACCCACGCCGGCGGCGGCTTCGGACGCAAGTGGGAGCTGGATTTCCTGCGCCAGTCCGTGCAGGCCGCGGCAGCAGTGAAGGGTCGGCCGGTGCAGCTGCTATGGACCCGCGAGCAGGACGTGCAGCATGACTTCTACCGCCCGGGTTTTGCCGTGCGCACACGCGTGGCCCTCGACGAGGGGCGTATCGCGGGCATGTACAGTCGCATCAGCGGACAGTCGATCTGGGGCTTTCAGAAACATGCGATGCTGCGTCCCGGCATGGCCGATCCGACCGCGGCTGCGTTGCTGATCTATGACATCTACGATTTTCCCAACAAGTACATCGACTACGTCGAGGTGCCGTGGCGTATCCCGGTGGGCCTGTGGCGCTCGGTCACGTTGTCGCAGAATGCGTTTTTTGCCGAATCCGCGATCGATGAGGCCGCCGAGGCGCTCGGACGCGATCCCTACGAACTGCGCCGCGAACTGCTCGCGGCTCATCCGCGCATTCTCAAGGTGCTGGATACGGCGGCCGAGCGTGCGGGCTGGGGCGAGCCGCGCCCCGAAGGCCGGGGTCTGGGCATTGCGATCAGCCATGGTTTCGGCTCGGTCTGCGCCCAGGTCGCCGAGGTCTCGGTCGAAAATGATCGCCTGCGCGTTCATCGCATGACCTGCGCCTTCGATTGTGGCCGGCAGATCGACCCTGGCATGGTACGCGCGCAGATGGAGGGCGGGATGGTTTACGGGCTTTCCGCCGCCTTGCGGGGAGACATCAATTTCCGTGATGGCGCGGTGGTGGAGAGCAACTTCCATGACCAGCCGATTCTGCGTTTCCAGGAAACGCCCGAGTTCGCCGTCGAGTTGATTGACAGTGATGCTGCTCCAGGCGGCGCCGGGGAGGCCTCGGTGCCGGCCGTGGCGCCAGCGGTGGCCAACGCGATCTTCGCCGCCAGCGGCCGCCGACTCCGCCGACTGCCGTTTTCGGCCAGCGGCCTTCGCGTGCGTTAAACTGGTGATGGCAGTCGCGGATTCGACGTTTCGGTTGTGTGATACCGCGGCGCAAAGGATAGAGCATGGCAGGTAAAGACATTACGCGTCTGGCGACGCCACGCCGGGTGATTCCCGACGAGTCCCCGGAGGTGGGGCGGTTGTCTGCGATGGTGCTGGCGCTGCTCGGTGAACTGACAGTCACGCGTGAACGGCTCGATAGCGTCGAGCGTCTGCTCGAGTCTGCCGGCCTCCTGCGCCAGTCGGATATCGAGGCCTTCGACCCGGAGGGGGCCGCGGCGATGGAGCGCGAGAAGTTACGCCGGCGCCAGATCGGCAAGGTCATGCGACCGTATCGCCTGGATCTGGAGAAGGCATTGGCAGAGGTCCAGCACAAGCTTGCAGAAGCCGATGCCGTACTCGAAGAGGAGGTGACGAAATGACTCATCCGATGATGCCGGTCGCCACACATGATGAGCGCGCGGAGCAATGCTTCGTGCGCGATCTGAAGATCTGGATGGCCGAGGAAATCGATCCACTGCAACGCAAGCTCGTCGAGGCGACCAGCGAGTCCTTGCCCGAGCTGACCGGCTTGGACATCGGCCCCCTGCGTAAGAAGCTATTGGCCCAGGACGTCTATCGGTCTTGGCTGAGCTTCCGGCGCACCTCCCAGGAGATGATGTGGGACGCAGTGGGGTCATCGATTGATCGGCAACTCGACCAGCTCACGGCAAAAGCCGACGTCACGGAGCCGCTGGGTTCGGTCACGATCGATCCCGACTTCAAGCCGCCGCGCTATATCGCCGCGCTGGACGTCCACATGATGCCGGGTGGCTATACGCATGACCGCGGTGATGGTGACATTCGCCAGGGTGCGATGATCGACCGCGGTGGTGCTGTCTACATGCTTGGCCGCAATGGCGGGCTGATGAATGACATTCGCGGCCACACCACCGCCCAGCACCTTTTCGAGGTCTACCCGGATCTGGAACCCACGAAGATCCTCGACCTTGGCTGCGCTATTGGCGCCAGTACCGTCGCCGTCGCCAGCTATTTCCCCGACGCCCAGACCTACGGCGTGGACGTCGGTGCGGCGATGCTGCGGTATGCCCATGCCAGGGCCGAGCATCTCGGGCAGCGTGTGCACTACGTGCAGGCCGATGCTGAACACACGGACTTTCCTGACGAGTCGTTCGACTTCGTCTATTCCTGTGTTCTCCTGCATGAGACCTCCAAAGCGGCTGCAAGAAAGATTTTTGCCGAGTGTCATCGCTTGCTGCGACCCGGTGGCGTTGTGATCCACTGCGAGGTACCGCCGTCACCTGAAGGCAGGAGTGTCTGGAGCAAGGTGCTAGGCGACTACGAGTCCCTGTACAACAACGAACCGTTCTGGCGCGGGGTACAGAAACTCGACCTGGTCGGGCTGATGCGCGAGAGTGGTTTCAGCGACGTGAAACATGGCTTCCAGGCATCTACGGCCAAGGCCTCCCGTGACGCCGCCAAGGGTTTCTCGAGCGAAAGCTCAGGTGTGTTTCGCTGCTGGATGATGGTCTCGGCGCGCAAGTAGCGTGCTGCGCAGATTTTTGCCGTAGTCACGGCGCTGAGCGACTTTGGTCACAGCGCGCACAGTAACTCGGCTGCGGCCACCAGCGTGGCGTCATCCTTGGCAAAGCAGAAACGCAGTACCTGTTCGCCCGGCGGGTCACGATAGAACACCGACACCGGAATCGATGCAATGCCGTGGCCTATGGTCAGGCGTCGGGCCAGCGCAACGTCGGGTTCGTCGGTGATCGACGAGTAGTCCAGCAGCTGGAAGTACGTGCCCGCGGCTGGCTGAAAGCGGAATCTCGAATTCTCGAGCAGGCTGCAGAACCGGTCACGCTTGCGCTGGTAGAAGGCCGGCAGGTTGAGGTGATGCTCGGGATGGGCTGCCAGGAAGTCTGCCAGCGCCAGCTGCACAGGCGTGATGGAGGTGAAGGTGACGTACTGGTGCACCTTGCGCAGCTCTGCCGACAGCGCTGGCGGTGCGACGCAGCAGGCTCTGATGCTCGGCACCGTCGAAGATGATGTGTTCGTACACCTCGTCGGAGAGCAGCAGGGCGTGGTGGTCTGTGAGCAGCAGCTCCAGCGCGTCGAGGTCCTCGGCGGTCAGGATGCTGCCGGTGGGATTGTGCGGGCTGTTGAGGATGATCAGGCGTGTCTTTGCGCTCAGCGCATCGGCGACGGCATTCCAGTCCGGGCGATAGTGCGGCCGCAACAGTGGCAGACGGAGGCAGCGTCCTTGTGCGAGTGTCACGGCAGGTTCGTATGAGTCGTACGCCGGATCGAAAATGATCACCTCGTCGCCCGGGCGCACGACGGCGTGGATTGCACAGAACAGCGCCTCGGTGGCCCCGGAGGTGACTGTCACCTCGGTATCGGCATCGAGCGTGCGCCCGTAGAGCGCCAGGCTCTTGTCTGCGACCGCTGCCCGCAGCGACGCGACCCCGGTCATCGGCGCGTACTGGTTGTGGCCGCGATTGAGGTAATGGCTGACGCGCTCGCGCAGTGCCGCCGGCCCATCAAAGTCCGGAAAGCCCTGGGAGAGATTCAGTGCGCCGTGCTCTGCAGCCAGCTGTGACATCACCGTGAAGATGGTGGTGCCGACCTCCGGGAGTTTACTGTCCAGCTCGTGTCTCAAGGCTGTGGCTGGTTACTAGGCAAGCGGGCCTGTCGCCGGTCGGGTGGCTGCGTTGGCCTCCTCCGGCAAGCCCGCCACCGGTTCGGCGGTGGCATTGTTGAGCATCGTCTGGTCGAGGCGATAGAACGCAAGCGTGATCATACTCAGCAGCGCCAGTGCCGCAGGGATCAGCGATACACCCATGAGAATGCCGAACAGCACCTGCGGTTCCTGGACAGCATCTCGCGGAAGGTCGCGGTTGAAGCCCACGTAGGCCAGTATCCAGCCCACCAGCAGTGGACCGAAGGCACCCGAGAACTTCTCGACGAAGCTGTACATCGCAGCGTAAGTGCCTTCGCGGCGCATGCCGCTGCGGCGCGCATCCAGGTCAATGGTGTCGGTCAGCATGGAATTGGCCAGCAGGATGTTGCCACCCAGGCACATGCCCACCAGCACCGCGCGGGCGTAATACCAGATCAGCGGCTCGCCTGGGCCTGCCGGAATCCAGCTCAGGCAATAGATGATGAAGATCACGGTCGACACCATGTATCCGTTGCGCTTGCCGATGTGTCTCGACAGCTTCACGAACACCGGCATCATCAATATCGTCACGATGGTGTTGATCAGCGCGAACACTGCCAGGTTGGCCAGGTCGATTCTGAGGTAGGCCGTGATGAAGAACAGCGTGGTCGCACCGATACTTGCGATACCCAGTAGCTGCAGCGCCTTGGTGGCAATCAGCCACATGAACGGCTTGTTGGTCAGCACCAGCTTGGCCTGGACGCCAACGCTGTGGATCGAGCGCGTGCTGTAGGTGAAGCGGGCATCACGGGTGCCGAAATAACAGGCCACCATGGAGGCAAAGATGATGCCGGCAAACAGAATGGCGACCACCCGATACGCCTCGCGACCCTCGCCGAAGACCTGCAGCAGAATGGGTGCCAGTGCGCCCGCGACCGAGGATCCAACCGAGATGAACACCACGCGATAGGAGTGCAGCGAAGAGCGCTCATGGTAGCCGTCGGTCATCTCTGCCGGCATGGCCATGTAGGGGACGTTGAAAATGGTGTACCCCAGGGTGTAGAGCACTAGCACGCCCAGCACGTAGGCTGAGGTGGTGGTCTGGCTGCTGAACTCCGGGATCGTGAACAGCATGGCGAACGACAGGGCCGAGAGAAACGCACCGAACACCAGGAAGGGTCTGCGACGCCCGCGGCGGAATTTCACACGGTCGCTGATCATGCCCATAATTGGATCGGTGGCCACGTCGACGAGCTTGGAGACAAACACGAGGGTGCCGGCGATGCCAGGGTCAAGCCTGACCACACTGACCAGATAATAAAGGATCAGGATCGTGACACTGTTCATTAGCACGGCGGAGCCCAGCGCCCCGGTGCCCCACGCGAGCTTAAGACGGACCGGTAGCTGATCGATCTTCACACTCATGCTGCTCATGCTGATGTGCTCCGAATTGCGTATTGCGAATGCGCGCCGGGTGACGAATGCCAACCCATCGAGGATAGATTAGCCGCGAGTTGCACCGGGCTTCGAGTATGCTTGAGCATACGCTGGGTGGCCAGCGCAGCCATTTATGATGGCTGCGGCGCGAGTTGCTCTATGCGCGGGACCTATAGTCGTTGACGTCAAAGGTATTCGACCGGCCCGCGGCGTTTGGGATAGTGTCGAGGAATATGCTGAAATGGGGTGGTCCTTCGCCCCCCCCCGCATCAGCCACCTGGGAGAGGAGAAATCCGGTGAACGACGAATCGCAGTTCAATGGACGCCCGACGTACACCGCACAGGCCATCAAGGCCGACACGGAATCCATGGTGTTTCTCGGTAACCCTCATCTCGACAATCTGGTGTCGATCGTCATCGCGCTCGGGGCCGAGATCTGGGAGTCCAGGCAGCGAATGCTGATCATCGAGCGGCTTTTGGAAAAGGAAGGCCGCGTCACCGAGGAAATGATCGAGCAGTACGTTGCCAGTGACGAGGAATTCGCGCGCTGGGAGGCCAAGAAGGCAGAGATGACCCAGCGGGTCTACTCGGTGCTGGCGCGCGATACCAGCAAAGCCAAACCCTTCGACTCGCCGTTTCCGTACTGAAGGACGGTTTATCATGATCAAGCGCAGAACAATTCTTGGTGCCGGCGCGATGTTGGCTACAAGCGCCGCCACGGCCCCTCGGGTACACGCTCAGCAGCTGGGTGTGGGAGGTGTGAAGCCACTCGGGGAGCAGACCGACACTCCGGGAGCGGTCTATCCGCCGGGAACATTGGCGCCGCGTGGACGGTTTGGCCGAATGGAGCGTCTGCCGACATTGGACCTCGAGAGCCGGCAAAATTTCCTGCGCTCGTTTCGTACCTTCGTCAACGTGTCACTTTCACGCAGTGCCGCTGAACGCGGCAATGAGGTGCTGCGCGAGAACGATCTGCCGATTGACAGGGAGATTCCGGAATCCCAGGCGATCGAGCTGTTCAAGGACGAACCCCTGATGCAGATGGTCAGCCGAGCATGGCTGTCGGCGCAGGAACAGACGTGGGGCGGCCTGAAACAGCACTACGAAGGCGAGATGGACAAGTACCTCGCCGAGATGGAAGCGGTGGACGATTATGGCCCGATCCTGGAGCTCAATCCGGACCTGGAGGTTCCTGAGTATGCCAGGCATGAGATCCACATCATGCCGGGCGGGTATATCGGCAGTCCGATAGGCGGCTACATGTACCACTACGGTACGAATGGCTTCTACATGGGCCGCAACGACAATGATGAGGTCCAGATCGGTGCCGCTCAGCGCCTGCCGGTGCCGGCTGATGGCAAGGTGCTGCGGATTCTCGACCTCGGTACCAGTGTCGGGCAGTTGGCCATGGCACTCAAGGAGCGTTTCCCCAATGCCGAGGTGTGGGGCATCGACGTCGGTGGTCCGATGGTGCGTTATGCGCACCTGCGTGCGACAGAGCGCAGGCTTGATGTCAATTTCGCGCAGAGGCTGGCTGAGGATACGAAATTTCCAGACAACCACTTCGATCTGGTCACCAGCTACCTCCTTCACCACGAGGTCGATCTCGAGGCGACACAGAAGATCTTTAAAGAGGCGCACCGAATCACCCGGCCAGGTGGCGTTTTCTATCCCATCGACTTCCAGCAGGCCGACGCGCAGGTGCGTACAGCTTATCGAAAGTACCGCTACTACTGGGACCATCGGTGGAACTGCGAACCGTGGACACCGACATGGCTGCACTGCAAGCCGCAGCAGTTGCTGCGAGATGCGGGCTTTGTGCTGAATACCGAAGGGCCTGTCGTGTTACCCGGCTATGAAGTATTGAACGCCACCAAACCGGCATGATTGCCGCCCTGAGATCAGCTTTTCTCTTGCCAAAGGATTCAGTATGAAGTTTGTCGCCCACGCACTCCTGGCTGGCGTATGGGCAGCGGCGGCGGCGTGCTCAATGCATGGCACCAACGCGGCCGAGCCCGGTGATGTCATCGTCGATTGCGAAGGCTGCCCTGAGGTTGTGGTGATACCTCCCGGATCGTTCACAATGGGTTGGGATGGCGCCGAACCGGTGCGCGAGGGCGAGATCCGCCGTTACGAGGGTCCCGAGCGGGTGGTGACCATCGCCTACGCATTCGCTGTTGGCCGCTTCGAGATTACGAACCAGCAGTTTGTGGACTTCGTCGAAGCAACGGGGTACGAAATGTCCCAGGGGTGTTTTACTTGGGACGGCTGGAACGCGAGGTTCATCGACGAGCTCAGTTGGCGCGATCCTGGCTATGGACGTGATCCGCAGCCCAACGAAGCCGTCGCCTGCGTGAACTGGGCTGAGGCGCAGGCCTATGTTGAGTGGTTGTCAGAGCGAACCGGAAAATCATACCGGCTGTTGACAGAAGCGGAGTGGGAGTACGCCGCGCGAGCAGGCAACGAGGCCGACTACATGTGGCGCGAAGACGAGGCGCGTGCCTGCGAGTACGCCAACGTGTTTGATGTTTCAGCTCAGCGCCGTTATCCCGATGCCCCGATCGAGCCTGCCCGCTGCGATGACGGCCACGAGCAGGTTGCCCCTGTCGGGTCATTCAAACCCAATGCCTTCGGCCTCTATGACATGTCCGGCAACGTCTGGGAGTGGGTGTTCGACTGCCACGAAATGCCCTATCCGGATGACGCTCCCGTCGACGGCTCACCGGTCATCACAGAGACCTGTGATCGGCACGGTGTAAAGGGAGGTGCATGGATGACTTCGGTCGATCGTCAGCGTTTTACGTTCCGCGGTCGTGATCCAATCGACCTCAACAGCCAGGTGTTCGGGTTCCGGGTCGCACGCGACCTCTGAGGCGGCGACTGGAGACATACATCGGGAGGTGCTCAGGCAAGCAGCGCCTGATGCGACAGTTCACGCGCCGGGGAGCCCTTCATCGATGATCACTCGCAGAAAAGTCATCCAGGGTATTGGTGCCCTCGGAGGAGCTGCGGCGGCTGGTAACGGGCTGGCCAGCACAGATAGAAGTCAGGACGTAATCGTCATTGGGGCTGGTCTGGCGGGCCTGTATTCAGCCACTTTGCTGGAGGAAGCTGGCGTCAGGGTGACCGTGCTCGAGGGTGGCTCCAGGATCGGTGGTCGGGTTCAAAGTGTGCGCGTCGATGGGGAAACCCTGGACGTGGGCGCCACCGGCATTGGGCCCACACACGGCCGAACACTGGATATCCTGCGACGGTTCAAGCTGGCATCGAGGCCTGGCGGGGGCACTCTTCCGTCAGTCTTTTACGTCAATGGCGGTCTGGTGACGGCAGAGCAATGGCCTTCCTCTTCTCACAACAAGCTGAAAGGAGAAGAGCGCGCAATAGTGCCCTCCCGGATAGATACATTCTACCTGGACCAGTTCAACCCCTTCGATAAAGTCGACGACTGGCTGCTACCCGAGCATGCTCATCTCGATATCCCGCTCGGCCAGTTCCTGCAGCAACGGGGTCTGTCAGATGAGGGGCTCCGGCTTGCGAACGTGGCGATCAATTGTGCCGATATCTGGAGTACCTCCACTCTACCCCTGCTGCGCGACACCGCGAAGTGGCAGCAGATCGGTTTCGTCGATGCCGAGAACGAAGATCTCTACAGTGGCGGGCAGTATCAGCCGGTCGCCTGCGTGGGTGGCAATGATCGTCTTGCCCACGCGCTTGCAGGCTCGCTCAGAGAACCGCCTCAGACCAACAAGATTGTCGGCAGTATCTGGTACACCTCGACCGGGGCAATCGTGGAGTGTGCTGACGGGACACGCTACGAGGCCGACAAAGTCATCATCACGGTGCCGCTCACCGCGTTGCGATCCATCAGCTTTCACCCTGTATTGCCGCGGGAGAAACACGATCTCATTCGCGATGCCTACTATTCGGGTAACACCCAGTTCATTCTGCGTGTCCATGACAAGTTCTGGGAGAGTGACGGATTGCCGCCCAGCCTGTGGACAGATACACCGATAGAACGGGTGTTTGCCACGCCCGACTCCACCGGAGAGATCAGCACGCTGCGTGTCTGGATTAATGGCATTGGTTCCCGTCGCATCGAGCAGATTCTGCCGGAGCATCAGCCGCAGTACGTGCTGGACCTGCTCGGGCGCATCCGGCCCTCTACGAAGGGCAAACTTTCGTTCGTCCACAGACAGTCATGGACCACCAACCAGTTCTTCCAGGGCGAGAAATTCTTCTTCTCGGCTGGACAGGTCCATCGCTTTGCCCCGCATATGGCGACGCCAGTAGGACCGCTGCACTTTGCCGGCGCACATCATCGCCATGTGGATCAAGGTATGGAGGCAGCTCTACAGTCCGGAGAGCGTGCGGCTCTGGAAATCATCCTGAACGATGCGCAGCAAGCCGCCATCAGGGCTGAATCTCCACGCAACCGGGTTGCTTAAAGTAGCCGTCGCCGCTTAGTCCGTAGTCGACGCCAGTTCGAGATCAAACGCCCGGAGCTCCGCTGCATATGCTGCAGGTGCCTCCAGGTGCGGAAAGTGCCCAGTTCCGGGCAGCACCCGACGATCGACATTCGCATTGGGAAGGCTCTCCAGCATCCACCGACTTGTTGTCAGTGGCAGGACGGGGCTGTTGTCGGCCCACAGCAGACGGGTACGCACTCTAACGCCCTCCAGGAAGGGCGTTACTTCATCCATGGACCGCGCCCAAGGGCGCAGGGGTGCATTTGGATCGCGAACCCGCCGGTTCAAGTCATGATGCTGACGGATCATTGCCCGATTCACGGGTTCGGGGTCATGGAACGTCCATCGCAGGAAAGCGCGCCAATATCCCCGAGGGGCGTAGCCGCCCAGCCGCGCTTTGACCCAGGTGTACCATCGCAGGTCCATTGGATGCTGTAGCGCTTCGTTGTCCACCATGCCGGCCGGCGTGTTGGATAGCACCAGGCCGCGGACCCTGTCGGGACGCGTCGCGGCGAAGCGATAGGCATCCACTCCGCCGCCAGACGCGCCGACCATGAGCGCAGTGTCTACGTCCAGCGCATCGAGCAGCGCCTCGAGTACATCCTCAGGCATCACTCCGCGCGCAGATGTGCCCATCGGAATCAGCCCGGAGAGGCCCGTGCCCGCTGTGTCCAGTCGGATGACACGGTAATCATCAAAAAGATTCCGCGCCACTTCATCCCAGGTGAACAGACTGCCGAAATTGGCATGCAGCAGCACGATGACTGGACCGCTGCCTTGGTCGTGATAGTGCAATTCCAGTCCCAGCACCTGTATGAATCGAGAATCAGCCGTTGCGTGTCTGGCGCGCACCTCGTCGGGTTCAAGCAAGAAAGCGCCTCCGCGGGCCAACAGAACATAGGCAAGCAGAGCAAGAACGCAGAGGCCGAATGCAGCGATGAGAGTCCTTTGGATCATGCAGGCGTGCCTATAATGTCTCGAGCGTCGGCCCGAGAGTTCCTACGGAAAAGTGGACACCCACTGATTAGCACCATTGGCGCTCGAAC
>CAYLNP010000070.1:0-11888 GCA_964384925.1 uncultured Woeseiaceae bacterium
CCGCAAGCGCAGCGGCCCCCTGTTCGGAGATCCGCGCCTGCAGTTCGGCGGGCATGTGCGACTCGATCTTCAGGCACGCAAGCTCGACCCACGCGGCGGCCTCGTCGAAGCCATCCGGATCCACCTGCGGGTGAGCCTTGAGCAGCACGCGGAGCTCACCAGTCTCACCCGGGCTCAGCCCCTCGATCGCCCGCTGGCACAGCAGCTCGAACAGCCTTTCTTCAGTATCGCGGGTGGGCATCATGGGCTCACCCCTTCGGCTTCCATATCGACGTCTGCGCCACCCGTCAGGCGCGCACGAATTCTGATCAGACCGCGACGCATCTGTGTCTTGACCGTGCCCAGCGGCTTGCCGGTCTCGCGTGCGATCTCACTGTGTGTCATTCCCTGCACCACGCCCATGAGCACGACCTGGCGCTGCTCGGCGTCCAGCGTGTTGATCACCGCCATGGCTTCGTCGAGTTCCACGCTGGTCTGCTGTGGCGCCTCTGACTGCTGCTCGAGGAACGCCTCGCTGTCCTCGATGGGCTCGGTCTCAAGTCGGCGCGAGCGGCTACGCCAGCGATCGATCAGGCGCCGCCGCGCGATCATCGCGATAAAGACCTTTTCCGGGCTCTTGGCGGGATCGTAGGCGGCAGCATTGCGCCACAGATCCATGAAGACTTCCTGCACGGCATCTTCGGCATCGGCGCGGCCCGGGGACATCCGCAGGGCCAGCGACCATACCAGGCCACCGTAGCTCGTCATGCATTCCTGGACAGCGGCGGATTCGCCTTTCGCGATCCGCTCCAACACGGTCAATGTCATGGCCGGGGAGTCTTTTCCATTCCTAGGGACGGCAGCACGGGCGCGCGCGGACACGGGCTGTCGCGCGCGCACCGCCCTTCCGGGCAGATTGGCTGCAAGGTTATCACCCTCGGCCACGCCCGCCCAGCGTGGCGCTGCGGGGAAGACTGCCGGCATCGCAATTGTCCGTAACATGTCCGGTGATTCGCAGCGACCCGGCCGGTGGATTCAGACGGACTTCACGGATCCGCAACCCGACCACCGGGCGGTCTGGCGATCGCCCAGCGGCGGGCCCGCCCAGCCTAGGCTGCGGCACTCGGCCGGGCAGAAACCGAGCGGTGCCAGCGGCCCAGGTACCTGCGTTCGCCGACCCCAAGCTTGATCCAGCCGGCGAAGTCCACGGCCACCAGCGCGGTGATGTCTGCCAGGCTGAAGTGGCCGCCTGCAACATAGGGGGTATCGGCCAGGTGGGCGTCCAGCATGTTGAGGAAACGCTGCGTCCGCTGGCGGCCGCGCTCCGCGAGTTGCGGCACCTGGGCGCAGGGTTGGGCGCCGGGCAGAGCCCGATCCTGGAATGCGCGCGACGCGTTGCGAAGCGCCTCTGCGGTAGCACTCAGGCCCTCGGCCTCGATACGGGCGTTCCACTGCAGGATCAGCGCCCGCTGCTTTGCGTCCTGCCCCAGCAGTGCGGGCGAGGGGAAGACCGCTTCGAGGTAGCTGCAGATTGCCAGGGTCTCGGTCAGACAGGTGCCGTCGTCGAGCTGCAGCACGGGCACCGTGCAACGGGGATTGACCGCCTGAAACGCCTCGCCGTGCTGCTCGCCATTGGCCAGATCGACCTGCACCGTGGGCAGCTCGAGGCCCTTCTCGGCGCAGAACACACGCACCCGCCTCGGACTGGGCGCGGTCGCACAGTCGTAGAACTTCATGTCGCGCGCTGGCCCTTCTGGCCGAAGAGCAAGCGGCGTGCTTCATCGTCCATCTGCCCGGGCTTCGCCCAGTCCTTGCCCACATCGATGCCGCGCTGTACTGCCGGGCGAAGGCCAATGGATTCAAACCAGCGCCTGACGGACGGATACGGATCCAGCGACAGACCGAAGCGCTCGTAGGGCTTCACCCATGGCCAAGCAGCCATGTCGGCGATGGAATAGGCCCCTGCGAGATACTCGGTGTGCTTGAGGCGACGCTCCATCACCGAGATCAGCCGATCGTACTCGTTGGCGTAGCGCTCGAGCGCATAGGCGATTTTCTCGGGCGCGTAATTGGTGAAGTGCGAAAGCTGTCCAGCCATGGGCCCCAGCCCGCCGACCTGCCAGAACAGCCATTCCAGTGCCGCGGTGCGCTCGGCCCCCTTGGCTGCGAGAAACTGCCCCGTGTTCTCTGCCAGGCGCAGCAGAATCGCACCCGATTCAAACACCGACTCCCCGGTTTCAGTGTCGACGATCGCCGGCATGCGATTGTTCGGGCTGATCTTGAGAAATTCTTCCTTGAACTGGTCGCCGCGGCCGATATTCACGGGCACGACGCGGTAAGGCACACCTGACTCTTCCAGGAAGATGGTTACTTTCCAGCCGTTCGGGGTGGGCCAGTAATACAGATCGATCACAACAACGCGCCTCGTTTGCCACGAAGCCGTCATGTTAGCGCAGCTTCGGTGCCTGCGTTGCGCGGGCGGCTGACTGATAAAGGCTGCAGTCAACGGCCCAAAGTATGCCTGAACCGCCGACGAGGGTATCGTAAGCCCCTGTATTCCAGCCCAGAAGGCCCGCGATGAACCGACTCGATCCGATGCCCGCGATGTCGCGCAAAAGATTCATCCAGGCACTGGCTGCGAGCGCAGCACTGGGCAGCATGCCTGCAGCGCTGCGCGCCGGTCAGGTGACCACACCCCGGGTAGCCCCTGCGGAACTGATTCTCACCGATGCCATGGTCCTGACGATGGACGGCGCGCGGCGCGCCTTCGAGTCGGGCTTCGTGTGGCTGCGCGACGGGCGCATACACAGCGTCGGCGACAGCACTGAGCTTGGCACACCGCCCACCGGCATCGCCGTCCGCTCGCTCGACGGGCGAGTGATCATGCCCGGCCTCGTCAACTGCCATACCCATCTGTCCAACGGCATCCTGCGCGGCTTGTACGATGAGATGCCGCTGGAAGTCTGGTTCAGCCGGGGCATGTGGCCGGTACTCGATGCGCTCGATGCCGATGCTGCGAATGCCGGCGCGCAGCTCGCGCTGCTGGAACTCATGACGTCCGGCGTCACGACCATCGCCGGCGGGGATTTCGGCACACCGCATGCCGATCTGCTGGACGGCGTGCTGGAAGCGACACACGACGCGGGCATTCGTGCAATCGTCTCGCGTATCACCGTCGACAATGCTGATGAAACCAGTCCGTCGCAGTTCATTCCGGCGGCGTATCGCGAAACGCCGGCACGCGCAGCTGACGAGGTTCGCAGGCTGCAGCGACAGTACACCTCCGAACGCATCATGGTCGCGCCCGAAGCGCTGGGCGTGCTGCGTTGCACGCCGGAGATGGTCCGTGCGATGCATGAGGTGGCCGTGGATTCCGGCGGGCCCTACCTGATGCACGCGGCGAGCTCACCGGAGGAGCGCACCGAGGCATTGCGCCGCTTTGGTCACGGTCCGATCAGCGAACTCGACCGCCTCGGCGTGCTGGGTCCGCGCACGCTGCTCGCCCATGCCGTGTGGCTCGATGACACCGAGATTGGACTGCTGGCCGGGCACGGCACCGGCATCTCGCACAATCCGGTGGCCAACGCCTACTACGCATCGGGCGTCGCCCGGCTCGCAGAACTGCTCGAGGCGGGCGTGCCGGTGGGGCTTGGCACGGACGGTGCGTCGACCAACAATGGTCAGAACGTCTGGGAGACGATGAAAATGGCGTTGCTGTTCCAGAAGCAGCGCCTCGAGCGCGCGAGCTTTGGTTCGGCGGAACTGGCACTGGAGCTGATGACCCGCGGGGGTGCGGCCGCGCTGCACATGGACGCACACATCGGCGCGCTGGAGGCTGGAAAGGCTGCGGATCTGATCGTCATCGATGCACACCGCGCAGCGCTTTCCCCGCCGCAGACACTGATCTCCAACCTGGTCTACGCCAATGACCGCCACGCCGTGCGCGACGTGTATGTCGGCGGCCGGCCCGTCGTCCTGGATGGCGAGCATCAATTGCTCGATCGTGAACGCGTGCTGGCACGGGCGCAGGCCGCCGCGCAAAGGGTGCTGGCGCGCGCGGATCTGGCTGACTACCTGCGTGAGCGCGGGCAGTGGCAGTGGCACCGACGCAGCGAGCCCTGAGCCGAGCCCTTACGGATCGGTCACGAAAACGCGCGTCCCGCCCAGATAGATGTCATTGCCCGATCGGCTGATCTCGTCCTGGTAGCGCGCTGTGTTGGTGGTGAACTCCAGCATGACCGTGCGCCCACTCGACACGATGCGCCAGGTCCCTCGCTCGGAGTCTTCGCTCGAGCTGCCACCGCTCATGCCTTCGACGTACATGGAGACCGAACTTGCGCTGTAGTACTCGAACATGCCGTTGGCATACAGGGTCAGCTCAGTCCGTGAGTTGAAGCCACCCGATCCACCGCCACTGTCGTAACCGCTCATGCTGATGAGTTTCCGACCGCGAAGCACTTGCAGCCACTCGCGTGCGGCCGGACTGCCATCATGCAATGGGTCAGCGCCGGGAGACCCTGCTTCGTCATACCAACCCTGATCATCGTAGGGTTGCTGCGCATACGACTGCCCTGCGCCCATGCGGGTACTGGCAAACATCGCGTCGATCTGCTCACGCCGCGGGCCGATCTCGCCGCGCAGACCGACGGCCATGATGCTGACCGCGATGCCCTCCGCCACCACCAGGTACATCGTCAGCTGTACGCGGTTACCGCCCAGAGGCTCGCCTTCATAGGTGCTAATCACGCCCGTGCCGGCATCCGTCTGGACGATCTGCGGATCACCCACGCGGCTGAGCATCGGATACATGGCCAGCACATCGCGTTCACTCTGGGCGATCACCTGCGGATCGTCGGCACTGCGAACCTCGTTTGCCGGCAGGGCCATGACCAGTACGGTCTCGCTCTCGCCGGCGTCATGGGGCGCAAGCTGATACTGCAGCTCATCGACCGGTAGCGCACTCCAGCCTTCTGGCAGCGTCATGGCGAATCCGTAGGGATGAACGAACTCCTCGAAGGATTGGGCGTGCGAGCCGGTAACGAGGAGCAGTGCAGTGACAAGCCAGAGCGATGCACGTTGCACCTGCGTCTGCGCGATGAGTCTCATGTGCTTTCTCCGTGTCGTCGCGATCTAGCGAAGCATCATGGTGTCGTTGGACGTGTTGTTGTCGCCGCTCACCGGCGTGAGCGTAGCCGACACCCCGATGTCGCTCCACCAGAAGTAGCGCGGCTGGGAACCCGGCGGCCTGACAGGTGTTACGGTCACTGTATCCGGCTGCGCCCTTCCTTCCTCGTCCGGCGGGTTTTGCTGTACGTCAATGAGGTTTCGGACCGGGTAGGCCATGCACTGCGAGCCGTCCGCGCAGCGCTGGCACTGGTTCAGGTCATTGGTGCGGATCGCCGCCACCACGCTCTCGCGCCTGGCGATATCGAAGTTCTGCGACTCTCCAGGCTGCAGGGCACGAACGTTGAAGCTGCGGTTGCCGGCAAAGTTGTCATTGCCACCGGTGTCGAACTGCAGTGTCGTGGCGGGCGACGCGTCGCCGCCCAGGTTCGTGACAATGATGCGCAGGCTCGGGATTTCGCGGAATACGGCGGAGTTCTGCCGTGTCCGTTGCGGGGGCGGGCACAGGTTGTAGCTGTCGATGTCGTTGTTGCGAAACTCAGGCCCGGTGCTGGTGAAGATGTTGTTGAACGTCACCGCAAGATCTGGTCTCGGCGTGCGCGCGCTTCCGCCGGACCCGCTCTGCGCCCCGGATTGTGACGATCCAATCCTTCCGGGCAATCGCATGCTCCCGCCGCCAGGGCCCGAGGCTTCCACCTCAACGCCTTCAGTGCGGATCGGCCGATTCGGGTGAACGGTTCGGGGCGCCTGAACAACACCGCTGTCCCTGGCGACAATCAGATTCGACTGAAGGCTTGCATCGCGGACCGTGTGTACCAGCACGGTACCACTCGTGAGTTCCAGGTAGTCGTTGAAGAACTGCCCGTGGGTAACCCGCCCGCCCCCTTCGCGCACCCGAGCGCTGAAGCTGATGGTATCCCCTCGACGCGAGGTGATGTCGAGGCGTTCGAAAAGTCCATTATTGGGCAGCCGGGCACTGACACCCCGGATCCAGGTATTGACTCCTTGGCCCGAGAAGCTGAATTGGTGATCCCGGGTGTTGTTGACGAGATCGAGGGAAAGTGGACGCCGCTGGGGCTCATGAACACGGATGTTTCGCTGCAGGTCGATCTGGTAGGTGGTGGTGTCCCCGCCCGTCAGCGAGGGCCGCCGCAGTCGAACGCTGCGCACACCGGGCTCCGCGCCGGCCTGGACGTTGAAACGGACGGTGACGTAAGGCTGTTCCGTGCGGCCAGCAATACCCCTGTCGCGGACTCCCTTTTCGACGATCCTGTCGACTCTGATGCCGGCGCCCGAGACCTCTGCGCTGCTGGTGATGTCCAGCCATGGCCCGCAGAAGGAGATCTCGACGGCTTCGCCTGCGGAGAATGGCGCATAGGCCCGTGCCCGTGTCGGTGGCCCGTTGCCGGCGCTGACGCCCAGCCGCATCTCGCTACCCGACGGCAGCCTGATGGCCTGGAAATTGTGGGTAACAGGCGCACCCATCTGACCGAACGCGCATAGCCTGTACTCGGCGTTCGCCATGGGACTCAGGGCGGCCAGAAGGGATGCTGCAAGCGTGGCGCGGATCATGGTTTGCATATCGAGTTCCTTGTAGGTTCGCGGGGCAGATGAAGGCTGTTCCCGTCAATCGTCGGTACCCGTTCTCAGCAGGTCGCGCGAGCCGGTACCGTGCTGCGACACGGTCTGCAGAATGCCGGCGCTACCCCGGGCGAATCCTGACGAAATCCGGACGATTTCCCGACTTCACCTGCCACACCGGGTTCTTTCCATCATTTCAATTGCTTATGCATCGCCCGAAAGCGGTTTCCCCTGACCACACGGACGGCTAACATCGGCGGATGGCCGACACACAGAAGCCCGGAGACACGTCGAACGCGACTGAGGGAGATGCCGACCCCCGCGGGCAGCGCTTCGTTTTCGGCCACTGCGCGCTCGATACCCGCACGCTGGAACTCCGTGTCGATGGGGTGGCAGTCAAGCTCGAGCGCAAACCCCTCGAGGTGCTGATCTACCTGCTCGCCCACCCCGGCGAAGTGGTGACCAAGGAAGAACTCCTCGATGAGGTGTGGCAGGGTCGCGTGCTCAGCGAGTCGGTGCTCACCAAGTGCATCGCCAAGCTGCGGCAGGGCCTTGCTGATGAGGACCAGTCTCTCGTCAAGACCGTCCACGGATACGGCTATCGGCTGGTCGCCGAGGTGCGCGTGGAGCGTGCAATGGGCGCCCGGGCGCGACTGTTGCCTGAACTGAAGGTCGGTGACGCGCCGCCGCTACGCCCGCTGTGGCGGCTGGAGCGCAGACTGGGCAGTGGGGGATTCGGCGAGGCATGGCTGGTGCAGCACAGCAAGACGGGCGACCGGCGCGTGTTCAAATTTGGCGCCGACGCCCAGGGACTGGCTGCGCTGCGACGCGAGGTCACGCTCCACCGAGTCCTGCGCCAGGCATTGGGCGAGCGACAGGACTTCGTGCGCCTGATCGACTGGAACCTTGCCGAGCCGCCGTGTTATCTGGAAGTGGAGTACGTCGACGGCGGCTCGCTGGTCGAATGGGCGCAAGCGGCAGGCGGGCTGACAAGTGTCGCGCTGCCCACGCGCATCGAGCTGATCGCGCAGATCGCCGACGCCCTCGCAGCGGCCCACGCCGTCGGTGTGCTGCACAAGGATCTCAAGCCTGCCAATGTCCTTGTCGCCACCAGCGAGCGCGGAGATCCGCAGATCCGGCTGGCGGACTTCGGCAGTGGGCTGCTCACCGATCCCGCGCGCCTGGAGGCCATGGACATTACGCGCCTGGGCTTCACCATGACGCGGGAGTCGGAGAGCAGCGGCGGTACGCCCCTCTACCTGGCCCCGGAACTGCTGCACGGGCTGGCACCTACGGCACGCTCGGACATCTACGCACTCGGCGTCATGCTCTACCAGCTCATCGTCGGCGATCTGCGCAAGCCGCTGGCGGTGGGATGGGAGCAGGACATCAGCGATGAGCTGCTCAGAGAGGACATTTCCGCCGCGGCCGAAGGGCGGCCCGAACAGCGCCTCGGCGATGCCGGCGTGCTCGCAAGGCGCCTGCGCACACTCGAAGATCGAAGGCAGCAACGCGAGCGCGAACACGCCGCGCGCGCAGAGGCCGCCGGACTGCACGCCGCACTCGAACAGGCGCGTCAACGCCGTCGACGGCTGGCTGCGGCAAGTGTCGTGCTCGCGATGACGCTGTCCGTCGTCACCGCGCTGCTTTTCCAGGTGCGAACAGCGCAGGAGCGTGCGCGGGCTGAGGCGGATATTGCCGCTGCTGTCAATGAGTTCCTGACCACCGATCTGCTGGGTCAGGCCAACCCAATGATCTCCGGGCGTCGGGATGTCCCTGTTCGGGAGATCCTGGATGTGGCGGCCGAGGAAGCTGGCAGGCGTTTCGCGGGACGCCAGGTCACCGAGGCCAGCGTGAGGCTTGCTGTAGGCAGCGCCTATCGGAACCTGGCCGAGTACGAGCGCGCACAGGACCAGTTGCACCTGGCCCGTCAGCTCGCTTCACAATCGGATGATCTATCGGATGTCGCCGCCCAGGCGCAGCTTGAGCTTGGACGCCTGCACGTCTCGCTGGATGAACCCGCGCAGGCGATCGATATGGTCGCGCCGCTGCTCGAGGCCAGCGACGCACGGCTGCGACTGCAAGCAGGGATCGTTTCAGCGTGGGCGCTGCAGAACCAGGGTGACTACGAGATATCGCTCGCGCGCTTCCAGGCACTGCTGCCGCAGGTGGAGACACACTACGGTGAGAATTCTCCAACGGCCGTGGCGGTCCTCGGGCATCAGGCCGTCACGCTCGAGAAGCTCGGCCGATACGAAGAAGCCTTCGCAGCGCATCTACAGGAACTCGAGGCGATGCAGGCGATTTATGGTGCCGGCCATATACAGACGCTGCGCGCACTGCGCGGGCTTGGCGCTGCCAGTTTCATGCTGGGCCGCTTCGACACGGGACTCGAATACGTTACGACAGCCCATGCGATCGCGCTGGATGTGTTGGGCGCGGACCATAACGATACCCTGGCGGTGGCCTCGGATCTGGGGCTGCTCTATGCCGAGATCGGTGATCACGATCGCGGCGAGCAGATCATGCTCGAAACGCTGCAGCGTCGAATCATGCTGTTCGGCGAGGCATCGCGCGATGCGCGCAGCCTGCTCAACAACCTCGGTCTGTTTTACGGCGAGCGTGGTGATGTGGCGCGCGAACTGGACTTCCTCGATCGCGCCTACCGTGCGGAACTTGGTGCCAGTGGGGAGCGCGACCCGTTCACATTGGTGGCGGCCCATAACCTGGCTCGTGCGATGGGCCGGGCCGGGCGTCTGGAAGAGGCCGAGGTGCTCGAGAGCCATACCCTGGAGATTGCCCGGGAAGTGTTGGGAGCCGATCATGCCTATATCGGCATCATGGGCTATACGCTCGCTGACATCCTTGGCAAGCGTGGCGATCTGACGGCAGCCGAGACAGCCTTCGAGGAAGCCATTGCGTTGCTGGACAGGGTGCTCCCATCAGACAACACCTACAGCGCCCGCGCGCATCTCCTGCGCGAGGAGATGCGGGTGCGTGTTTCCAGAGCGGCTGGCGGCAGCGGACTGGCGCCGTGACGGATCGGCTTGCCGCGCAATTCACTTTGGAGGACAACGACCTATGGATAGACGCGACGTACTCAGGAACGCAGTGGTGCTGGGAGCTGCCGGTGGCATCTACGGCTCCGGCGGTGCGGCGGCCAATGACCCGCGCTTGAGCACGGGAGGGCATGGCCGCGTGTCGCCGCCTCTGCCGCCCCGCCCGGCCAGCGAGATTCTGCGCACGGCCCCACCGATGAACCTGGAGCGTGCCTTCGCGGTGATGGAGTCCGACGGGCTGGATGGGCTCGTCGTGTCGAACCCCGTCAACGTCTATCACATGACCGGGCACTGGCCGGCCAGCGCGCGCATGGGACCACATTTCAGGCTGCACGCACTGCTCAGTCGAGATGCTGATCAGCCCATCGCCCTGGTCAGTCCGGAGTTCACTTACTACTACCTGCTCACCGACAATGACTACCGCTATCCGCATGCGGTGTATCTGTTCACCGGCCCTGCCGATGCCGAGGCGCTCACCGCCGCCGAGAAAGGCGGTTATGTCGGTCAGCCGGCAGCCGCCGCGTCGCGCATGTTCGTCGATCGCGAATTCGAACCCGTGTCGGCGCGCGAACAGGCCCGTCAGGCACGCGTTCGCACAGTGACCGCTGAGACACCTGCCAGCGCCAGCCGCGAATTTGCGTTGCTGCGTGCGCTTCGCGACCTGGGCATGGACCGCGGGCGCATCGCCATAGACGAACCGCAGATCGCAGGCGTGTTCGACGGTGCCGGCCTGTCGGCGACATTGGCACCGGCGGACGATACGCTCAAGCGCATTCGCCTGGTGAAATCACCCCGCGAAATCGCACTCATGCGCCTGGCGTCCGCTGCGAACGTAGCTGCCGCGGATGCTGCGATGTCCCTGGCGCGCGAGGGTGCGACGCTGCGGGAACTGCGCACCAGCTTTTTCTCCGAGGCGGCCAGGCGCGGCAACCGGGGCGTGTTCATGGTGCTCGATGGTGTGTCGGCCGAAGGTGTCGATGCCACGCTGCGCGACGGCCATGCGTTTCTGTTCGACGCGGTCAGTGAAGGTGCGGGCTACCACGGCGACTATGCCCGCACGGTGTTCGTCGGTGAGCCGCCACAGACCATGAAGCGCGTGACCCAGGGCATCGAGCTGGGCTGGGCTGCGGTGCGCGAGGCGCTCAAGCCGGGCTTGCGGATGTCGGAGATCCCGGAGATCGGCCGCGCGGCGATGCGCAAGGCAGGCCTCGACTTCAATGTCATCTTCCAGCCGCATAGCGTCGGCCTGTATCACGGCGACGCCTTCGGGCTTGGAGATCATGCGCTGATGGAGAACATGGTGCTCTCGGTGGACTGCCCGATCATGGAGACTGGCGTCGGCGGCACCGCACATCTGGAAGATTTGATGCTGATCACCCGTGATGGCGCGGAGCCGATTCACGAAGTGACGCCGCCGGTGATGGTGGTGTAGTGGATAACGTAAAAAGTCTTTCGCACATTTGTAAGCGGTGCGTTACCGGCACCCTTCTCGGTTGATGCCGAACCACGCAAGCTCATGGCTTCTCTACGAGGAGCAAGGCATGAGTGACATCGCAATCACCGAGCGCCAGCAGTACTGGCTAGATCACATCCGAGCTACGATGCCAACGGCCGGATGACCAGCCGCGGTGGCGCTGCGATCACCTGGTACAGCTACGACCTGCCGAAAAAAATCGACTATGGGACCGGCGGCTCGGCGGTGAGCTCGGAGTTCTTCTACGGTACGGGCAGAGCGCGCTACAAGCAGCTCAGACGTGCAGGCTCGAGTGTGATCTCCACGATCTACTACGTGGGCTCACTCTACGAGCGCGAGACCGCAGCGGGCACCACCACCCACCGCCACCACATCTTCGCCGGCGGCCAGGCCATCGGCCAGATGACCCGCACCCAGGCAGGGGCCAACAGCTTCGAGTACTTCCACCGCGACCACCAGGGCTCGGTGACCAAGGTGACCAACGGCTCAGGCTCGGTGATCCAGTCGTTGAGCTATGACGCGTTCGGCAAGCGCAGGAACGCCGACTGGAGTGCCGATACCGCCGGCAACCGGTTCAACGATACCCACTTCACCAAACAGGGCTATACCGGTCATGAGCACCTGGACAACGTGCGCCTGACACATGAACGGGCGGGTGCAGGATCCCACCC
>CAYLNP010000071.1:0-11712 GCA_964384925.1 uncultured Woeseiaceae bacterium
TTGGTGCGCGTGCGCTGGCCACGAACCGGCAGGCCACGACGATGGCGGATGCCGCGAAAGCAGCCCAGGTCCATCAGTCGCTTGATGTTCATCGAGACGTCGCGGCGCAGGTCGCCCTCGACCATGAAGCGCGCGACCTCGTTGCGCAGGCGCGTCACCTCGGGTTCCGTGAGGTCCTTGACCTTCGCGTTCGGCTCTACGCCGGACTGCGTGCACAGCAGGCGGGCACGCGAATTGCCGACGCCGTAGATATGCGTCAGCGCGATCACGATATGTTTCTGCAGTGGCAGGTTGATGCCAGCAATGCGGGCCATATAACCGGTTCCCTAAGTGTTCAAAATCAGATACTTGAGCGACCCGGGAGCGGCTGCCCCGCGCGCACTCAAGCCGCCTGCATGGCCACGGCGAAGCCCACAGCCCCGCGCGTAGCCGACCATAATACCGCGAGCAGATGCACAATGCGAGCGCAAAGCGTCAGCCCTGGCGCTGCTTGTGGCGGGCATCCGTGCAGATCACGCGCACGACTCCGTTGCGCCGCACGATCTTGCAATTGCGGCAGATGCGCTTGACCGATGCGCGTACCTTCATGACTCCATCCTCGATACGGTGTACTTGGACCCTGCTGGCGAGCCTGAGCTTGCGTCAGCGGGGCTGACCCGGACGGCCGTAGCCGCGCAGGTTGGCCTTCTTCATCAGACCATCGTACTGACGGGACATCATGTGCGCCTGGAGCTGCGACATGAAGTCCATGGTCACGATGACGATGATCAGAAGCGATGTGCCGCCGAAATAGAACGGCACGTTGAATTCCAGAATCATGAACTCGGGCAGCAGGCAGACCGCAGTGATGTAGAACGCGCCCCACATGGTCAGGCGGGTGAGCACCTTGTCGATGTAGTCGGCGGTCTGCTGGCCCGGCCGGATGCCCGGAATGAACGCGCCCGAGCGCTTCAGATTGTCTGCCGTCTCGCGGGCGTTGAACACCAGCGCCGTGTAGAAGAAGCAGAAGAAGATGATCATGCTGGCGTAGAGCATGATGTAGATCGGCTGACCCGGCTGCAGCGTGGCACCGGCGGCCTGCAGCCAGCCCATGCCCTCGGCGGTGCCGAACCAGGTCGCGATCGTGCCCGGGAACAGGATGATGCTCGAGGCGAAGATCGGCGGAATCACGCCGGCCATGTTGATCTTGAACGGCAGATGGCTGGTCTGCCCGGCATACACCCGGCGGCCCTGCTGGCGCTTGGCATAGTTCACGGCGATGCGCCGCTGGCCGCGCTCGATGAACACCACGAAGGCGGTGACGGCCAGCACCAGCACGATCAGGATCAGCGCCAGGGCTGCGGCCATCTCGCCGGTGTTGACCAGCTCCAGCGTGCCGCCGATGGCCGCCGGCAGACCCGCAATGATGCCGGCCAGGATGATGATGGAGATGCCGTTGCCGATGCCGCGCTCGGTGATCTGCTCACCCAGCCACATCAGGAACATGGTGCCCGTGGTCAGTGTGACGGCCGCGGTGAAGATGAAACCCGGTCCGGACAGTACGGTCACGCCCTGGTTCTGCAGCGCCGTGGCCGCGGCGACGGACTGGAAGCTCGCGAGCAGCACCGTGCCGTAGCGCGTGTACTGCATGATCTTGCGACGGCCCGACTCGCCTTCCTTGCGCAGCGCAATCAGGCTGGGAAGGATGTGGCTGGCCATCTGGATGATGATGGAGGCGGAGATGTAGGGCATGATGCCGAGCGCGAAGATCGACAGGCGCTCGAGCGCACCGCCCGAGAACATGTTGAACATCGCCAGGATCGTGCCTTCCTGCTCGGCGAACAGCTGCTGCATCGCGATCGGGTCGACGCCCGGCACAGGAATGAACGTGCCGATGCGATAGACGATCAGCGCGCCCACGAGGAAGATCAGCCGCTGACGTAGCTCCGTCAGCTTGCCGGCTTCCCCGATCACGGATGCGGGATTCGCTGCGCCTGTATTTCTGGCCACGGGTGATTATTCCTTCAGCGTCTCGTGCGAATGCCGCCCGATGCGCCTCAGGCCTCCTCGACCTTGCCGCCCGCCGCCTCGATGGCCGCGCGCGCGCCCGGGGTCACTTTCAGCCCCTTGACGGTGACGGCGCGATCGAGCTGGCCCGAGGCGATGACTTTCACCTTGGTGGCACGCGCGGAGATGATGTGCGCCTTGCGCAGAGCCTCGACATCGACGACGTCCGTGCCGGGCACGGCGAGTTCGTGCAGGCGCACTTCGGCCTGCAGGGCGCGCGTCGGCGAGACGAAGCCGATCTTTGGCAGGCGGCGTTGCAGCGGCATCTGGCCGCCCTCGAAACCGACCTTGTGATAGCCACCGGAACGCGCATGCTGACCCTTGACGCCACGCCCCGCGGTCTTGCCCTGGCCGGCGGAATGACCGCGCCCCAGGCGCTTGCCTTCCTTGCGCGAGCCTTCGGCGGGCTTCATTTCGTTGAGCTTCATGCGAGCTCCTCAACCTTCAGCAGGTAGGACACGGTGTTGATCATGCCGCGGTTCTCGGGCGTGTCGGACACCGTGATGGTCTGATGGATACGACGCAGCCCCAGGCCCTGCAGGCAGGCCTTGTGGTTCTTGAGTCGGCCGTGCTTGCTCTTCACGAGCGTGAGCCGGACCTGCGCCTGATTCTTTGCCTTGGCCATGATCTTAATTACCCCAGGATCTCTTCGACGCTCTTGCCGCGTTTGGCGGCAATCTGGCGCGGCGAGGTCATCTCGCCCAGCGCTTTGATGGTGGCGCGGACGACGTTGATCGGATTGCGCGAGCCGTAACTCTTGGCCAGCACGTTGCGTACGCCGGCACACTCGAA
Organism: uncultured Woeseiaceae bacterium; assembly: GCA_964384925.1. Taxonomy (GTDB): domain Bacteria; phylum Pseudomonadota; class Gammaproteobacteria; order Steroidobacterales; family PWYM01; genus PWYM01. The sequence continues at coordinate 2,839 of CAYLNP010000071.1, forward strand.
CACCGCGCGCATGGCACCCCCGGCAATGATGCCGGTACCATCCGAGGCCGGCTGCATGAACACCCGCGTGGCGCCGTGACGTCCGTTGAGCACGTATTGCAGGGTGTCATCGCGCAACTGAACCTTGACGAGATTCTTGCGTGCCGCCTGCATGGCTTTCTGGATCGCAATCGGCACTTCGCGGGCCTTGCCGTAACCAAAGCCCACTCGGCCCTGCCCGTCGCCGACGACGGTCAGCGCCGTGAAGCCGAACTGGCGGCCACCCTTGACGACCTTGGCGACGCGGTTGACTGCGACAAGCTTCTCGAGCATGTCGTCATTGCTGCCGCCTGCGTTTCTCTCGACTCGTGCCATATTCCTAAATATCCCTGGTGGTTCAGGCTCAGAACTTGAGCCCGGACTCGCGGGCGGCGTCGGCCAGTGCCTTCACGCGTCCGTGATAACGAAAACCCGAGCGGTCGAACGCGACCTTCTCGACACCGGCCTCGAGGGCCTTCTGCGCAATGGCGCGGCCGACCGCAGTGGCGGCATCGGCGTTGCCAGTGCCCTTCAGACCCTCGCGCACCGCGGACTGCACCGTGGAGGCTGCGGCCACGACACGCCCGGTCTGGCTGTCGATGATCTGCGCATACATGTGCCGCGGGGTGCGATGCACGGTCAGCCTGGGCATACCGAGGCTGCGGATCTTCACCCTGGCGCGCCTTGCGCGGCGCAGTCGGCTGTCATTTTTGGTCATGGAACGCTACCTGTTCGAATCGTGGCGGAAAGATGCAATTCAAGCCCGCGGCCTGCTTACTTCTTCTTCGCCTCCTTGAGTACCACCCGCTCGGTGGAATAGCGCACGCCCTTGCCCTTGTAAGGTTCGGGCGGCCGGTATGCACGGATCTCGGCGGCCACCTGGCCGACGCGCTGCTTGTCGATGCCCTTGATCAGCACTTCGGTCTGGCTGGGCGTCTCGATGGTGATGCCTTCGGGCACCGGATAGGCCACCGGGTGCGAGAATCCCAACGTCAGGTTCAGGGTCTTGCCCTGGGCAGACGCACGATAGCCCACACCGACCAGCTCGAGCTTGCGCTCGAAGCCTTCCGACACACCCTGCACCATGTTGCCCAGCAGCGCGCGCACCGTGCCGGCGATGGCCACGTTCGACGGCTTGGCGGTCCGATCGGCCACCTGCCACACGCCGTCTTCGCTCTTCAGCGTGACGTCTGGGTGCAGCTGCATCGACAGACTGCCCTTCGGGCCCTTCACGGTGACCGTGTCATCCGCGAGCGCAAGGTCGACACCCTTGGGCAGCTGGAGGGGCTTTTTGGCGACTCTGGACATGTTCGTTACTCTTCAATCCGAATAGACGGCGCAACCTGCGGGCAATCGCCCGTCAGGACACCGTGCAGATGACTTCGCCGCCGTGGCCGCGCTTGCGTGCCTCGCGGTCGCTCATGACGCCATCCGAGGTCGACACGATGGCCACACCCAGCCCGCCAAGCACCTTGGGCAGCTCATCCATCGAGCGATAGACGCGCAGCCCCGGGCGGCTGACCCGATCCAGCGTGGCAATGACCGGCTCGCCGTTGTGATACTTCAGCTCCACGTTGAGCACCGGCTTGCCATCTTCCTGGCTCTCCGAGAACCCCGTGATGTAGCCTTCATCCTTCAGTACCTGCACCACGGCGCGCTTGAGCCGCGAGCCGGGCATGGTCACCGTGACCTTGCGGGCTTTCTGGCCGTTGCGCACCCGGGTCAGCAGGTCGGCGATGGGATCGGTCATGCTCATGTTTGCTTCCTGACTCTTGAAGGGCTGGTCTAAGCGACCTGCCTGTTACCAGCTGGCCTTCGACAGGCCCGGAATCTCGCCGCGCATCGTGGTCTCGCGCAGCTTGTTCCGGCCCAGCCCGAACTTGCGATAGAAGCCCTTAGGCCGACCCGTGATCGCACAGCGATTGCGCTGGCGGGTGGGGCTGGCGTCGCGCGGCAGCGCGTTGAGCTTGGCGATCGCATCGCGGCGCTCGTCCTCGGAAATTCCCGGGTTCCTGATCAGGGCCTTGAGCTCCTGACGGCGCACGGCGAACTTCTTCGCGGTCTTCTCGCGCTTGACTTCGCGTTCGAGCATCGACTTCTTGGCCATCGTGTTCCTCTCGTGTCTCTACTGCGGCTTCAGGTGCGGAACGGGAAGCTGAAGGCTTCCAGCAGCGCCCGGCCCTCGGCGTCATTACGCGCCGTGGTCGTGATGGTGATGTCCATGCCGCGGATCTGATCGATCTGGTCGTAATCGATCTCGGGGAAAATGATCTGTTCGCGGACACCCATGTTGTAGTTGCCGCGACCATCGAAGGACTTGGCGCTCATGCCCCGGAAGTCGCGCACACGCGGCAGCGCGACGTTGACCAGGCGATCGAGAAATTCGTACATTCTCGTGCGCCGCAGCGTGACCTTGCAGCCTACCGGCATGCCGTCGCGGATCTTGAACCCGGCCACCGACTTCCGAGCCAGGCAGATCAGCGGCTTCTGGCCGGCGATCTTCGCCATGTCCGACACCGCATGGTCCATGACCTTGCGATCGCCCACGGCTTCGCCGACCCCCATGTTGATGGTGATCTTGGTGATGCGCGGCACTTCCATCGTGTTCTTCAGCGCCAGCTTCTCCATCAGCTGGGGCATCACGGTGTCGCGGTAAAACTGCTGCAGTCTTGCCATGGCTGGGCTCATTGGGGACTAAACGTCCACCACCTCGTTGTTCGATTTGAAAAACCGCACCCGGCGACCATCTTCCAGGCGCTTGATGCCGATGCGGTCACCTTTCTGCGTCAGGGAATTCCACAACATCACATTGGAGCGGTGCAGTGGCATCTCCTTGTCGACGATTCCGCCCTGAACCCCCTGCTGGGGATTGGGCTTGACGTGCTTGCGGGCAATGTTGATGCCCTCCACCACCAGCCTGTCATACAACAGGACGCTGAGCACGGTGCCGCGCCTGCCCTTGTCCTTGCCGGCGATGACGACAACCTCGTCACCCTTCTTGATCTTGTTCATCCGATCTACCTCACACCCAACACCGGCCGCCTACAGGACTTCCGGCGCCAGGGAAATGATCTTCATGAAGCTGCCGACTCGCAGCTCGCGCGTGACCGGCCCGAAGATACGGGTGCCGATCGGCTCGAGCTTGTTGTTCAGCAGCACGGCCGCATTGCCGTCGAAACGGATCAGCGAACCATCCGGCCGGCGCACGCCCTTGCGGGTCCGCACGACGACGGCGTTGTACACCTCGCCCTTCTTGACCTTGCCACGCGGTATCGCATCCTTGATGCTCACCTTGATGACATCACCGATGTTGGCATAACGGCGCTTGGACCCACCCAGCACCTTGATGCACATCACCCGGCGGGCCCCACTGTTGTCGGCCGCATCGAGCACGCTCTGCATCTGAATCATTGCAATAACTCCGGCGAATCAGCGCTCTGGCGCCCGCTCAACGATGGTGACGACACGCCAGGCCTTGCGCTTGGACAGCGGGCGGGTCTCGGCGATGATCACGGTGTCGCCCTCGCGACACTCGTTGTTCTCGTCGTGCGCCATCAGCTTGGTGGTGCGGCGCACGAACTTGCCGTAGACCGGGTGGCGCTCTCGGCGCTCCACGGCAACCGACACACTCTTGTCCATCTTGCTGCTGGTGACGCGCCCACTGAGCATGCGTTCCCGCGTGGTGCTCTCGCTGATGATTTCAGCCGATTCTGCGCTCATTTGCCCTTACTCCCGGCGGCGCCGTCCCGCTCGTGCAGGATGGTCTTGATCCGCGCAATGCTGCGACGGACCCTGGTGAACTGGTCGGGGCGGGCCATCTGGCCTGTCGCCCGCTGCATGCGCAGGTTGAACTGCTCGCGACGAAGCTTCAAAAGCTCCTCGTTGAGTTCTTCTGCGCTCCTGCCGCGCAATTCGCTGGTCTTGCTCATCACATCACCGTCCGGCTGACAAACGCGGTACGCACGGGCAGCTTGGCCGCAGCCAGGCGGAAGGCCTCGCGTGCGATCTCCTCGGTCACGCCCTCCATCTCGTAGAGCACGCTGCCGGGCTGCACCAGGGCTACCCAGTACTCGACGTTGCCCTTGCCCTTGCCCTGGCGCACTTCAAGCGGCTTTTTCGTGATCGGCTTGTCCGGGAACACGCGAATCCAGATCTTGCCGCCGCGCTTGACGTGGCGCGTCATGGCACGACGGGCGGCCTCGATCTGGCGTGCGGTCAAGCGGCCGCGATCGACGCACTTAAGGCCGAACTCGCCGAACGACACCTCGTTGCCGCGCTGCGCAAGACCGCGATTGCGGCCCTTGTGCTGCTTGCGGAATTTGGTTCTCTTTGGCTGCAACATGACTTAAAAATTCCTCAGCGGCCGGCCGGCTCAGCGGCGTCGGTCGTGACCTCGGCCGTGTCGTACACCTCGCCCTTGAAAATCCAGCACTTGATGCCGATCACCCCGTAGGTCGTTCTGGCCTCGGCGAAACCGTAATCGATATCGGCGCGCAGCGTATGCAGTGGCACGCGGCCCTCGCGATACCACTCCGAGCGCGCAATCTCCGCACCATTGAGCCGGCCAGAGACGCGGATCTTCACGCCCTGGGCACCGATGCGCATGGTGTTGGTCACGGCACGCTTCATCGCCCGGCGAAACATCACGCGGCGCTCGAGCTGCTGGGCGATACCCTCGGCCACCAGCTGTGCGTCCATCTCCGGCTTGCGGATCTCGGCGATGTTGATGCGCACATCGTTGACGTTCATATCCAGAAGCTTGGCCACCTCACCGCGCAGCTTCTCGATGTCCTCACCCTTCTTACCGATGACGATACCCGGACGCGCGGTATGGATCGTGATCTGGGCCTTCTTGGCAGGCCGCTCGATCAGGATGCGGCTCACCGAGGCCTCTTTCAGACGGACCTTCAGGAACTCGCGCACCTTGTAATCGGCATGCACGAAATCGGCGTACTCGCCCGAATTGGCGTACCACTTGGACGTCCAGTCCTTGGTGATACCTAAGCGTATGCCGGTAGGATGTACTTTCTGACCCATAGTCTTCTCTCTAGTCCTGCGAACCGGCCACTTCGATCGTGATGTGGCTGTTGCGCTTGAGGATGCGCGCACCACGGCCCTTGGCCCGGGCGCGGAAGCGCTTGAGCGTGGGTGCCTCGTTGACCTGCACCATCGCGACCTTGAGCTCGTCGATGTCGGCCCCGTTGTTGTGCTCGGCATTGGCAATCGCCGACTCGAGCACCTTGCGCACAATCACGGCAGCCTTCTTCGGGCTGAAGTTCAGGATCTGCAGCGCAGAGCCCACGCTCTTGCCACGGATCTGATCCGCTACCAGCCGGCACTTCTGCGGCGAGATTCGCGCGTAGCGCAGTGTTGCACCCACCTGCATGACTTCCACCTCGCCTTACTTCGACTTGCGGTCGCCGGAGTGACCCTTGAACGTACGGGTCACTGCGAACTCACCGAGCTTGTGTCCGACCATATTCTCGGAGATGAGCACCGGAACATGCTGACGGCCGTTGTGCACCGCAATGGTCAGACCGACCATGTCGGGCAGGACCATGGAGCGGCGCGACCAGGTCTTGATCGGCCGACGGTCATTCTTTTCTGCCGCCACGCGCACCTTTGCCGCCAGATGGGCGTCGACGAACGGGCCTTTTCTTACGGAACGGGGCACGTCAGATCCTCTCTAGATTCCTGCTTGCGCCGGACACTTACTTGCGGTGCCGACTACGAACGATCATGTTCTGCGTACGCTTGTTGTTGCGCGTACGGTATCCCTTGGTGGCCACACCCCAGGGCGTGACGGGATGCTTGCCCATGTTGCGACCCTCGCCACCGCCGTGCGGGTGGTCGACCGGGTTCATCGCCGTGCCACGCACGGTCGGGCGCACACCGCGCCAGCGCGAAGCACCGGCCTTGCCCAGCTTGCGCAGGTTGTTCTCCGGGTTGCTGACCTCGCCGAGCGTGGCGCGGCACTCGATATGCACCCGGCGCATCTCGCCGGAGGCCAGGCGCACCGTGGCATAGCTGCCCTCGCGCGCTGCAAGCTGCACGCTGGTGCCTGCCGAACGGGCGAGCTGGGCGCCCTTGCCGGGTTTGAGTTCCACGCAATGAATGGTGGAGCCGACCGGGATATTGCGCAGGGGCATCGAATTGCCCGGGCGGATCGGTGCATCACTGCCCGATCGCAGCTCGTCGCCTGCCTTCACGCCGCGCGGCGCGACGATGTAGCGTCGCTCGCCATCACGGTACACCAGCAGGGCGATATGGGCGGTGCGCGCGGGGTCGTACTCCAGACGCTCGACGCGGGCGACGATACCGTCCTTGTCGCGACGGAAGTCGATGTCGCGCAGCAGGCGCTTGTGACCACCGCCCTTGTGACGGGTGGTGATGCGACCGGCGGCGTTACGGCCGCCCGTGCGCTTCGTGCCGGACACCAGCGCCGAGTACGGTGCACCCTTGTGCAGCTCGGGCGAGGTGACCTTGACGACGAAACGGCGGCCCGCGGAGGTCGGTTTGGCTTTTTGTACTGGCATGACGTTATCCCTGCGACCTGGCCTATTCGGCGTCCAGGAAGTCGATGTCCTGACCTTCGGCCAGGCGCACATAGGCTTTCTTCCAGTCCGAGCGCTTGCCCTGCAGGGCTCCGAAGCGCTTGGCCTTGCCCTTGATCAGCACCGTGGATACGCCCGTGACGCTGACTTCAAACAGCATCTCCACAGCCTTGCGGATCTCGGCCTTGGTGGCGTCGCGGCGCACCTTGAACACCACCTGATTGGCGCTGTCGGCAAGCGTGGTGCTCTTCTCGGACACGTGCGGTCCGATGATCACATCCATCAGCCGCTCCTGGCGGGCGACAGCACTCATGACAGTTTCTCCTCGATGAGCTTCACGGCCGGCACGGTCATCACCACCTTGGCGTAGCGCGCAAGGCTCACCGGATCGATCTCGTGCGCCGCCAGCACCTCGATGCCGGACAGGTTGCGGGCTGCCAGGAAGAGCTTCTCGTCGAACGCCTCGACCACGATCAACGCGTCGTTGAGCTCGAGCTCGCGCAGCTTCTGCACGACGAGCTTGGTCTTTGGCGCCTCCACGGCGAAGCTCTCAACCAGCACCAGACGCTCCTGGCGGATCAGCTCGGAGAGCATGGCCTTCAGAGCCCCGCGGTACATCTTGCGGTTGACTTTCTGGCTGTGGTCGCGCGGCTGGGCGGCGAAGGCGCGGCCACCGCCGACCCAGATGGGGCTGCGGATGGTGCCGGCGCGGGCACGGCCCGTGCCCTTCTGGCGCCACGGCTTGATACCACCGCCACGCACCTGTGCACGGGTTTTCTGTGCCTTGGTGCCGGCGCGCGAGGCCGCCATGTAGGCGGTCACGACCTGGTGCACGAGGGGCTCGTTGTACTCGATGCCGAACGTGGCATCGGAGAGCTGAACCGATCCATCACCGCCCGCGGCATGCAGCTTGAGTTCCATGACTGCTCCTTAAGCCTGCGCCGGCTTCTTGACTGCGGGACGCACGATGACCTGGCCGCCGGGCGCACCGGGAACCGCACCGCGGATCAGCAGCAAATTGCGATCGGCATCCACGCGCACGACCCGAAGGTTGATGGCGGTACGCCGCACGTTGCCCATGTGGCCGGCCATCTTCTTGCCCTTGAACACGCGGCCGGGGGTCTGGTTCTGACCGATGGAGCCCGGGGCGCGATGCGACAGCGAGTTGCCGTGCGTGGCGTCCTGCGATGAGAAATGGTAGCGCTTGATGACGCCGGCGAAGCCCTTGCCGCGGGTCGTGCCGACCACATCGACGAACTGCCCATCGGCGAAGATGTCGACCTTGATCTCCGCACCCGCGGCCAGTTCCGCACCTTCGCCATCGGCGAGGCGGAATTCCCACAGGCCTTCGCCCGGCGCGACCTCGGCGGCCGCGAACTGTCCGAGCATGGGACGGGACAGGCGCTGGGGCTTTTTCGAACCCGTGGTGACCTGGATGGCGCGATAGCCATCGGTTTCCGGCGCGCGCACGCGCGTCACCCGGTTGGGCAGGGCTTCGATCACGGTCACCGGCACCGAGGCACCGTCTTCCATGAACACGCGCGTCATGCCGCGCTTGCGGCCAACTAGACCGATACTCATCTTTGTTCCTCTATCACCGTGCCCACTTCGATTGGTGGACACTGTGCCGGGCGAACCCGGCTCAAACCCGGCAAACAGCCGGTTCACGAAGGGCGTCAGGCCTGGCGACCACACATGACCGTGTGAGCTGGCCGCCAGGCCTGACGCCCCTTTAAACCCTGCCCGGACCGACTGTCGCCGGCGGGAACGAAGCCCGGACACCAGGCGTTGCGGCCTGGGCGCGACTTCGTGAGTCGACGAAACCCGGCGGGGCATTGCCTCGCCGGGTCTCACGGAGCCCGCTATTATAGCAGTGCGCTCCGCCGTTTCAATCGATTTTTAAATCAGTTGAGCTTGATCTGCACATCCACGCCGGTGGGCAGTTCCAGCTTCATCAGCGCATCGACGGTCTTGTCCGTAGGATCGACGATATCCATCAGGCGCTTGTGGGTGCGCAGCTCGTACTGGTCACGCGCATCCTTGTTGACATGCGGCGAGATCAGGATCGTGAAGCGCTCCATCTTGGTGGGGAGCGGGATCGGGCCACGCACCTGCGCACCTGTCCGCTTGGCGGTCTCCACGATTTCACGCGCCGAGGTGTCGATCAGACGGTGATCGAAGGCCTTGAGGCGGATGCGGATAGTCTGGTTCGTAGCCATTATCTGTATGCCTTACTTGATGATTTTTGCGACGACGCCGGCGCCCACGGTACGACCACCCTCACGGATGGCGAAGCGCAGTC
>CAYLNP010000072.1:0-11030 GCA_964384925.1 uncultured Woeseiaceae bacterium
GCGCGAACCGGTCGTGGACCCTTACGATGCGCTGGCCCGCGGTGAAGCCTGGGCGCACGGCGCGACGCCGGGACCACGCCTGGTGTTTGGCGGGCCGGTGCTCGACGGCGCTCGCAGCGCCGGACGATGGTCGGTACCGATCCGCAGCGAAGCGCAGCTGGGCCTTGAAATCGGGCGTGCGGCAGCGCTGGGACAGCACGTGCTGCATCTCGGACCGTTGCTGCCGGGTGAGCAGCGCCTGCAGGCCGTGTCGCTGGCCGCGAACGCCGGACTCCGCGTAACCACCGACGATGTGGCCACAGCGGCCTTCAGCGGTGCCGCCGGGGTCACCGGTTTGACACATGGGCGCAGCCGACGCGGCGACCATACAGGCGGCATGGCCTACAGCGACATGGGCGCACTGGCGGCGCGCGCGGGCCTCGCACTGACCCCGTCGCTGGGCGCTGAGGCGGACCGCGCCGCGACGGCGCATGCTGCCCTGGCTGCCATCGCGGCGGGGGGCGGCCTGATCGGTGCCGGCAGCGGGGCATCACCGCTGCCGCCAGGCGCGTCACTGCACGCCGAAATCGCGCTGCTGGCCGACAGCCCGCTGGGATCGGCCGGCGCGTTGCGCGCCGTCACGCTTGATGGGGCCTGGGCGCTGGGTGCGGCAGGAAGCCTGGGATCGGTGAGCGCCGGCAAGCTCGCCGACCTGGTGATCCTGAGCGGTGACCCGCTGGACGATATCCGGGCAATACAGACAGTCCGCGCCGTCGTCAGCGGCGGACGTTATTTCCCGGTCGACGTACTCTCGTCACCGCCCGCGGCGGTTGACAGCGCGCAGCGGCAGGACGACGGCGCGGAGGTTGCGACGCGCTGATTCGCCCTACAGTGCGGCCAGCAGTTGGCCATGCAACGCACCGTTGCTGGCCAGGACGGTGGTGGTCGCAAGTCCGACCTCTGCGCCGTCGAGCTGCGTGAACACACCACCGGCTTCGCGGACGATGACCGTCAGCGCAGCGATATCCAGAATGTTCACGTCGGATTCGATGACCGCATCGAGACTGCCGCGCGCCAGCAGATGATAGTGGTAGAAGTCGCCGTAGCCACGTATGCGGTTCACCCGTGCGACGATGCGTCCGTAGCTCGTCCATTGCGCACTGCGCGCCAGCGTCTTCAGGTTGCCTGCCGAGAGCGCACAGTCTTCCAGCGTGGCGATCTTCGAGACTTCCAGGCGCCGGTCCTGGTGCCAGGCACCACGGCCGTGCTGGGCCCAGATCACTTCGTCGAACTCGGGGGCGCTGGACACGCCCAGCACCAGCTCGCCGCGATGCATCAGCGCGATCTGCGTGGAGAAGAACGGATAGCCGCGCACGAATGCCTTGGTGCCATCGATGGGATCCACCAGCCACAGGTACTCGGCCTCCAGACCCGCCTGGCCGGTCTCTTCACCGTAGAACCCGTGGTCGGGGAACACAGCGGTGATCAGCCTGCGGATCGCCTGCTCGGACTCCACATCGGCCTGCGTTACCGGTGTTGCGTCGGCCTTGAGGGTGACTGCCGCCCCGGCCCGGTAGTAGTGACGGATGATTTCGGCCGCCGCCGCGGCCGCCTCGAGAGCGACCTCAAGGAAGGTGTGTTGTGTCATCGATCCTCCAGTGACAAGTGGCTGCACCCCGCACCACTTGTGCGCGCGCCCGCGAGGCACTAGCCTCGTGGCTCGCTGCGCAATGATCCGGGCATGCACGCCGGATTGCCAGCAGCATCTTTCCGCGCAAGTGCGCGATCCGGCGGAGCGTGATGGGCAATCGACTGACCAGGATTTACACCCGCACCGGTGATGACGGGACCACCGGACTCGGTGACGGCAATCGGATCGCCAAGGATCACCGGCGTGTCGAGGCGTACGGCACCGTGGACGAGGCCAACAGCGCCATCGGCATGGTGCTGGCGCTCAGCGATGTCCCGGAGGCCGTGCGTGAGTGTCTCACCGAGGTACAGCATGATCTCTTCGATCTCGGCGGAGAACTGTGCATTCCCGGCCATGTGGCGATCAAGGCGCAATTCGTCGAGCGCCTGGAGCAGGCGCTCGACGGTTTCAACGAGAAGCTGCCGCCGCTCAAGGATTTCATCCTGCCCGGAGGCGGCCCCGCGGCGGCGGCATGTCACCTCGCACGTACGGTGTGCCGCCGGGCAGAGCGCCGGGTGTGGTCGCTGGCGCATCAGGAAGAGGTCAACCCCGAAGGCCTGCGCTACCTCAATCGACTGTCAGATCTGCTGTTCGTGATCGCGCGCGTGCTGGCGCGCCACGAACAGGGCACCGAGGTCCTCTGGAAGCGCGGAAAGCAGACGCGCTGAACGGCTCGGCGCGCGGGACTTATACCGCCCAGCCGAACAGCGTCATCAGCGCGATCACGGTCACCCAGATGAACACCGTACGCGTCACCAGCCGAAGCGCAGCGGCGACACCCTCCGCACTGATGGCGTCATCGGCCGGTCGCGCCAGTGCCGCCTGGCCAACAGCCGCGACCAGTTCGTCGTTGATGTGGAAAAACCGCTGTCCGACAATATTTTCGCCGTAGCTTCGCCAGGCGCGCATCGCCTCCTCGAAACTGCCGGCCAGGGCGTAGCCGAGGCAGGTCAGGCGCGCCGGCACCCACGCCAGGATGCCATGCAGCTGTTCCACGCGATCGTACGGCTGAGCGCGTTCCGGCGCAGCCTCGCGGTGTGCCTCGTACACTGCGCGCCGCCTGAACAGGTCACCGACGCGGAACAGCCAGGCACCGATCGGCCCGAAGGCCACGAAAAAGAAGACCACGCCGAAGATGCGGTTGTTCGCCTGAACGAGCACCGCCTCTTCGACGGCAAGTTCACGTCGGCCGAAATCTCGCGGTGGCTCGGTTTCCAGCAACTCCTTGGCAATGCGCTGGGATTCCTCGAAACGGTTGTTCTCGACGCTTTCGCAGTACTCGTCCACCTCCGCGCCCAGATCGCGCGGGCCCAGGCTGAACAGCAGTACCAGAACCGCAAACAGGAAATACGGCACGTCCCAGAAGATGTCCGCACTCAGCAGGCTTGCCGCGATGATCACGACCGGCAGAACAGGCACGAGCAGCACTGCCACGCCGATCAGCCATGCCGCCCACGAGGGCCGATCGCGCATCTGCGCCAGACCCCAGTCGAAGTAGCGGTCGAACCAGCGCAGCTCACGAAGATGCAGCAGGTGAGTGAGCATGCGTTCCAGCGCAAGGCCGATCACCAGCGCAATCAGTTTCATGGAAGTCTCCCGTTCGGCGCGGCGCTCACGCCAGCAGCGACCGCAGACGCTGCCACTCGAAGGCCGGGCCTGGGTCGGTCTTGCGGCCCGGTGCGATGTCTGCGTGCCCCACCACGTCAACCGCGCTCAGCCCGGCATACGCGGCACAAAGCGCGTGCACCAGCGCAGCCAGCCGCCGATATTGTACGGCCTCGTAGGGGATCGTGTCGGCACCCTCGAGCTCTATGCCGATGGAGAAATCGTTGCAGCGGCTGCGTCCGCACCACGTCGACTCGCCAGCGTGCCACGCGCGCAGGTGGAAGGGGACGTACTGCGTCACAGCGCCATCGCGCCGGATGAGCGCGTGACTCGAGACACGCAACCGGGCGATCTCGCCGAAAGACGGGTGGGCGCGCGCGTCCAGGCTGTTGGTGAACAGCGCGTCGATCCACGGACCGCCGAACTGGCCTTCCGGCAGACTGATGCCGTGCACGACGATGAGTTCAGGGCGCGCGTCGCGCGGCCGCTCGTCGTGATTTGGCGAAACCAGCTGTCGTGCTGGTCGCAGCAATCCGCTGTGCACATCGACGCTGAACACCTGCTCATCCATGCGCGCTATTCTTCCCGTCCGGCACCGTCCAGCACAAGCGATCACGTCGATGCGTTTCCACCGCCTGCATATTGAACAGCCGCTTGGCCTTGAGCGCCCCGTCGAGATCACCGGCCAGCGCGCACGGTACCTGACGCGCGTGCTGCGCCTGGGCATCGGCACCGAGGTCACGCTGTTCGACGGTGCCGGCGGCGAGTATCGCGCGCGCCTGGAGAACCTTGGCCGCGATCGTGCGCAGCTCATGGTGCTCGAGCACCTGCCCGGGGACAGGGAAAGCCCGCTGGGCGTGCGGCTGGTGCAGGGTGTGTCGCGTGGTGAACGCATGGACTACGCCGTGCAGAAGGCCACGGAGCTGGGTGTGAGTAAGGTCGTGCCTGTGCTCACGGAGTTCGGTGTCGTGCGCCTGGCAAATGACCAGGCGCTCAAAAGACGCGATCACTGGCACGCCGTTGCCATCAGTGCCTGCGAACAGTGCGGGCGCAACCGCCCACCCGAGGTCGCCGTGCCGCAGACACTGCAGGCGGCGCTGGCGGGCCTGCCTGCAGACGGACCGCGGTGGCTTCTGCTGCCCGAGGATGCCTGTGCGCTGACCAGCGGACCGCGACCGGCAGCCGGCGAGTGCGTCACGGTGCTGATCGGACCGGAAGGCGGATTGAGCCCCACCGAGATAATGCAGGCACGGACAGCGGGTTTTGAGCCCCGGAGCATGGGCCCCAGGGTCCTGCGCACGGAAACCGCGGCCGCGGTGGCACTGGCGCTGATTCAGGGCTGCTGGGGAGATCTTGCCGGCACGCCACGCCAGTAGGCGCGGACACACACGCGCGCTGCGCGGTCAGGACAGCGGCTGCGTCACGGTTGTGACGCTCAGGATCATGCGCTCGAGGCATTCGAGGTCCGGAATCAACGGCAGCTCGTTGATCATGCGGATGCGACAGATGACAGGACCGTCGGCAGGGAACACCTCGTCGTCGGGCGTCAGCACATCCGGATTGACCCGCACCAGTTGCGGAAAACCCTGCGTGAGCACGCCGAAAAACGGTGGCTGCAACTGGCCGGCCATGGCATGGAAGACCACCACGCGAGTGCGCCCCGAGCTTTCCGGGACCGCCTGGCCGGCCGCGGCCTCGAAGGAGACGACCGGCAACTGCCGGCCATTCCAGTCGAGCGTACCGACAAACCAGTCGGGTGCATCGTCTGCCACTACCGAGGGTCGGGTGAAGCCGACCACCTCTGCGATGCAGGCACGCGGCACGATCAGGCGAGCATCCTGCAGCGGGATCAGCAGACTGTAGAGTTCCTCGGCCACCTCGTTCATGACATGTCCCGCCTGACCAGCGGCGCGATCGCATTGAGCAGCTGGCTTTCCTGATAGGGCTTGGAGAGATAGTCGTTGACGCCGACCTCGATGGCGCGGGCCCGGTGCTTCTCACTCGAGCGCGAGGTGATCATGATGATCGGCACATCTGCAACGCGCGGATCGTTTCGCACGTGCGAGGCGAACTGATAGCCGTCCATCCTCGGCATCTCGATGTCCAGCAGGATGATGTCGGGTCGCGCCTCCTGCAGGGCCGTGATCGCGTCCATGCCGTCCTTGGCCGTCATCACGCGCATGCCGTTGCGCTCGAGCAGGCGCTGGGTCACGCGCCGTACGGTGATCGAATCATCGACGACGAGCGCCAGCAGGCGGGCATCCACAGGTGCGGCCATCGGCCGGGCCAGCAGTTCATCGCGCTGCGCGCGCACCAGCGTGCCGACGTCCAGAATCACCACGATGCTGCCGTCGCCGAGGATGGTCGCGCCCGACACGCCGGGAATACCCGTGATCTGCGGTCCGAGGGTTTTGACGACGATCTCGCGGCTGCCCATCAGCTCATCGGTGATCAGCGCGGTCGAATGCTCTGCCGCGCGTACGAGGATCACCGGTACGGCGGTATCGTCTTCGGGCAGCCGTGACGGACTGCCGCCGACGAACAGCCCGAGGTGTTGAAGGCGGAAGCTTTGACCGGCGTACTCGAAGCGCGGATCGTCATCGGTGAGCCGCTCGAGCAGCTCGTCGCGCGAGATGCGTGCAATGCCCTCCACCGTCGGCAGCGGCAGTGCGAAGGTCTCGTCGCCGACCTTGACGATCAGCGCCTGTGTGATCGCGAGCGTATAGGGCAGCCGCACGATGAAGCGGGTGCCCTGGCCGCGTTTGGACTCGATGCGCAGGCTGCCGCCGAGTTTCTGCACCTGCGAGGCCACCACGTCCATGCCCACGCCGCGGCCGGCGGACTGCGTGAGCTGCGTCGCGGTCGAAAATCCCGGCCGCAGGATCATCTCCTTGGCGGCCTCGTCGCTGAGACGCTCGCCAGGCTTGAGCAGACCCTGCTCCATCGCCTTGGCGCGAATCGCCTGGGTGTTGATGCCGGCGCCGTCGTCGGCAACGTCGATGACGACCTCGGAGCCGTCTCGGCGCATGTGCACGCTGATCTCGCCGGTTTCCGGCTTGTGGGCGGCGTGGCGCTCGGCCGGCGACTCGATCCCGTGGATCACCGCATTGCGCAGCAGATGCTCCAGCGGCGGGAGCATGTGCTCGAGCACCTGACGGTCGAGTTCGCCGGTGGCGCCCTTGACCACCAGCTCGGCGCGCTTGCCCGTCTCGCCGGCGGTCTGGCGGACCAGCCTTGCCAGGCGGGTGACGTGGCGCTGGAAGGGCACCATGCGCGTACGCATCAGGCTGTCCTGCAGCTGCAGCGTCACGCGCCCCTGCTGCACGAGCAGGGTATCGGCATCGGTGGACAGCGTATGCAGCAGGTCGTTGATGCTCGAGACGTCGCTCACCGATTCGGCCAGCGCGCGGGAGAGCTGCTGCAGTGTCGAGTAGCGGTCGAGCTCGAGCGGATCGAAGTCATCACTGCGCGCCGAGTCTTCATGGTGACGGTGCAGGATCTGGCGCTCGGTCTCGGCCTCCAGCGCGCGCAGCTGCTCGCGCATGCGGGTGGCGGTCTGGGACAGCTCACCGAGATGGAACTCGATGGAGCCGACCTGCCGGTTGAGGCGGGAATGAAAGATGCTGATCTCGCCGGCGGAGTTGAGCATGTCATCGAGCAGTTCGGCGTCGATGCGCGCAAACTCTTGGCGTTCGGCCGCCTGCGAGCGCGTACGCGGTGCGGCGGGCTGAGTTTCGGCGTCGTCGTGCTGTGATTGCGCGGCGATCTCCTGCGCTGGCTCAGCCGGCGCTTCGGAGTCCTCTCGGGCTTCGGCGTTCTGGGGCTCGGAAACGTCCTGCGCCACGGAAACTTCGTAGGATTCAGAAACCTCCGGTGCTTCTGAATCCTCCGGGGCAGGTTCTTCCGGCAGGCGTTCGTCTGCGAAGTACTCCGGCACGGAGTACTCCGGTACCGAGTCTTCAGGCCCATCCATTACCGTTGGAGGCTGTGCCTCGCCTTCCTCCGGCAGCCAGTCTTCAATGTCCGAATCGCCCGTCGTCGTAACCTCTGGCACCTCGACCGTGGTGTCGTCCGACACCGGCGCCTCCGGTGCATGGGTTTCACCGGCGGGCGCTTCCGGCTTCGGTGCCACCGGCGCATCGATCTCGTCGAGCAGGGCGGTCAGGCCGGAGATCGAATCGGCAATCTCCTCCTCGCGAGGCCGTCGGGGCTCGAGTGCGTCTGCCTCGATTTGCGAAGTCTGCTCGACTGGCGGCTGCTCGACCGGCGGTTCCGCCGACACCGGTGCTTCGGCCGGCGCGGCTTCGGGCACCTCGGAGGCACGCCCGGCGGCCGCTGCGGCAAGCGCATCAAGCAGCGCATGATCGGCGCGGAGCTGATGCCCGGCATCGAGGCTGTCGCGCATCGAGTGCAAGGTATCGACGCTGCGCTGAAGCAGCAACGGCAGTTCCGCATCGGCCTGAATGCGCCCTGCAGCCAGGCCTTCAAGCAGGCTTTCCATCTCGTGTGAGAGATCGCCCATCGAGACCAGCCCGGCCATGCGTGCGCCACCCTTGAGCGTATGCAGGAGGCGCTGCAGTTCAACCACGTCGGCGCCCTGGCTGGGCGACCAGCGCGCGAGCAGCTCATCGGCCTGCTCGAGAATCTCGCCGGCCTCCTCGCTGAAGATCGCCGCAAGCTCGGGGTCGAAATCGTCTGCCGCCGCAGGTTCCGCAGGCAGGTGCGCCGGCAACTCCGCCGCAACCCCCGTGACATCCGGCGCCTGCTCGCTGATCGTCTGCCATTGCCCCGAGTCGCTGGTGGGCACCGACGTGGCCGCCGCGTCGAGTTCCGCCTGGGGTTGCGCAAAGGCCGCGAGCAGCGCCGGCTCGTCGACCTCGATCGGCCGCTCATCGGCAAGCGCAGCCATCATCTGTTCGATCTCGGCACACCCCTTCGCCAGTGCCGCCCGACCGGCCGGTGTCACCGCCGCGCCCGCCGACATCACGCTGCGCACGTAGTGTTCCATCGGCGCGGCGAGCGCCTCGCCCGAGGCGAGTTCCGCCATTCTCGAGCTGCCCAGCAGCGTATGGCAGGCGCGATAGAGCTGCTCACTCGGGCGCAGCGGTGCCGCGGCGGCGTCAGCCTCGGCCAGAAACGAGCGTACGGTCTCGACGTGGCCGCGGGTCTCCTTCAGGAAAATCTCGCGCAGCACAGGATCCATGCGCTCGCGCCCCGTCGTGTCTTCGGGCGCTGGCTGCGGGGTAGCGGTCTCGGGCGGTGCGATCTCCGCCAGCATCGCTGCCGCCGCGGGATCGTCGTTTGCGAACGCCTCCGCCTGCTTCATCAGCATGCGGAAATCGGCCTGCGGCCGAATGCCCAATTCGAGCTGCTCGATAAGCTGCGGCAGCGAGGAGATGGCCTCGCCGAGAAAATCGAGCATCGCATCGTTGCGCTGCAAGGTCTGGTTGATCAGGCGGTTGAGCAGCTTCTCGACGCTCCATGCAAACTCGCCGATCATCTGTGCACCGACCATACGGCCGCTGCCCTTGAGGGTGTGGAAGGATCGCCGCACGGATACCAGCGATTCGGCATCGGCGGGATTCCTGCGCCAGGCGGGGAAGCTTCGCGCCAGCGACACGAGTTCTTCCTTGGCCTCCTCTATGAACACTTCGAGGAGTTCCGGGTCCGGCCGGTCGCCCTGGCTTGCGGCCATGACCTGGGGCGGCACGGCCGCCGCGGGCCGCTGCGGTGCTGGCGGGCTTTGCAAGGCGGGTTCAGGTGCCGCTGCGCGCACGCCGGTGTCTTCCGCAGGCGTGCCACGCGGCAGCAGCCGAGACAGGCACGATTCGGCGTTGTCGAGCATGTACCAGGGATCGCTGCGTCCGACGGCGAGCGTCTCCATGTAGTACTCGAGACTGACCACGGCGTCGGCAAGCCGGTCCGTCTGCTCGGCATCCAGCGCGATCCGGCCGGGTCGCAGACGTTGCTTGAGCACGCGGCCGATATTCTCGACCACCCGCACCGCGCGTTCCTTGCCAAGCATCAGCAGGCCTGCATTGATGCCGCGCAGCAGTACCGGGACTTCGTCCATCATGGCCGGGTTTTCAGCATTGGCCAGTGCCGCCGTCATCGCCTCCTTGACGCGCGCAAGATTGATCGTGCATTCGCGCAGCACGGCGGTCGTCACTTCCCGGTAGTCGGTGTCCGGCGCCTCGACGCCTTCCACCACCGCAGCCGGGCTGGGACTGGCCATGCGCACCAGCTGCTGATCGATGTTGTCTTCCACTCGCAGCAGGGTCGATGCGATGGACAGCAGGGTGGCCTCGTCCACCGGGTGTCCGCCACTGACGATCCCGCCTAGCTGCCGGATCTCGTTCTGGATATCGCCGCGCAGTTCGCCCAGCCCGAGGACTCCCAGGGTGTCCGCGATCTTCTTGAGCATGTCGAGCTGCGGCGCCAGCGCCGAGACATCCTCACTGCCGGTGCGCACGTGAATGTCGAGCACATCCTTGACGCGCGCCAGGTCATCCTTGATCGCCGCGGCCACCGTATGCATCAACTTGATGCTCGGGCCGGACAGGCTTTCACGCGCCGTTGCGACCTCGTCGTCGCCGGGCAGCAGTTCGGAGAGCGCGAAAGACGCCCGGATCGCCTCTACCTTGGCGCCGTTGCTGCGTGCACGCGCGACGTAGTAGAGCAGGTTGTTGAGCAGATCCAGCGGTGCGGCCGCGGCAATACGCGTCTCACCCTCGGCGATAAGACGCTTGATCTGTCGATCCGCCTGTCCAAGCAGGCGCTTGACCGTGACGCTGGCCTCCAGCCCGCCATCCAGCAGGGCCTCGAGCACTCCACCGACCACCCACCACAACTGATGCACGGCGTCGGCACGCGCAGCCTCCTCGAGCTGCCCCGCCGCCTGCGCGAGGCGCTCCAGATTGCGTGTGACGTTCTCACCCTTGATGATGCCCAGCAGCGCCAGCTGGAAAGCGGGGCGTACCTGTCTGGCCACCTCCACCAGATCGGTCGGCGGTGGCGGGCGCGAGGTGTCCGGCGAGTGTGCGTTGCGCTGCGGCGAGAGGTTGAGCAGCAGCAGCGTGCCTTCCGAGAGCAGCGGCCGTCCGCGAACCGCGCGAAGGTCATTGAGCAGCGGCAGCAGTACCAGGGCGATGTCGCGCCCCCCGGACAGGACGCGTTCCAGATACACCGGCAACTGCACCATCGCGCGACTGAGGGCCTCGATGGCCTCGTCGCGATTCCTGCGGCCGCTTTCAGCGACAAGGTGATCGCAGACCTGCTCCATTTCCTCGGCAAGCAGCGCGGCGCCATGGACCTCGACGATGCGCAGCGCGCCCCGGGCCAGGTGCAGCAGGCTGCGGCAATGATGCAGGGATTCGGTCAGTCCGCGCCCCTGGACGTAGTCCTCCAGTGCGCGCTGGGCTTCGTTCAGCGTTGCGCCAAGTTCACGGGTGACCAGTTCGAGCGACTGCGACGCGACATCGCCGACGGGCGCATGCTGCCGCGCGCCCGACGTCTCCGACGAAGAAGGCCGCACACTCATGGCTTAGCCGGAGCGGGTGCGCAGCGATTCAGGACCAGGGGCCGGTCGCGGCCGCGCCGGCGCCTTCGGCGCCGCGGTGGCGGTCTCGGCCGGCTGCTCACCCTGAAGGTGACGGTAGATCTGTGTCTCACTGAACCGGCTCTCGCCGGCGGCCTCCGGCAGGCGGAAGCCGGAGACGGTCTGGCGCAGCTGGCTGGCCAGTTCGGAGAGCTTGGC
>CAYLNP010000073.1:0-10920 GCA_964384925.1 uncultured Woeseiaceae bacterium
GGGCGTTGAGTGACGCGATGCTGTCGGCGTCGATGGTCTCGGGCACGCCTTCGGGGTAAGACTTCAGCCAAGGCTTTTCCATAAGGTCTTTTCTTGTAGCGGCTTGAGTCTCAGCGAGTTTGCGTGTTACTCCCACGCTCCGCAAGTTCGGCGCGTCCGTCACCGATCGCCAGCACCTGGGTGATCGCCGGCCACACGTTGTCGAGCAGGCGAGGTTGCGCGGCCACGTTCGGATGAATCCCGTCGGCCTGCATCAGCGCCGGGTCCAGCGCCACGCCCTCCAGCAGGAAATCCACGACGGCGACATCGAACTCGGCGGCGAGCGAGGGGTAGACGGCCTCGAAGGCCTCGTAGTACTCGTCACGGTAGTTGCGGGGTATCTTGATTCCCGTCAGGATGACTTCGCTGCCGGCGGCCTGGCTGAGCTCGATCATGCGCGCGAGATTGCCACGCAGCGTTTTGACGTCGATGCCGCGCAAGCCGTCGTTGCCGCCGAGCTGGATGATCACCAGCGCCGGCTGGTGACGATCCAGCGCCCGCGGCAGGCGCGCGAGACCACCGCCACTGGTCTCACCGCTGATGCTGGCGTTTATGATGCGATGCGGGTGGCCGATCTCTGTCAGGCGCGCGCCCAGCAGCGAGACCCAGCCCTCGTCCATGTACATGCCGTAGCTCGCACTGAGCGAGTCGCCCACGACCAGCAGCACGGGTGGCGGAGAATCCGCTGCTTGCGCCGCAGCGTAGGGGACTTGCGTCACCGGCACGGCGAGAATAAGCGCAACGACAAGGAAGCAGGATTTGAACGACGACAAAATGGTCCTCCGGGCGGAGCATCTGAGCAAGCAAGTTAGCAGTCCTGAGGGGACTCTGACCATCCTGGATGACGTAAGTTTGCTCATCCCCCAGGGACAGACCCTGGCCGTGCTGGGTGCCTCGGGCGCGGGCAAGTCCACGCTGCTGGCACTGCTGGCCGGTCTCGACGATCCCAGCAGCGGCCGGGTCTGGCTGCGTGACCACGAGCTCACGGCGCTCGACGAGGACGGCCGCGCGCAGGTGCGCGCCGAGCATGTGGGCTTCATGTTCCAGTCCTTTCACCTGCTGGCATCGCTGACCGCGCTGGAAAACGTCATGCTGCCGCTCGAGCTGGCCGGACGCCGCGATGCGCGCGAGGCAGCGCGGGCCGCCCTGGCCGATGTGGGCCTCGACTCTCGGGTCGGCCATTACCCTCGCCAGCTCTCCGGCGGCGAAAAGCAGCGCGTCGCCATCGCGCGCGCGTTCGTCACCGCACCCTCGGTGCTGTTCGCTGACGAGCCGACCGGTAACCTGGACGCCCGCACCGGGGAGCGTGTGCTGAACCTGCTGTTCGAGATGAACCGTCAGCATCACACCACGCTGGTGCTGGTGACCCACGACGAGGCGCTGGCGGCGCGGTGCACGCGGCGCATCGAGCTCGATGCGGGCCGCCTGTCCGCGGATCGCATGAACTGATGGCCGCGCTCCTGTATGCGCTCAGAACGCTCGCCCGCGACTGGAAGTCCGGGGAGATCGGTGTACTGGTGGTCGCGTTGCTGGTGGCCGTGGGCTCGCTCACGGCGATTGCGTTCTTCACCGACCGCGTGGCCAAGGGTGTGGAGCGCCAGGCCACCGAGGTGCTGGCGGCCGACCTGCGGGTGCGCAGTTCCGATGAGCCCAATCCCGCCTATCTGCGTGAGGCACAGGCGCGCGGGCTGGTCAGCGCACAGGTGCTGGCCTTCCCGAGCGTCGTCAATTTCGGCGAGGATAGCCAGCTCGCGGCCCTGCGGGCGGTCACGGAAGGCTACCCGCTGCGCGGCGCGCTGCGCGTGGCCGACGACCTGTTCACCAGTGCCTATGTGGTGCGCGAGATCCCGGCCCCCGGCGAGGTCTGGGCAGAGTCCGGACTGCTTGCGCGTCTGGGCATGGCGGTCGGTGACAGCCTGCAGGTAGGCGCCGTCGAGCTGCGGCTGACGCGTGTGCTCGAATACCGCCCCGACCAGTCCGTCGGCTTCGTGGCGCTGGCACCGACGGTGCTGATGAATCTCGCCGACATACCGGCCTCCGGCCTGGTGGTACCGGGCAGCCGGGTCACGTGGTCGGCGCTGTTCGCCGGTGCCGACGCAGAGGTCGCGCGCTTTCGCGCGTGGCTGGAGCCCGAACTGGCGGAAAGCGAACGACTGCAGGATTTGAGCGATGCCGGTGAACAGGTGACCGGCGCCATCGATCGTGCCCAGCGCTTCCTGACGCTGGCCTCGCTGGTATCCGTCCTGCTGGCAGCCGTCGCCGTGGCGATGGCTGCACGCCGCTATGCGGCGCGCCATGTGGATTCCGTCGCGCTGATGAAGTGCCTGGGCGCGCCGCAGCGCTTTGTCCTGCAGGTCGGGCTGTGGCAGCTGACCCTGCTCGCACTGGTGGCCGGTGTGCTCGGCAGCCTCATCGGCTGGCTCGCCCAGTTCGGTATCGCCTGGCTGCTCGCCGAACTGGTGGGTGGCACGCTGCCGGCGCCAGGCTGGTTGCCGGCGCTGATGGGCCTGGTCACTTCGCTGGCCGTGCTGACCGGCTTTGCGCTGCCGCCCATCGTGCAGCTTCGCACCGTCGCGCCGCTGCGCGTGCTGCGTCGCGATCTGCCACCCCCGCGTGTAGCCGCGTGGGTATCGGCGACGACTGCCATCGGCGTCGTCGTACTGATGCTCTACTGGGTGCTGCGCGACCTGGGGCTGCTGCTCGTCGTGGTCGGTGGCATTGCCGTGCTGCTGGCCGCGCTGGTCCTGGCAGGCTGGCTGCTGGTTCGCGTCAGTGGCCGGCTGCGTGGCGGCGTGGGGGTATCCTGGCGCTATGGGCTGGCCAACATCAGCCGGCGCGGTGGCGAGAGCATCACGCAGGTGGTGGCCTTCGGTCTCGGGCTGATGGTGCTGCTGCTGCTTACGGTCGTGCGCAACGACTTGCTGGATGGCTGGCGCGCCAGCCTGCCCGAGGACGCACCGAACAATTTCATCATCAACGTGCAGCCGGAGGAGCTATCGGAGGTGCGTGAGATCTTTCGTACCAACGGGATCGAGCCGCCGGTGTTCTCACCGCTGGTGCGCGCGCGCATCAGCCACCTGAACGGCGTCCCTGTGCGTGAGGCGAACATCACGGATCCCGACGGGCGCGGGCTGGTGACCCGCGAGGCCAATCTGAGCTGGTCTGCGCCGCTGCCTCCCAGCAATACGCTGGTGGCCGGGCGCTGGTGGTCGGAAGACAGCCGCGGGACAGAAGTGTCGATCGAGGAGGGGATCGCGCAATCGCTCGGGCTGGACGTCGGCGATACGCTGGGCTTCAGCATCGCAGGCGAGCCGCTGACCGGGCAGATCACCAGCATCCGTGCAGTGGCCTGGGATTCCTTCGATCCCAACTTCTTCGTGCTGTTCCAGCCCGGTGAGCTCGAGCAGTACCCGACCACCTTTATCACCAGCGTGTTCGTGCCGCGCGACGAACGCAGCGCCTTGCTCGATCTGGTCCGCCAGCACCCCAGTGTCTCGGTGATCGACCTGGAGTCGCTCATCGCGCAGGTGCGCCAGGTCATGGACCGCGCCTCGCTGGCGGTGCAGTACGTGTTCGGCTTCACGCTGCTCGCAGGCGTCGTGGTGCTGCTGGCCGCGGTGCAGGCTACTCGCGACGAGCGCCGCTATGAAAGCGCCATGCTGCGCACCTTCGGTGCCCGCCAGGGTGTAGTGCTGCGCGGCATCATTGCGGAATTCGTGGCACTCGGCCTGCTGGCGGGCGTCCTGGCCTCCATCGGGGCGGTCGTCATCGGTCAGGTGCTGGCCCGGCAGGTGTTTCGCCTGGATTACGCGGTCGACCCGCTGGTGCTGTTCGGCGGACCGATCCTCGGCGCGCTGCTGGTCGGGCTGGCGGGTACACTGGCCACGCGCTCGGTCGTGAGTACGCCGCCGGTGCAGACGCTGCGGGCGTGAATCCACTGTGCGGGCGGGGCGTTTGGCTGGCGTTCAGGTTCGACTGGTAAGCTGAGAGTCCTTAATGCGTTGGTGCGCCTGCGCCAGACGCAAAGTGACATGGGCTCACGGCCCCGGGAGCGACGCCATGCCAGCACCCACCAGATTTCTCGCCATTGCGCTGCTAGGCGTGGTACTCGCCCCGCATGCCTCGTTCGCACAGACGGCCGTGCCGGCGGACGAAAGCCATGCTGTGGCCTTCAGCGCGGCAGAACTCGACCAGATGCTCGCGCCCATCGCGCTGCATCCCGACGTACTGCTCTCGACCATCCTGATGGCGTCCACTTATCCTCTGGAAATCGTCCAGGCGGCGCGCTGGTCGCGCGAGAATCCGCAGCTCACCGGCGAGGCGGCCGTGGCGGCCGCCGCCAGTTATGACTGGGATCCTGCCGTGCAGGCGCTCGTGGCGTTTCCCAATATCCTGCAGCGGCTCGACGAGGACCTCGACTGGACGCAGCGTCTCGGCGATGCCTTTCTGTACCAGGAAGCCGAGGTGATGGACTCCGTCCAGCACCTGCGCAGCCGTGCCGCGCAGGCCGGCAATCTGCGCTCGGATGATCACGTGCGCATCGTGGAACGCGAACGGGTGGTTGTCATCGAACCGGTGCGCGAGCGCATCGTGCACGTGCCCTGGTACGACACCCGGGTCGTCTACGGCGACTGGTGGCACCCCTACTATCCACCGGTGGCCTGGTATCAGCCTGCGCACTACCGGGCCGTGCGTCCGGGCTTCTACTGGAGTACGGGCTTCGTCGTGTCGCCAGGCTTCTTCTTCACCACCGTGCACTGGCCACAACGCCACGTGCTGGTGCTGCACACCCCACGGCACGTCTATGTGCCGCGCTATCGCTCGCGGCCGATCCACTATCAGCCTGGCAAGCCCTGGCGTCACGAGCCTCGTCATCGGCGCGGCGTGGAGTACCGGCATCCGCAGGTGCGGGATCGCTATCGGCACGACGCGCGAGGCGCGCAGCGCACTGCGTGGGAAGGCAGCCGTCAGCGCTTCCAGGCGCCCTCGGAGGGCGCACGTCGCGGCGACGCGCGGGCGCAGTATCGCCAGCGCGCCGCAGTGCCCGCAGATCGACTGAGCGCAGATCGGGCGGCGCGGCTCCAAGGCGAGGCGCGGCTCCAAGGCGAGTTGCGTCGCACCCAGCCAGATCGGCGCGGCGAGGCAGATCGGCGCATCCAGGGAGATCGGCGTAGCGACGTCGCTGCAGCAAGGCCATCCGAAAACCAAAGCCGCACCCAGCGTCAGGCCGATGCCCGACGGGCGTACCTCGAGGCCACCCCGCGCCAGGCCACACCGCGGCAGGCGGCCCCCACGGCCCGCGCGCCGGCCCCCTCCGGACGACTCGCAGCGCAGTCCTCCGCACGGTCGGCAACGCCGGCGCCACAGCGTCGTGTCGAACCCAGAGACACTGCCCGCACGCCGCGGGCGAGTGCGCCACCGAGTGCCCGCAGCAGCCAAAGCAACCGCGCCCCAACGAGCGGCAACCGCGCGCCGGCGCGCAGGATTGAAGCGCCCGGGCAAGCCGCCCGGACATCAACCCCGCCCGTGGCCCGACCCGCCCCGCGGCCAGCGCAACCAGCAGCTTCGCCGCGTCGCGAGTCGTCGCCCTCAGCGTCAATGCGCCGCAGCCAGGGGGCCGGTGGCCGCGAGCAGGCACCGATGTCGCACAGCTCGGGCCAGCGCAGCTCGGGCCAGCGGTTTGGCGGACCCGGCGCCGGGTCCGCACGGGGCGCAGAGCGTGGCCGCGAGCCTGCGGTGCGGGGACGCCCCTAGCACCAAGGAAACGCTCTGGCTGATGGCGGCGCGCGCAGGGCTGTGACCGCGTGTCCCGGCTCCTGCATACTGCCAGCCGCAATGGCCGACGCAGAGACAAACCCGCCCGAGGACGCAGCGCCCCGCCCCCCCGCTCTGGTGCTCGAGCCCGCGGCGGCGGGGAAACCGGCAGTGCTGCGCCTGACGGGTGCCTGGACACTCTCGGCAATGCGTCCGCGCCTGCGGCAAATCGAGGGCGAATTGGCCAGCCATGCGGCCGAGACCGGACGGGTATGGGATCTGCGAGAGGTGGACGCCCTGGACACGGCTGCCGCCCTGCTGCTGTGGCGATCCTGGAGCGGCAGCCTGCCCTCGCGGCTCGAACTCGCCGAGCGTCATCGGGCACTGTTTGAGGCCTGGGCAGCCCATGATCAGGCACGCGCCGCCCGGGCGGCGCCCCAGCGCGCCGGGCCATGGACTCGCCTGATCGGTTGGCTGGCAGGACCGGCGCGCGGCGCGGTGGAGCCTGCCCGTGGCCTGATGGTCATGATCGGCCAGCTTTGCATCGACACGCTCAGCCTGCTGCGCCACCCGGGGCGCATCCCCTGGCGCGAAATCTCGGCCACCATCCAGGTCGCAGGCTTTCGTGCGCTGCCGATCACGGGTCTGGTGGGATTGCTGATCGGCGTGGTCATCGCCTACCAGGCGGCACTGCAGCTGCGCAACTACGGCGCCGAGATCTTCATCGTCGAGATGCTCGGCTTCACTGTGACGCGGGAACTCGGGCCGATGCTCGCCGCCATCATCGTCGCCGGCCGATCCGGATCGGCGATCACCGCGCAGATCGGCGTGATGAGGCTGACGCAGGAACTCGACGCGATGACGACCCTGGGCATGTCGGTGTCGCAGCGTCTGGTTCTGCCACGCGTCGTGGCCCTCACCGTGGTCATGCCGCTGCTGTCGCTGTGGACAATTGCGGCCGCGATGGTCGGGGGCATCATGGCCTCGCAGCTCACCGTCGGCCTGGGCTTCGAGTACTTCCTGATCTCCCTGCCCGACCGCATGCCCGCGGCGAATCTGTGGATCGGCCTGGGCAAATCCGTGGTTTTCGGTGCGGTGATCGGCATCACGGCTACCCACCTGGGCTTGCGCGTGCAACCCAATACGCGTGACCTCGGGGCCCGCACGACGCGTTCCGTCGTCACGGCCATTACGCTGGTGATCGTGCTCAACGCGCTGTTCTCGATCGTGCTGCGCGAGGTCGGCTTCTCGTGAGCGTGGAGACCTGCGCCATTCGCATGCGCGACATCTACACCCGCTTCGGCGCGCTCGAGGTCCATCGCGGTATCAGCCTGTGCGTGCACTATGGCGAGCGGCTCGCGCTGGTCGGCGGATCGGGCAGCGGCAAGACCACGCTGCTGCGCGAGATGATCGGACTGCTACGGCCTAGCGCCGGCAGCGTCGAGGTGTTCGGCGAGGATCTCAATGCCGGTGATCCGGCCCGGGTACAGGCGCTGCGCAACCGCTGCGGCGTGCTCTTCCAGGCCGGCGCGCTGTTCACCGACCTGAGCGTGTTCGACAACATCGCCCTGCCGCTGCGCGAACTCGGCGGCATCGACGAACGTCTCATCGATGACCTGGTGATGCTCAAGCTGCAGATGGTCGATCTGGCACCCGCGGTGGCGACGGTGATGCCCTATGAGCTATCCGGTGGTATGGTCAAGCGCGTCGCACTGGCGCGCGCGCTGGCGCTGGAGCCTGAACTGCTGTTTCTGGATGAACCCACCTCGGGGCTGGACCCGGTGGCCAGTGACAAGTTCGTGCAGCTGATCAATCGCCTGCATCGCGACCTCGGCTTCACGATGGTCATGATCACGCACGATCTGCCGACGCTGCCGGATCTCTGCGACCGGATCGCGGTGCTGGCTGATGCAGGCCTCGTGACGCTGGGTACGCTTGAGGAGATCATGCAGGTGGATCACCCGTTCGTGCGCGAGTTTTTCCATGGCAGCCGCGCAGCGCGCGTGCTCGATGGGGCTGGAGGCTGAATGTACAACCACGCCTATGCGCTGGTGACCGGAATTTTCCTGACCGTGCTGACGGCCGGTGCGCTGCTTGCCGCCTACTGGCTGTCGGGCAGTGATGCGCAGAGCCGTCCGTATGTCGTCGTCTCCGAGGGCAGCGTGACAGGGCTGGGCCAGGGGTCACAGGTGTTTTTCCGCGGCGTGCGCGCCGGGCGCGTGGAGCGCATTGAGCTCAACCCGCAGCAGCCGGCCGAGATTCTGATCAGCATCAGTGTCAGCGAGGATATCCCCATCAGTCGCGGTACCTATGCCACCTTGCAGCTCTCGGGCCTCACCGGCCTGACGCAGATCGAGCTTGACGACACCCGGGCCGATCTGCGGCCGCTGCCCACCTCGATCGAAGCGCCGGCCATGATCGAGATGCGCCCCGGCCTTTTCGATCGGTTCGTGGCGTCCGGCCCGGAACTCCTGACCAACGTCAACGAGCTGATCCAGCGACTCAACGCGCTGTTCGATGACGAGAATCGTGATCGTATCGTCGGCATCCTGACCCGTGCTGACGATCTTCTGGGCGCCATGGAGCGGCTCAGCAGCCAGATCGAGCAGGAGATCCTGCGCAACAGCCTGGCCTTCTCGTCGTCGCTGGACGCCGTCGAAGAACTGCTGGGCGACGCCGGCACGTCCCTGTCCCACGTGGATGGCGTGCTCGACGAGTTGCGCGACGTCGCTGCTGCCGGGCGACGGCTCACCGACGAGTTCGGGGAGCAGGCACTGCCGGGCGTCGAGCGGCTGCTTTCGGAACTCGAAAACGCCGGACGGGAACTCGGGCGCCTTGCCCAGGAGTTGCGCGAACGCCCCGAAGGTGCGCTGTACGGTCGACCCCGGCAACCGCCGGGCCCCGGCGAAGCTGACGAGGAGAATCGCTGATGCACATCGACCTGCTGAGAAGGCTCGTTGTGGCAGTGGCAGTGGCAGTGGCGGTGGCGCTCAGCGGTTGTGCCGGCCTGTGGCCGGAACCACCGCCGCCACCACGCGTGTTCGACCTGGGGCCGCTGCCGCAGAGCGCGCCTGCCAGGACTGGCGCGCCGGTGTCGCTGGCATGGGTGCGCGCGCCGAGCTGGCTCGATGGCCCGGACATCCTCTATCGGCGCACCGACCAGCAAGCTGGCGCCCTGTCCGCTTACGCGAACAGCCAGTGGGCGGCATCCCCGGCGGAGCTGCTGGCGCATCGCCTGCAATACCATCTCGGATCGCAGTCCGCCCCGGCCGATACCAGGCCTGCCCGCCTTGAAGTGGAGCTGCAGGCCTTCGAACAGGTGTTCGAGAGCCCCGAGCGCGCCTACGTGCACGCCGCCGCGCTGGCAAGGCTGCAGACGCGCGGCGCGCCCGCCCGACTGCATCAGCTGAGCGTGCGCCTGCCGGCCGATCCGGGTATACGTGGCGCCACCGAAGTGCTGCCGCAGGCAGCTGAGGCGATGCTCGAGCAGCTTGCGCAATGGCTGGAAGAACACACCCGGGATACCTCACCATGACAATTGATCGTCGAATTCTGCTTGGCGGGGCCGCGGCCGCGCTTGCTGGCGGCGCCTACGGGGCGCTCTCGGCGCCGGCCTACGCGCAGCCACACGGCGTCGCGTCGGCTCGGGTCTGGGAGGTGGGCGCGGCCGGTGGCTTCGATACCCTGCGGCAGGTGACGCGTGAGCTGCCTGCGCCCGGACCCGATGAAGTGCTGGTCGATGTCCACATGAGCGCCATCGCCGCGCGCGACCAGGGCATCGTGCGCGGCTGGTTTCTCGAGAACAAGCCGCCCACGCTGATCCCGTTGAGCGAGGGTGTCGGCACCATCGTGCAGCTTGGCAGCAATGTCGAGCATGTCGCAGTCGGTGATCGCGTGATCTGTGCGCATTTTGCACGATGGGTCAGTGGCGCATGGTCGCCGGACAACTACCGCGTGGATGTCGGCAATACCGTCGATGGCTGGCTCGGTGAGCAGGTGCTGTTGCCCGCCTCCGGTATCGCACGCGTGCCGGCCGGCGTCGATGACGCCACCGCGGCCACACTCAGCGGCTCGGGCGTGACCGCCTGGCATGCCCTCAACGAGGTGGCACGCGTCAAGGCTGGCGACACGGTGCTGACGCTGGGCACGGGCGGTGTGTCGTCGTGGGGTGTCCTGCTGGCAAAGGCTGCCGGCGCGCGCGTCATCGTCACATCCTCCAGCGACGACAAGCTCGCGCAGATGCGCGAGCTCGGCGCGGATGTGACGATCAACTACCGGCGTGATCGGGACTGGGGCGAGAAGATCATGCGCGACACCGGCGGCGCCGATATTGTGCTGGAGAACGTCGGCCGACTGACCCTCGACCAGTCGATGCTCGCCTGCGCGAACAACGCGATGCTGGTCATGATCGGCACAGGGCCGCTGCCCGACCGGCTGCCCGAGATGCCCGGCCTTTACGTGAAGAACCTGGGTCTGCGGGCTATCAGCAACGGCAGCAGAAGCATGCTCGAAGATCTGCTCCGCGCCGTGGATGCAGCGGGTATCGAAGCCGTCATCGGCCGGGTATTCGCGTTCTCGGAAGTGATCGAGGCCTTCGAGTTTGCGGCTGCATCTTCGCATGCCGGAAAGGTACTGATCGACCACCGCACAGGATGATCTGCATTTCATGAGCGAAGAGTACACGTTCGACCACCAGAAACTCTCCAACCGCATCCTCATCGCGCTGGCCACGGGGCTGGTATTCGGCGTGGTACTGAACCTGACGATCGGCGATCTGCCGTGGGTGCAGGCCTACCTGATCGACGGTGTGCTCACCGTGGTCGGCGAGATCTTCGTGCGCGCGCTGAGCATGCTGGTGGTGCCGCTGGTTTTCGTGTCTCTGATCACCGGCGTCAGTGCACTGAGCGACCCGGCCAGCCTTGGACGGATCGGTGGCAAGGCTGTTTTCTTTTACATGCTGACCACGGGCGTGGCGATTACGCTGGCGCTGATCGGCGCGCTGATCGTCCAGCCGGGGGTCGGGGCAAGTCCCGTCGATCAGGTGGCGCGGGAGATCTCCGCCCAGCCTGGCTTCGGCCAGGTGCTGATCAACATGGTGCCGCGCAATCCCGTTCGCGCGATGGCCGA
>CAYLNP010000074.1:0-10861 GCA_964384925.1 uncultured Woeseiaceae bacterium
TCGGCCAGGTGCTGATCAACATGGTGCCGCGCAATCCCGTTCGCGCGATGGCCGATGGCGACATGCTGCCGATCATCATCTTCGCGATCCTGATCGGCCTGGCCGTGGCGATGTCGGGTCAGCCCGGCAAACGCGTGGGTGCGTTCTTCAGTGACTTCAACGTCGTGATCATGCGTCTGGTGGAATTCGTCATGCTCATGGCGCCTTTCGGTGTCTTCGCACTGATCGCGGTGCTGGGCGCCACCACCGGCATCACCACTTTCCTGGGCGTGCTCAAGTACGTCATCCTGGTGCTGGTCATGCTGATCGTGCACGCGGTGCTGACGTATTCGCTGCTGCTGAAGTTCACCACTGGCCTGAGCCCGCGAAAGTTCTTCTCGAAGCTGCGTGCCGTCCAGGCCTTTGCCTTCTCGACCGCCTCCAGCGGTGCAACCATTCCGGTCACCCTCAAGACCGTGGAGCAACGGCTGGGCGTCGGCAAATCGGTGGCCGCCTTCACCGTGCCGCTGGGCGCGACGATCAACATGGATGGCACGGCCATCATGCAGGGCGTGGCGACCATCTTCATCGCGCAGTACTTCGGCGTCGAGCTGAGCATCGCGCAGATGCTGATGGTCGTGCTGATGGTGATCATGGCCTCGGTGGGCACAGCCGGGGTGCCTGGTGTGGGTCTGGTACTGCTGGCCGGCGTGCTGGCCTCGGTGGGCCTGCCGGCCGAGGGCATTGCGTTGATCCTCGGCGTGGATCGGGTGCTCGACATGACCCGTACGGCCGTCAACGTGACGGGCGATTGTGTGGTGTCCCTGATTGTCGCGAAGTCGGAAGGCGAGTTCGACCAGGCGGTGTTCGACGATCGCCAGGCTGGCAGCGTTGCAACGCCACAGGCT
Source organism: uncultured Woeseiaceae bacterium (assembly GCA_964384925.1). GTDB lineage: Bacteria > Pseudomonadota > Gammaproteobacteria > Steroidobacterales > PWYM01 > PWYM01. The sequence continues at coordinate 888 of CAYLNP010000074.1, forward strand.
GCCGTCAACGGCTGAATCTCGAAGTCTTCAAGTCTCGCGCCATGGCAGCTGCGCCGCGGCCATGGTCTCCGTGATCGACTCGGCCATCAGGGAAAGCGTCGTTAGGCGCGGATTGCTGCTTCGCCAGACCATCGCGATTTCACGGCTGGGTGAGCCCGGTCGGATCGCAAGCGTGGCCACCTCGTCATGCTTGCGCGTCGCCAGGCCCGGCAGCAGCGTCACACCGATGTTGGCCGCCACCATCTGGCGCAGCGTCTCCAGACTGGTGGCGCGCAGGTCGTGACTCTCGTGGACGTCGATGCGACTGCAGATGTCCAGCGCCTGGTCGCGCAGGCAGTGACCATCCTCGAGCAGCAGCAGAGTCTCCTCGCGCAGCGCCTCGATGCCGATCTCGCCTTTCGTAGCCAGTGGATGTTCGTGCGCGACGGCGACGAAGAAGGGCTCGGCGAACACCACCCGATGCTCGAGTGACTCCAGCGGCACGGGCAGCGCGAGGATCGCCGCATCGAGTTCTCCGCGGTCGAGCTTCTCCAGCAGCACCAGCGTCTGGAACTCGTAGAGCAGGCAGCGCAGTTCCGGGTAGCGTTTGCGCAGCGGCGGCAGCACGTGGGGCAGCATGTAGGGGGCGAGCGTAGGAATCAGCCCCAGCCGCACCTTGCCGACCATCGGATCCTGCTGGCCGCGGGCCACCTCGACGAGTTCATCTGCCTGCTGAATGATGCGCCGGGCGCGTCGGGCAACTTCCGTGCCCACGGGCGTGAGCAGCACGTTCTTGTGCCGCCGCTCGACCAGTTCGACCCCCAGTTCTTCCTCGAGCTTCTTGATCTGCGCCGAGAGCGTCGGCTGACTGACGAAGCAGGCCTCTGCGGCCTGTCCAAAATGCCGCCGCTCGTCCAGTGCCACGAGGTAACGCAGAGTTCTCAAGTTCATGTGCTGACTCGTAATAGTGAAAAACTATCGAAACTATAAGAACAATCGATTAGATATACCAGCCGGCGCCCCGTAAGATGCGAGTCGTTCTCAAATGAATCATCAACAAGGAGGTGCCTCTCATGCTGGGAATCGGCGCAAAATTTCCGGAAGTGACGCTCAAGGGCGTCGTCACCAACGACATCAATACCGCGTTCAAGGACGTATCCACGGCCGCCAAGGCGGGCAAGTGGAAGGTGGTGTTCTTCTGGCCGAAGGACTTCACCTTCGTATGCCCCACCGAAATCGCGGCCTTCGGTGCCCTCAACGAAGAGTTCAAGGATCGCGATGCCGAACTGCTTGGCATCAGCACTGACTCCGAGTTCGTTCACCTGGCATGGCGCCAGGCCAAGGAGGAACTGAGCACTCTGCCGTTCCCGATGCTCTCGGACATCCGTCGCGAGCTCGTCGATACGCTGGGTATCCTCAATGCCGAGGAGGGCGTGGCGCAGCGTGCGACCTACATCGTGGATCCCGACGGCATCATCCGCTTCGTCTATGTGACGGATCTCGATGTCGGCCGCAATCCTTCCGAGGTGTTGCGGGTGCTCGACGCACTGCAGACAGATGAGCTGTGCCCGTGCAACTGGCAGAAAGGTCAGGAGACGCTGAAGGTCGCGTGACCCTCGGCGAGGGCTACGACCAGGCGGCGCTGCGGTTCATTGCTGCGCCGCCGTTTCTGCCGCCACACAGGAGAACGATTATGGACATCGCACAGATCAAGAGCCGTATCCCCGAATACGCAAAAGATCTCAAGCTCAACCTCGGCAGCGTGCTCGGAGAGACTGGCGCGCCCGGGCTGACCGCCAAGCAGATCATGGCCACAGCCCTGGCCTCTGCGCTGGCCTCTGGCAACAGGGAGCTGAGTACCGCCATCGAACATGAAGCCAAGGTGGTGCTGGACGAAGCAGACGTGCGTGCGGCAAGGGCTGCTGCTGCCATCATGGGCATGAACAACATCTACTACCGCTTCCTGCACCTCGTCGAGGACGACGAATACCAGAAGATGCCGGCAGGTCTGCGCATGCAGATCATCGGCAATCCCGGGGTCGCGAAGGCTGACTTCGAGCTCTATTCTCTCGCGGTATCCGCCGTGAACGGCTGCGGCATGTGCATCGTTTCGCATGAGCGCGTGCTGCGCAAGGAAGGCGTTTCGCGTCAGGCGATCCAGAGCGCCGCGCGCATTGCCGCCGTGATTCACGCAGTGGCTGCCGTGCTTGGCTTCGGAGACGAGACGACTCAGGCTGCTGCGGCAGCCTGACACCCGGCTTCCCCCAGCAGGGAGGCAGGGCGCGGCAGGGATGCCGCGTCGGGGGGTGGTTCGCAAGGGCCGCCCCCATTTTTTTGGTCGGGCCAGCAGGGTCGCTTTCCTTCGGACGCGACGGCGGCCCCTCGATATCGAAACCGCGCTGTAATATTCCCCGGGTAGTCTCCTGCCCACTCAAGCCACGACCCGGAGGGCCCATGCGTCGTCTGTTGATGTTACTGCCGCTCGCAGCATTGCTGAGCGCATGCGCCACCCTCGGGCTGCAAAGGCCAATCGATCAGGACGATCTGCGCGGCATGGAGCGCATCGCCGTGGCCTCGACGCTTGGCGACCGCTACCACGGCATCCTCGTCGGGCTGACGTCTTTCGGCAATCAGTACTACGGCGCCGATGTCCAGGAATGGGGCATCGATGCGCTGGCCACCCAGGCCGCGATCGATCGCATCAACAGCACAGGCCCGGCGCGCGCGCAGGCACTGGACATGGCCGGCGCGCGCGCTGAAGACTTCCATCGCGGCGGCGACTATCGAGATATCGATCGTGCGCGACTGCTGGCGTTGGCCGCGGCGCAGGGATTCGACACCCTGGTGCTGATCAACCCGGCCGCGGATGAAAATCTGCCCGATCGTGCGGGGGGCTTCGGCTATCGGGCCGGGTTCGGCATCGGCGGTCTTTCAGGCTGCAGCTACGTGCAGTTCATGGTCGAGGTGCTGCGCGTGCGTGACGCCCGGCAGCTGGGCTCCGACTGGGCACGCGACTGCGATGACCGGGACGATCCGGGCTGGCAGGAAAGCCTGGAGGACTATGCTGCCGAACAGCGCGACGCCCTGCGTGCCCGCACGCAGATGCAGGTTCGTGAGCAGGTCCGCGAGCGACTGGACTGGCTGGGGATGGCGCAGGCCGCCGACGGTCCGGCCCGCGCCATTCAGGAGCCGCCGCCGGGGCTGTTCCGGCGCGACTGACTCAGCCGGGTCCGCCTTGCGGCGCGCTGTCGCCAGGGAAACCCGACAACGCCGGCAACAGCAGGTTCGGCAGGTAGCTGTTGTCCCACTCATCATCGCGCGGCGGGTTTCCGCCGGTGCGCAGTATGATCAGACGCTGTGATGGCACGATATACACCACCTGGTTGGCATTGCCGTCGAACATGAACAGGTCATCGGCCAGATAGGGTTCCGAGTGCAGCACGCCCGGCCCCAGTTCCGGCTGGCGCTCCAGGTTTCCGAAGGGGCGCCGCTCGGCGTAGGGGCCAGGCAGGTAGACGCCCAGCCCGTATCGCACGTTCTGCGGTGTGCCGGTCTTCATCTCGGCGACATAGCCTTCAGGCAGCAGCCGCGTGCCTTCCCACTCGCCATCCTCGAGCAGCAGCATGGCCAGTCTCACCCATGTCTGGGCCGGCAGCAGGATGCAGCAGCCGGAGTGCGCCATGCCCTCGGGGCGATTCAGCCAGATCTCGCCGCCCGCCGCACCGATGGGCTGCAGGACGTGCTCTGACAGAAAGTCCTCGTAGCGCATGCCGGTGGCGCGCTGGATCACCACGGCAACGAGCTCGGAGGTTGCATTGCTGTACTCGTAGCGCGAGCCCGGCTCATCCACCACCGGGTAGTCATGGATGATCACCTCATCATGGCGCGGATGCAGATAGGCGCGATTGAGAATGTGCTGGGGGTCGGAGGAAAGACCCTGCGGCAGAAAGCCCGTGCGCATGTCCAGCAGATGCCGAAGCAGCATCTGTTCGCGGCGCGCATCGCCGCGCCACTCGTCGACGAAATCCGCGACCGGCTGGTCGAGCGAGTCGATGTGTCCCAGCGCCATCGCGCGCCCTACGGCGATCGCTGTCATCGGCTTGGCCAGAGAGCGCGACACCACCAGGCTCTCGCGCGTGTGCTCACCGAAGTAGGCCTCAAGCTCCACGTCACCGTCGTGCCAGACCACCAGCGCATTGGAGTTCATGCGCTCGGCGTAGCGCCGGGCATCTTCGAGGGCGGTGTCCGCGATGCTGCGCGATTGCGCGTTCGTCTGCGGCAGCGGTGTCATCTCGCCGGCGCCCGCCACCGGGACGAGGGGGTCGTAGGCATCCAGTCCGGCACCCAGGCGCGCCGCTTCCATCAGCCGCTCGAAGCGCGCCAGGTGCAGCGCCTCATCTTCAGCGCTGTAGCGATCCGCGCCGGGCACTGCATCCGCCGGCGTGCCCTCGGCAGGCCCGGTCGCAGCCTCGGTCGCGGGAACATCGCCGCCGGGTGCCGGCCCGGGCTCGGGGGCGCAGGCCAGCAGCAGACTGCTGACAAGCACAAGACCGGAAATCGAAACAGCAGGGCGAAACATGGAGACCTCCTCGTGGCATGTGCGCGCAAGTGCCGATTGAGCACAACGCCGGCCGCGGTGAAAAGCGTGCCCGCCGCCGCGTTCAACTGGCGGATAGGCGATCGTGCTAGGCGCGCAGCGCCTTGAGGGCCGCCAGCGCCTCATCGCGCGAACTGGCCAGATCGATCACCGGCCGAGGATAGTCGCGACCCAGCGTGATGCCCGCCTGCTCAAGCACTGCGTCCGGCGCCGCCCACGGCTGGTGGATCCACTTGTCCGGCATGCGCGCGAGCTCCGGGACCCATTCGCGGACATAGCTGCCGTCCGGATCGAACTTCTCGCCCTGGCGGACCGGGTTGAAGATGCGGAAATAGGGCGCCGCATCCGCCCCGCATCCACCCGCCCACTGCCAGCCCAGGGTGTTGCTCGCCAGATCGGCGTCCACCAGCGTGTCCCAGAACCAGCGCGCGCCCGTCTGCCAGGGCGCGCGGATGTTCTTGACCAGCAGGGACGCTGTGATCATGCGTACGCGGTTGTGCATCCAGCCGGTCTGCCATAGCTGGCGCATGCCGGCATCGACGATTGGCAGTCCCGTGCGACCCTGCCGCCACGCCTCCAGCATGGCTTCATGGCCCTTGCGCCAGGGAAAATCTGCGTAGCGCGCGTTCAGTGGCTGCGTCGGCGTCTCGGGATAGTGATAGAGCACATGGTGGGCGAACTCGCGCCAGCCCAGTTCGCGCAGGTAGTGCTCGGCGTCGTTGCCGGCGACCGGCAGATGACTGGCCACCGCGCTCCAGACCTGATCGGGCGAGAGTTCGCCGAAGTGCAGGTGGGGAGAGAGCCTTGAGGACCCTGTGACGCCAGGCAGCTCGCGTGCCGTGGCATAGTGCGCCAGCGCCGTGTCGATGAATTGCTCGAGCGCTGCGTGGGCCCCGGCCTCCCCAGGCGTCCAGTGTTCACTGAAGCCATCGGCCCAGTCGAGACTCGGGAGCAACTTCAGTTCAGCAAGCGACACGCAATGCGGCCAGGCAGACGGGCGGGGCAAGGCGTCGGGGGCAGCAGTGGGTGGTCGCGGTACGAGTTGCTTCCTTGCATTGCGCCAGAACGGCGAGAACACCCGATAGGGCTTGTCTGCCCCGGTGGCGACGCGCCAGGGCTCTACCAGCAGCGAGGCTGCAAAGCTGCGTGCGGTCAGGTCCTGGTTCTTCAGCCAGCGCTTGATGTCCTTGTCTCGCGCCACGGCATGCGGTTCATACAGCCGGTTCCAGAACACCCCGTCGGCACCGGTTTCGGCAAGCAGTTCCCGAATGGCAGCGGCAGCCGGGCCGCGACGAATGATCAGGCGGCTGCCGCGCTCGGTCAGCGCGGCGGCGAGTGCGTGCAGGCTGTGATGCAGCCACCACTGCGAGGCGCCACCCGGTGGCCAGTCGCCCTCGTCATCGCGGGTGTCGATCCACACCGGCAAAATCTGCGCACCCGTCTCCAGCGCGCAGAGCAGCGCCGGGTTGTCTGCCAGGCGCAGGTCCCGGCGAAACCACACGATGATCCTGTCCACATGCGCCTCCCGGTGTACCGTGGCTCAGTCGACCCTGTTGCGCCGCTGTCCGGCCAGAAACGCCTCGACGTTTGCGGCAAGTTCGGCGATCGCCCGACTGCGCGCCTCGCGCGCTGCCCATGCGACATGCGGTGTCAGGATCAGGTTATGTCGATCCGGCTCGGCCGCCAGCGTGATCAGCGGGTTACCGTTTGCCGGAGGTTCTTCTTCGAGTACGTCGATGCCGGCGCCGCCGATTCGCCCCGCACGAAGGGCCAGCGCCAGCGCCCCGGCATCGACCAGCCCACCGCGGGCGGTGTTCAGCAACAGTGCGTCGGGTTTCATCAGCGCAAGTTCAGCAGCGCCGATCAGATGGCGGGTGTGCTGAGTCAGGGGACAGTGCAGACTCAGGACATCGGCCTGCTGCAGCAAGCGCGTGAGTTCAACACGGCCCTCGGGCACAGCGTCGGTGCTGCCGGGACGGGCCGCGATCAGAATCTTCATGCCCAGGGCCGCGGCGAGGTGTGCCGTAGCGCGGCCCAGTACACCGTAGCCGACGACAGCGAAATTGCGCCCGGCCAGTTCCCGGATGGGATGACCGAACAGGCAGAATTGCCCGCTCGCCCCCCAGCGGCCGTCCACCACGTCGCGGTGGTAGGCAGCAAGCTGCTGGGTCAGCGACAGCATCATCGCCATCGCGTGCTGCGCGACCGACTGCGTGCAGTAGTCGCGGATGTTGCACACGGCGATGCCGCGCGCACGCGCGGCGGCCAGGTCGACATTGTCGGCGCCGGTGGCGGTCAGGCCGATGAAGCGCAGCTTGCCGGCTGCATCCATGGTCGCTGCATCGAAGCGGATCTTGTTGGCGAACACGAAGCGGGCACCCGCGATGCGCGCGGGCAGTTCATCGGCGCGCGTGTCCTCGTGGATAAGGAGGTCGGGAAGTACCCTGCGCAGCGGCGCCGGGTCGACATCGCCCGGGCCCAATGTCGCGAAATCGAGAAAGACCGCCCCTGCGTCGATGGCTGGGGCCGACTCACTCACCACGCATGCTCGTGGCGCGCTGCTCGGCGGAGGCGTCACGCGCCGCGCGGAACTCGTTGCCCTCGTACCAGTTCGGGAACCCTCGGCTCATCGCCAGCTGGTGCCCGACCAGGAAGTTGATCTCCAGCTCCTCGACCATACCGGTGAAATCCCACTCCGGATCGAATTCGTCGGTGACCTTGTGATAATGCTGTTGCGTATATTCGTCGCGTTGCGCCAGACCGAACTCCGCGCCCCGCTCGACATGATCGATTCCGCCACTGGTATACAGCGCCGGCACACCTGCCTTGGCGAAGTTGAAGTGATCCGATCGATAGAACATGCCCTGCTCGGGTTGCGCCTCGCCCACCAGCGTGCGGGATCGTTCGGCGGCAACCCGTGCGAGGTGGTCCTCGAGCTCCGAGGCCCCTTTGCCGACCACGATCAGATCGCGCGTCGGGCCCCAGACACTGCGCATCGCGTCCATGTTGATGGCGGCAACCGTCGTGGCCAGCGGGTAGAGCGGGTTGCTGACATAGTAGGCTGACCCATGCAGCCCGGCCTCCTCGGCCGTCAGCGCGAGGAACACGATGCTGCGCTCAGGCGGTGTGGGGAGCGTGGCGAACGACTCGGCCACGGCCAGCAGTCCGGCGGTGCCAGTGGCGTTATCAATGGCGCCGTTGAACACCTGGTCGCCCTCCAGTCGCAGATCGATGCCAAGGTGATCCCAGTGCGCCATGTAGATGATCGTCTCCTCCGGATACCGGCTGCCCTCGATGCGTCCAATGACATTGCTGGACACGGAGCTGCGAACCCGATTGGCCACGCTCACGGAAGCCCGGCTTCCCTCGAGCACCACGGGCTGGAACCCGCGGGTGGATGCCTGCGCCGCCAGCGCCGCGTAGTCGAGGTCACTCGCGGCGAACAGTTCGGTGGCGGCCTGTTCGGTGAGCCAGCCCTCGATCGCGGGCAGGCCGGCATTGCCATCCTCACTGATCAGGTCGAACTGCGGGCCGGACCAGCTCCCCGAGACCACCGCCCACGGGTAGCCGGCCGCAGCGGCATTGTGCACGATCAGCGCGCCGGCGGCGCCGCGGCGCGCGGCCTCCTCGTACTTGTAGGTCCAGCGCCCGTAATAGGTCATCGCCCGCCCGTTGAACAGCGCCTCATCGCCGGTCGCAAATCCGGGGTCGTTGACCATGATCACGACGGTCCTGCCACGCACATCCAGCCCGGCGTAGTCGTCCCAGTCATATTCCGGTGCGGTGATGCCGTAGCCGACGAACACCAGTTCGCTGTCGCTGAGCTCGGCGTCGGGCACCACGCGGCGTGTCCACGCCATCATGTCGCGGCGGTAGCCGAACGACAGCGCCGGGCCCTCCGGGCGCGTGATTGCAAGCTCACTTACGTCCTGTGCAGTGATCGACACCAGCGGCACCTGCTGCAGATAGCTCTCGCCATTACCGGGGCCGACACCCATCTCCCTGAAGCGCCGTTCGAGAAAAGCCAGCGTGAGCGTCTCGCCGCGCGAGGAAGGTGCTCGCCCTTCGAACTCGTCCGAGGCCAGCGTCCGGATGTCGTCCGCGAGCTGCTCGGCCGAGATGGCCACGGCGGACGCTGCGCCCGGCTGCGGTATCAAGGTGGCCTCTTCGGCGGGTGGCGAGCAGGCAATCAGGCCGACCAGCAGCGCCAGTGGTGAGTATCGCAGGATGATCGTGGTCATTGGAGTTGCCTCCCGATGAATTATTCATCGATTATCGACCATTCGCGCTGCCGCATGCCAATCGGCACCTGAGCGTGCGCTAGACTGGCGGCATGAATCGTCGCGCTGCCAATGCACCGTTCTGGCGAACCACCGCGCTGGCCGACATGGATGAGGCGCAGTGGGAGTCGTTGTGTGATGGCTGCGGGCGCTGCTGCCTGCACAAGCTCGAAGACGCAGACACCGGGACGATCCATTACACCGACGCAAGCTGTCGGCTGCTCGACCGCCGCAGCTGCCGCTGCAGCGACTATGTTCACCGCCACGAGCAGGTGCCGGATTGTGTGCGCCTGACGCCCGATGACCTCGACACGCTGGCCTGGCTGCCGCGCACCTGCGCGTACCGGCGACTGGCAGAGGGTCGGGACCTGGCCGCGTGGCATCCGCTGGTGTCCGGCGATCCGGAGAGCGTGCACCGTGCCGGTATCTCGGTGCGCGGACGGGTGCGCCCGCCGCGCAACGACAGCCCCGAGGCGCTGGAGGCCCGCGTGATCCGCTGGATTCCGCCGCTGCGACGCTCTCGCTGACACCAGCCCGTGATGTGACCGACAGCGCCTTCCCGCGCCTGCGCGACTGGTAAACTTCTTCGATGGACGCGGCACTGCCTGCCTGGATTCTCCCGTGAGCGCCGAGCCCGCCTCCGCGGGTGCATCGCTGCGCACCGCGGAGTTCGGCTATGCCGCACTGCTGTTCGGCGGGGCACTGACCCTTCTGCTGGCGATCACCTGGAGTACAGGCGATCCTCTCGGCGGTCGTTCGCCGGCGCTCGCGTTGTTCTTCCTGGTGTTCGGTCTGTTCACCATCAGCACGGGCTACCGGCATGCTGGGGTGGGCTACGTGTCGTTCGACCGCGTCGCCCAGATCTCCTGCATCCTGGTGCTGGGACCGATCGCCGCCGCCTGGGTGAATGGTCTGGCCTCCCTGCTGTATCCCTGGCACCGGCTGCGCCGGGGCCAGCCCTGGCGACAGGTGCTCGGTGCGGCTTGCCACAATGCGGGGCTGATGGCGATGCTCACGCTGCTGAGCGGTGGTCTGTATGTCTGGGTCGGTGGTGCCGTGCCGCTGCACTCGCTGGGCATACGGCAGATCTTTGCACTGGCCCTGCTGGTGCTGGCGAT
>CAYLNP010000075.1:0-10691 GCA_964384925.1 uncultured Woeseiaceae bacterium
GCCAGCGCGGAAACTCAGGGGTCGCCGGTGGCTCGAGCCCGGTCTCGGCCTTGCAACGGGCCTTGAGCTCCTCGATCGTGCCGCCGTAGTCGAACAGTTTCGTCTTGCCACGCTCCTTGGCCATGCGAGCACGCAGCTCCTTGGTGGCCACCTGGTCGGTCTTGCCATCTTCGGTCAGCACCACGCCATAGCGCCTGGCACCCTCGTGAGTCACAAGGCCGGCTTCCACATCGAACTCGACACGCTCGACCGGACGCTTCAGCGGATCGCCCCAGCCGCCGCCACCCCAGGTGTCGAAGTACAGGATATCCCCGCTGTTGACGACGACCCGATCGCACTTCGAGGGCATGAGTTCCTGAGAGCCGTCTGCGCGCACCAGCAGCTTCGTGCTGCGCTGACCCGGCAGGCCACCGGTGACACCCCAGGGGTAGGTCAGCCAACGGTCGTCATGGATCGAGATCTCACCGGGCTCGAGGAAACAGTAGCCGACCCGAAGAGCGTTTCCGCCGCGGTGGAGACCGGGCCCGCCACTGTCAGCGATAGTCTCGTAGGCCTCGATACGCAATGGGAAGTAGCTTTCGAGAAACTCGTTGGGCACATTGGTGAAACTCGGCCAAAGCGAATGTCCATCCGGACCATCGCCCGAGGGCTTGCCCGGCACACCGCCAAAGCCGATCTGGTAAAGCTGATACCACTCGCCACGCTTGTCGTAGCCGGAATACATGAAATGAGGGCTGTCGGAGAAACCGGCCGCACACAGGAAATCCGGGCTGCCCTGGCCGAGCAGGCCACCAAGCACATCGAAGATCCGGCCCAGCGCGTGGGTCCGACACGATAGCGCTGCGGGCTTCTTCGGCTTGAGCAGCGTGCCCTCGGGAATATGAACTTCCATCAGGTCGTAAAAGCCGTCGTTGAACATGATCTGCGGGTCGAAAACCATGATCATGTAGACGCCACAGAACATCTTGAACATCTCCTCATTGAGGAAGAAGTTCACCGGGCCTACGGATTGCGGATCTGTGCCGGCAAAGTCGAAAATGACTTTCTCGCCTTCACGCCACATCGCACACCGGATCTTGTAGGGCCCCATGCCCATCCCGTCGTCGCAGATGTAGTCTTCGAAATACTGCTTGGTCTCCGGCACGGAGGTCTGGATGAGCTTGCGCATCGCGCGGTAGTTGCGATCCAGCAGCTCTTCCAGCGCCGAATAGTAGACATCATCACCAAAGCGTTTCGCGAGCTCGACGCAACGCTTCTCTGCCGTACGGATGGCCGCCACGATGGCGTTGAAGTCACTCAGGTTCCAGTGCGGCAGGCGGCAGTTGTGCAAAATGAGCTTGAGTACATCCTGCTGCAATTCGCCCTTGCGATAGATTTTCAGCGGCGGGATCACCACGCCTTCCTCAAAAATCTGCCGAGCATCTGTCGGCAGGCTGCCCGGCACCTTGCCGCCGATATCGGTCATATGCCCGAACATCGCGGCCCAGGCAATGATGCGTCCGTCCTTGAAGATAGGCTTGAGCAACAGCCAGTCATTGGCGTGGCTGATCGCGCCGTTGGCCGAGTAAGGGTCTGAGGTGAGGAACACGTCGCCTTCCTCGATTGTGTCGTCGAACCCCTTCAGGAACCCATAAATAAACGAGCCAAACTGGCCGACGACCATCTTGCCGTCACGGTTCGCGATCATTGGAAACGCGTCACCCTGCTCGCGGATGCCCGGGGACATCGCGGTGCGGAACAGCACGGCATCCATTTCATGACGCGCATTGAGCATGGCGTTTTCAACAATGTCGAGGGTAATCGGGTCGACCTTCTTGCGCTTGAAGGCCTTCTTGTTCGATTCAATGATGGTTGCTGGCATGTCGGTACTCTCTGCAAAATTCGAAAAGGTGTCTCGCGCCGATCAAGGGCGCGACCGTAACCGGCGTCAGGCCGCGGCCCGTTTTCTCGCTGCCTTTTTCTTCGTCGCCTTTTTCTTTCCTTTCCCTGCAGCAGTCTTGGCGCTCGCCTTGGTGGCCTTTTTGGCCGGCTTGCTGGCCACGCTCGGCCGGGCCTTGGCTCTGCTGCCACCCTTGTCCGGATTGATCAGGATGTTGCCGAAGCGATCCACACTGCCCGTATGGCCAGGCAGGATAACCGTGGTGGAGTCCATTTCCATGACCACCGCCGGACCGGCCACCTTGTTGCCGGCCTTGAGCTTTGCCCGATCGTAGATCTTTGCCTTGCGCATCTTGCCGTCGGCGTAGATCTTGTGTTCGGCGACGACAGCCGCCTTGGGATCCGGACCGCCGCGCTTCAGCTCCGGTGCCTTGACCTTGGTGGGCTTGCCTTGCAGGACGGCGCGAAGGTTGACCACTTCCTTGTCCAGCTCCAACGCAAAGGTAAACAGCTGGCGATGCATCTCGTCGAATGGCGCACCGATGGCATCCAGGCCCTGCTTGCGCAGCTGCTTCAGGTCGACATCGACCGTCAGCTGCAGACCCTGCCCGTGGTAGCGCACATCCACCTGGTAGCTGACCGACTGATCCTTGCGGGCAACGCCTTCATTGTCGAGGGTCTTTGCAGCCGTGTCGGCCAGGTCCTCGAATGTCTTGACCACCTCGTCGACGCTGGTATCAGTGAACTTGCGGATGAAAGTACGCGAAGCCTCGTCGCGCACACGCGTCGTGGCATCGCCATAGGCGCACAGCACCCCCGGACCGGGCGGGATGATCACCGGCCAGGAGCCCATCAGCCGACCGAGCGCGTTGGCATGCAGCGGACCTGCGCCACCAAAGGCGATCAATGCGAAATCGCGTGGATCGTGACCCTGCTCGACCGACACCAGGCGCAGCGCGCCGAACATGTTCTCGTTGACGATGTCGACGATACCCGACGCTGCCTCATGCACCGTAAGGTTCAGTGCGTCGGCAATGCTCTGCACCGCCTGTTCGGCCAGATCCTTGCGAATGGTCATATCGCCGCCAAGACGAACCTCGGCGGGCAGATAGCCCAGTGTGACGTTCGCGTCGGTCACTGTCGGGGCCTCGCCGCCCTTGTCGTATGCTGCAGGCCCGGGTTCAGCACCGGCGCTCTCCGGGCCCACCCGCAATGCCCTGGTAAGTTCCGGCACCTTGGCGATCGAGCCACCACCGGCACCCACGGTACGCACGTCAACCGATGAGGCGCGCACGGTCACATCCCCCACGGTGGTCTCGCGTCGCAGCTGCGCCTTGCCGTCCTGAACCAGGCACACGTCGGTGGAGGTGCCACCCATGTCGAAGGTGAGCAGATTCGGGAACCCTGCCTGCTTGGCCACCCAGATGGCCCCTGCAACGCCGCCCGCCGGGCCGCTCATCAGCAGGTTGACAGGCGTTTCTTCGGCAGCCTTGGCTGCCGCCAGTCCACCGTCGGAGCGCAGGACGTGAAGCTGCACGTCCTTCATCTTGCGGGTGAGTTCGCGATGCAGGTTGCGAATGTAGGTCTGTACTTTGGGGCGCACGAAGGAATTGGCCACCGTGGTGACAGTACGCTCGTATTCCTGCATCTCCGGAACGACCTCGGAGGACAATGAAACCGGTATGTCGGGCATCACCCGCATGGCAATGCGTTTGATCTTCTTTTCATTCGCCGGGTTGGCGTAGGAGTTGATCAGCGACACCGTGAGCGCCTCGATGCCCTTGTCACGCAGCCGGATCAGCTCAGCCTCGATCTTGGCTTCGTCCAGCTTGCGCACGACTTCGCCCTTGGCACTCATGCGCTCCTCGGCCTCGATGGTCAGCGCCAGCGGTGCAATCGGGTTGCTCTTGTTGTAGATGACCCAGCCGCCCAGGCCACCTGGCACGTAGGAGCGCGCAATCTGCAGCACCTGACGATAACCCTTGGTCGTCACCAACCCGACGGTGGCGCCGTTGCCCTCGAGCATCGTGTTCGTCGCCACCGTGGTGCCATGCATCACGTGGGTGATCTCGGTCGGATCGATACCTGCGTTGGTGCAGACCTTCTCGATCCCGTTAAGCACTCCGATCGAGGAGTCCTGTGGTGTGCTCGGCACCTTGGCCGTGAACGTGTCCCCGGATTTTTCATTCACCAACAGAAGGTCCGTGAATGTTCCCCCTACGTCTACTCCCAAGCGATAACTCATCTGTTCACCTGATTGGCTGGTTGTTGCCGCAAGCCGAAAGGCCTGCCTGGATTGATGTTTTCAAAGGCGCATTGTGGCGCACCACGCAACGTTCGAATTTTCGTGTGTCAGGCCGCCCTCCCGGAGGCGATCTCCGGAAAGCTGCCGGCCCGGGGAAGCATTGCCGGAACACTACGCCCGAGGGCTGCTGCGAGCCACTCGCTGGTCTCGATGATTGCGCCAAGATCCACACCCGTGTTTATACCCGATCGGTTGAGCATGTAAACCAGATCGTCTGTCGGGATGTTGCCTGTGGCCGCCGGCGCGAACGGGCATCCGCCGATCCCCCCGATACTAGCATCCAGCGAGGAAGCCCCCGCCAGGACCGCCGTGTAGGCATTCGCAAGCCCGGTGTTGCGCGTGTTGTGAAAATGGCAGCGCAACGGCATGTCCGGGAGCATCTGTCGCACGGCGGCGATCATCTCGCTGACCTGCGACGGCACACCCACCCCGATGCTGTCTGCCAGCGCAATCTCCACGGGATGCGCTTCGGCGACCCGGCCCACGATCTCCAGCACCCTGGCCAGTGGAACCTCGCCCTCGAAGGGGCAGCCGAAAGCCGACGAAACGGTAACGCTGCAGCGGATCCCCGCCTTGTGTGCGGCTTCGGCGATTTCCAGCCAGTCCTGGATCGACTGCTCGGTAGGCACGCCCTGGTTGCGGAGGTTGTAGGTGTCGGTTGCGACCACCGGCATGCCGATCTCGTCGACACCGGCTGCCAGTGCGCGATCAAAGCCACGGCGATTGAGGACCAGCCCGACGTATACGACGTCGTCGCGACGCGGCAGTGCGGCCAGCACCGCTTCTGCGTCGGCCATCTGCGGCACCTTCTTGGGATGTACGAAACTGGCAACTTCGAGGCGGCGTATGCCGGCTGCCACGGCGCGATTGATGAACTCGACCTTCATCGCCGTGCCCAGCACCTCGGGTTCCCCCTGCAGGCCGTCGCGCGGGCCGACTTCGACAATCTCGATTTTCTGCATCAGTACCAAGCGCTCCTGCGCGGCCGGTCGCCGCGCCTCTCCAGTTCCCGATTGTATACTGGAATTGCGCGGGAATTGTATACAACCAGCGGTCTGCTCAAGCGTCCTGGCGGCAGCCTTGACCTGCTCAAGTCGCCGATTGTATACACTACGCACCATCGGCCTCGGCACCCGCGGGGACGCGTCATGCGTATGGCTGCGCGACCCCTCCACCCTAGAAAAAAACACAGGTAGACGCACATGGGAAGCAACACTGACAACACCGGCGGGCCCCTTTCGGGTCTGCGCGTGATCGAGATGGGCACCCTGCTCGCGGGTCCATTCTGCGGACAGCTGCTCGGGGATTTCGGTGCGGAGGTCATCAAGGTCGAGCCGCCGGGCAAGGGCGATCCGATGCGCGAGTGGGGGCAGGAGAAGGCTCACGGGAAATCCTTGTGGTGGCCCGTGATCGCACGCAATAAGAAGTCCGTCACGCTCAATCTTCGCGAAGAGGCCGGGCAGGACCTTGTTCGGGATCTGGTCAGGGATGCCGATTTTCTGCTCGAGAACTTTCGCCCCGGCACGATGGAGAAATGGCGGCTTGGCTATGACGAGCTTGCGAAGATCAATCCGCGGCTGATCATGATCCGCGTCTCCGGATTCGGTCAGACCGGCCCCTACGCCAAGCGCGCAGGATTCGGCGCGGTCGGCGAGTCGATGGGCGGCCTGCGCTATGTCTGCGGCGACCCGCGCACGCCGCCCAGCCGCATGGGCATCAGTATCGGTGACTCGCTGGCGGCGACATTTGCATGCGTTGGCGCGCTGTCGGCGCTGCACTACCGCGAGCGCACCGGCAAAGGCCAGATGGTCGACTCTGCCATCTACGAAGCCGTCCTCAACATGATGGAATCGCTGATCACCGAATACGATGTCGTCGGCTACATTCGCGAGCGGCAGGGGTCGATCCTGCCGAACGTCGCTCCGTCGAATGTCTATCCGACAAAGGACGAAAAGCTGCAGCTCATTGCCGCGAACCAGGATACCGTATTCAAACGTCTTACCGCGGCCATGCAGCGCCCGGAGCTGGCGGATGATCCGCGCTACAGCACGCACACGGCGCGTGGGCGCCACCAGCAGGAACTCGACGATCTGATCTCCGAATGGACCCGCACCGTCACTCAGGACGAGTTGGTGGCCCTGATGGACGAACACGGCATTCCTTCCGGGGGCATCTACCGGGCGCCGGAAATGCTGATCGACCCCCACTTCGAGGCGCGCAAGGCGATCGTCGAGGTGATGCATCCCGAGTTCGGCAAGATCAAGATGCAGAACGTGGCGCCCAAGCTGTCATTGACCCCCGGTGCGGTGCGCTCGGCGGGACCCGAGCTGGGCCAGCACAATGAGGAGGTGTACAAGGGTCTGCTGGGGCTCGATGACAATCGCCTGGCCGAGCTTCACGCTCAGGGCATCATCTAGGCGCCGGGCTGACGGCCCGACCAAGGAGATCAAAAGATGGCGAAAGACCTGCAGGCGGACTATCAGGCAGCCGGCTTCGGTGGTGCGCTGGCGCTAGGCGGCAAGCCGGCGCTGGTGATCATCGATTTCGTGCGCGCCTACCTCGACCGTGACTCACCGCTGTACGCAGGGGTGGAAGACGCACTGGAGCATTGCGTGCGACTACTGAAGGCGGCGCGCAGTGCCGGCATCCCGGTGCTGCACACGAACGTGTCGTTCACGCCTGGCGGCGTGGACGGGGGCGTGTTCTTCCGCAAGGTGGCCGCCCTGCGCGCGTTCGAGCGCGGCTCGCCCATGGGCGCGTTTGCCGAGGGGCTGGAGCCTCTGGCCGCGGAGCCGGTCATCACGAAGCAGTATGCGAGTGCGTTTTTCGGCACCAGTCTTGCCTCGACTTTGACCGCGCTGGGCGTGGACACGGTGCTGATCGCAGGATTGTCGACCTCGGGATGCGTGCGTGCCTCCGCGGTCGATGCCGTGCAGTACGGCTTCATTCCCGTGGTCGTCCGCGAGGCCGTAGGAGATCGCGATCCGGGGCCTCACGAGGCCAATCTGTTCGATCTGCAAGCCAAGTATGCCGAGGTCAAAAGCCTTGCTGATGTCGAGGCGTACCTCGTGGCGCTGCCGAAATAGAGAGTCACGCTGCAGACCCGCAGGTCTGCGGACAGGAGATATGCTGCATGCTAGGTCCGATTCGCTGCGTCACCATCACCGCAGAAGACCCTCACGCGCTGGCAGCGTCCTATCAACGCTGGCTTGGATATCGACCGGTCGACGAAGATGCCCTCGTCGAGGTGCCGGCGGAGGTCGCCACGGGATGGGGCGCGTCTGCGCAGGCAGGCAGCCGTCAGGTGTTGCTGGCACCCGAGGTCGGCGATGACTACTGGTTCCGTATTGTCGAAGGCGAGACCGGCGATTACCGTGCGCTGACCACCTGGGGCTGGAACGCCGCGGAGCTCATTGTCCGGGATGTCGACGCTATGGCGCGGCGACTTGCCGATTCGCCGTTTCGCATGATCGGCCCGCCGGAAGATCTGTCGTTCACCGATGCGATCCGCGCCCTGCAGATCGAGGGACCCGCGCGGGAGGTGCTCTACCTGACGCAGTTCAAGCGACAGCTGCCGGAGTTCGACACCCCGTTGCCTCGCTGTGATGTGGACCGTACGTTCATCGTGATCCTCGGCGGTCCAAGCCTCGAGGCCCTCCAGGCGTACTTCGAGTCGCGTTTCGACGTGCCGCACAGCCCGGCGATGCCAGTGAAGATCAGCGTGCTATCCAACGCCCTGGGGCTTCCATCAGGGCAACTGCACGATCTTGCAGCACTGGCCCTGGACGGCCAGAGTTTCATCGAAGCCGATCGCTATCCTGCCCAGACGGTGGCACGCCGGGTCCAGCCCGGCTATCTGCCGCCGGCGATGTCGATCGTCACCTTCGAGGTGCCAACCCTCGCGCCCTTCCTGGACGACTCGCTGGGCGGTCACTACACCTGCACCAGCGCGCCCTACCGGAATCGTCGGGCAGTGACCGTGCGCGGGGCCGCCGGCGAACTGATCGAGCTGGTTGCGCGCGAAGCATGAGTCACGGGGACCGGGACAGGCTGCCACGTCAGTCAAAGGGCCGCCGCCCGCATTTCTTCGACGACCCGGCAATCGACCAGCTTTATGCGGTGGTCGTGGAACTTGCAGCCGAGCTGTCCGTGGCCTATGACCGAATCGACACCCTCGAAAGACTTCTCGATGCCGACAAGGTGCTGGCGCGCGACCGGATCGAGCGCTTCGAGGCCGATGAACAGGTCGAAACGCAGCGCATGCAGCGGCGCGAGGCCTATCTCGAGCGCATTTTCCGGGTGTTCGCGCAGGACGCAGAGCCTGGCGACACTCCGCCGCGAAGCTGAACACGGCAAATTTTCATCGCTTGCGCGCGAGTGTCAGGCCATCGCCGATGGGTACCAGGCTCAGGTCGACGCGCTGATCATCACGAAGCCGCAGGTTCAGCGCGCGTATCGCCCGCGTGTCGTCATCGTTGCGCAGTTCATCGACGACCGCACCGCCCCACAACATATTGTCCAGCGCGATGAGTCCACCCGGACGCAGCAATTCGAGACACTGCTCGTAATAGCCCGCGTAGCCGGTTTTATCGGCATCGATGAACGCAAAGTCCCAGCTGTCGGACTGGCCATCCTCGATCAGCGCGGCCAGCGTCTCTCCGGCAGGCCCGATGCGCAGGTCGATGTGCGCCTTGAGCCCAGCGCGTTGCCAGTAGCTTCGAGCGATCTGCGTAAACTCCTCGCTGACATCGCAGGCCAGCAGTTCACCGTCAGCCGGCAAAGCCTGGGCCATCACCAGGCTGGAGTAACCGGTGAAGACACCCACCTCGATGACCCTGCGCGCCCCACACAGCGATACCAGCAACTGCATGAACTGTCCCTGCTCGGGCGCAATCTGCATGTTGGCCTTGGGCATGCTTGCCGTGCGCTCACGCAAGGCCTTCAGCACCGATGATTCCCGCAGTGATACCTGCAGAATGTAGTCATACAGCGCTGGCGTCAGCGAAAGGCTCTGGTTTGACATGGACCGGTGACTCCCGTGATCGATCTCGCGTCATTGTAGTACAGCGTCGCCGAGGGCTCGGGACTACAATAGTGTTTTGTGTCTGGAGCGTGCATGGAACTTGGTGCAACGCAGTTGCTCGGGCTCGTCTCGCTGCTGCTGGTCGCAGGCGTCGTTGCAGGGCTGCTTGCAGGCCTGCTGGGTGTCGGGGGCGGCATCGTCGTGGTGCCTGCGGTCTATCAGGTAATGCTGATTGCGCAGGCACCGCAGGAACACCTCATGCATATCGCCGTCGGCACATCGCTGGCGCTCATCATCCCGACGTCAATCCGCTCGGCTGCCGCCCACCATGCCCGCGGCGCCGTGTCCGGCGAAGTCCTGCGCCACTGGGGCTGGGCGATCCTCGCCGGCGTAGTCATCGGCGTCTCGATAGCGACTGTGCTGGATTCCGCGGCGCTGGCCATCGTGTTCGCCGTCGTCGTCCTCGCAATGGCGGCGTGGCTGGGCTTTTCCGGTGACGGCTTCCGCCTGGGGGCTCGTCTGCCGCAGGGCGCACGCGGCGCCACGATACCCGTGAGCATCGGCGCCGTCTCAGCGCTGATGGGCATTGGAGGAGGCTCACTTTCCGTGCCCGCCATGACCGCCTACGGCATGCCCGTGCACCGGGCGGTAGGCACGGCAGCAGCCTTGGGTCTGTTGATCGCCGTGCCTGGCGCGCTGGGTTTCGTCGTCACCGGCTGGCCGCAGCCGGACCTGCCACCGATGTCGCTGGGCTACGTCAATTTGCTGGCCGTGGCATGTCTGCTACCTTCGACGCTGCTGGCCGTGCCCTATGGTGTGCGCCTGGCGCATCATTTTTCCGCCATCACCCTACGCTACGCGTTCGCGGGGTTCCTTTTCGTCACCGGCCTGCGAATGGCATGGGCCGGACTGGCGCCGTGGTTCATGCAGTGAGCCTCGGCGCCAGTACGACACGCGACCGTCAGTGTTCGTTCTGGGCGACGTGGACGACGAGGCCGTCAAGCGCGTCGGTGATCTCTATCTGACAGGTGAGCCGGCTGGAGTCCTTGCGATCGTAGGCCGCGTCCAGCATGCAGTCCTCCATGTCGTCCATCGCTGGCACCCTCGCGACCCATGCATCATCCACATAGGCATGGCAGGTCGCACAGGCACAGGCGCCGCCACATTCGGCCACGATGCCGTCCACATCATTGTTCACGGCCCCTTCCATAACCGTCAGGCCAGCTTCCACCTCGACCTCGCGCCGGCTTCCGTCCGGCTGTATGTAGATGATTTTCGGCATCATGTCCTCGTGTACGTCGGGTAAACAAAACCCGGCAATTCTAGGGATAGAGTGGCCGTCAGGCAATCGCCAGGAGCCCTGGCGCCGCAGGACTGCACGTGGCGGGCAACGCCCCAAAAAAAACGAGCCCGCGATGCGGGCCCGTTTGTCGTCCGGAGGACCGGTACGCGACTGACGCAGGCGGTCAGCCGCGCGCCATCTGC
>CAYLNP010000076.1:0-10532 GCA_964384925.1 uncultured Woeseiaceae bacterium
CCGTATCGGTTTCGGCCATGTAGACCAGCGGCAGCACGGCCCCATACTCCGCCTCCGAGGTACCGGCACCAGCATCGAGCTGCACCGAAGGTGTCAGGGTGCCGTCGCGCAGCAGGCGTCGATGGTGGACCGTGCCGTCAGTGCGCAGGTAGGCCATGTGCACCGCGTCGTCCCGGCCCAGCACGGCCTGCGGCCCGACCAGTGCATGCTCCGTGTCGTCAGCGACCAGGATCTCGTCGCTCCATACGCCTTCCGGCGATCGAATGCTGTAGCCCAGGGTGTCGCCGAGGTGCACTGTCACCAGGCTGCCGTCGCTGCGCACCACCAGTGTGGCCATCTGCGACATCGCGATGACCGTCGTGGCCAGCTCGTCAGTGATCAGCCAGCGCTCCGGCGTGGCGGTATGATCGGCGGCAGCAAAGGCGTGATAGAACGTCGCCTCGGTGACCTGGTGCAGGATGTGCAGCGTACCATCGACCAGGCGGCTGTCGACGGACTCCAGATCCCCGGTGGTCGGCCGGTTTTCGCCGTCCACCTCGCGCCAGCTGCGCCCCTCGTCAGTGGACTTCACGACCATGAAGCGGTTGTCACTCTCGGAGGGCTCCATGATGAAATACAGGTCCCCATTGCCGGCCTGCCACGGACCGATGCGCCCCGGTGTCTCGACGAAGGTTCCGCCAAGGTGCCCCGGCGGTACCACGAGGCGAGCGAGTGCGGTAGGGGTGCTGAATGCCGAGGCCCGGGTGTCGTCGGCCGCAACCATTCGAAACTCGAAGCGATCGCCGTCCTCATTCGTAACGGGTCCGTCGGCGAAGCGGCGGATCACCAGTGGCCACTCGAACTCGGTGTGGAACGCCGAGCCCGGCGCTCGTGCAGACACTCGCTCGTCGAAACTCACGCCCTCTCCGGCGATGAAGGGCGTGTCGGTACCGGGCAGCAGGTCGGTGGTCGACGCACCATCATCGTAGGCACGCGTGGCGACGATGCTGGCCCTCGGAGTGCTCGGTTCGCCCTCGATACGCAGGTCCCGCAACTCCACGACGCTTCCGGCAGGTACGAAGATGCCGAATTGCGTCGCCGGCACCTCGCCGGATACCGGAACGACGAATTCGAACTCGTCATCATTGAAGTTCACCTCGAGCTGGTCGTCTTCGTACTGGACTTCGATCTCCAGCCAGCGGCCAGCGACGACGTCTGCGTCGCGAGCGGTGACCAGCGTTTCGGTGCCATCTACGACGCGGGTGATGCGGATCGCCCCGGTGGGTTCGAGCCACGCGCGCCAATGATTGTCATTGTCCACGTAACCGAACACCAATGCGAAGCCGAGCGCTGCGGCGGAGTCCGAGGTCGGATCGACCAGACGGAATCCGGCCAGAAACTTGAACTCCTGCAGCGCCCATGGGGGTGGATAGAGCGCCATCAGCGAAGAATTCTCGGCGCGTGCCGTGAGAGATGCATCGCCGTCGATCAGTGCGACGGTGAAGCCGTCAGGGCTGCCTTCAACCACGCGCCAGCCTTCGGGCTGGGTACCCGGCGAGTGCTCGGCAAGCGCGATTTCGTGCTCGCGCGTGGGGTAGGGAAAATCGTGGGCTTCCACATCGATCCAGTCGCCCTCGTTGCGGCGGTACTGGAGCTTGAAGCGCGTGGCCTGGGCAGTGGCCTCGGCGTCGACCTCGAAGCGCAACCGAAATGGCCGATCCGCGGTGACGCTGGCTGCTTCGTTCAGCGCCGCCGCCCAGCCCTCGTCTGCGTTCAGCGGCGCATCGAAGTCGCTGCGCACACGAAATGCCGGCGCGCCCTGCCTGTCAGCATCGGCCGCGCTGAGCGTATCGGCCGGGGGTTCAGCGCTGCAGGCGACCAGCGCCAGTGAAGGAAGGAGCGCGAGCAGCGGGCGCGGTACAGGCATCAGGGTTCTCCGGCGAAGCGGGTGCATTGCTTGGGCCGTCACCTGCGCAAACTCAGGCCGATGACATCACCCCGCAGTCTGACCTTCGCGTATTACGAGCCGGTGACGGCGAATGCTGCGTCGCGCCTGGCGCGTTCCAACCCTGGCTCGTCGAGCCTGTAGGCCATCAGAAACGGAATCGCTGCCAGGCAGAACACCGCCGGCACCACCGACATGCCCAGCTTCACGGCAAACAACGCGCGCTCGGGCTGGACGATATCGGGATCCGAGCCTGTGATCAGGCCCATGTAGCCCAGCAGTGAGCCGATGATCAGCGGGCCGAGCGCCCCTGCCACTTTCTCCACCAGGGTAAAGACGCCGCTCATCACCCCATCGCGGGAACGCCCGCAACTCAGACGATCGTATTCCATCGTGTCGGGCAGCAGGGCCAGCGCGCACAGGACCGTGCCGGTCGACGCCATGCCGATGAACACGGCGCGCATATAGAAGAAAATCTCTGCTTCACCGGGCTGCCAGAACAGCCAGCTGCCCATGCCCAACGCATACGCGACCAGCAGAACCATATAGGTCGATTTCTTGCCGAACCTTGCGATGACCGGTCGCCACAGCGCCAGGGACGCGATGCCTGAGCCCCCGAACGCAAGCAGATACAGGCCGATGTCTGCAGGGCTGCGCTCGAGTACGTACATGAAGAAATACGGTGTGCAGGCCAGCGCGACCGACAGCACGGCGAGCTGGCAGAGCTTGACCAGCGTGAGCTGCCGGAACGGCGCGTTGCGAAGCACTGCGAGCATGTCGACGAACGGCGAGAGCGCAAGCTTGCTGGCCGACTCACCGCGGCTGTCCAGCGCGGGTGGGTAGGGCAGGGACCGGGAACCGAAGAATGCGACCAGGCCGACCATGACGGCAAGCCCGCCAAGCATCAGCCCGAGCGCGCTGAAGCCCTGCGCACCCCCGCCCATCATCTCCACCACCACGGGCGCACCAGCCGAGCCGGTGAGCACGCCGGCCATCAGGAAGAACACCCGGAAACTCATGACCCGGGTGCGCCCGTCGTAAGTCGCCGCAATGTCCGGGGGCATGGCCAGGTAGGGCACGGTGAAGACGGTGTAGCAGGCGGAGTAGAGCATCAGCGCGGCCAGCGCGAGTGCCACCATCCACGCGCCTTCGACGACCGGCAGATTGAAGAATGCAGCAAAGCTCAGGCCCATCAGCACCGCACCCCACAACAGGTAAGGTCTGCGGGGGCCCCAGCGATGGCGCGTGCGATCGCTGATCGCGCCCATGGCAGGATCGGTGATGCCATCGAAGAGTTTGGATACGAACAGCAGCAGCCCGGCCGTGGCCGCGCCGATGCCCAGGATGTTGGTCATGAAGAACAGCGAGAACAGCGCCATCGCGTTGAACAGCAGCCCGGTGGCGAGCGAGCCTGCGGCCCACATGACTTCGCTGGAGGTCTTGTTCGCCGGGGTGGTGGTAGTCATGGTGATTACGGTGGGCTCACGGAAACGGGTTGTTGATTCAGGCGCCGGAGTACGTAGACGCCACCAAGCGAGCCCACGTTGATACGCAGGTCGTCATCACAATACACGATGTCTGAGTGTAATCTCGGCGGCTTGAGCGCGCGGACCAGCGGTGCATGCGTGGGGAGGCCGAAGCCGGCCCGGAGCGAATCTTCGCTCTCCCCGGGCAGCGGTCTCATCTCGGCCTGATAGAACTCGACGAAATATCGTTGTGGCAGTTCTTCCTCTACTCGGTACCTGCCCCAGACAATGATGTTCGCCTGTACCGATCCGTCCGGTGACTCCAGACGCACCACGTTGTTGTAGTGATGACCTTCGTGGTGAATCTCCTGCTCGAGCACAAGTGCACGCGCCGGGAGCTTGGGAAAGGCCTTGAAGCTCTGAACGGACAGGTCGGTATCGTGAACGATAGGCTTGCCGGCCGTGTGCTTGACGCTGAACTGCGCGAACAGCGTGCGCCACGGGCCGGACAGGGCATGCTGCGTCAACGCCGGCGCCGGGATGGTCGAATGAGGCCGCAAGGCCTCGATGTGTTCGTGGATCCGGTCCACGACAGCGTCATCATAGGTGCCGTCCTGCCGCGAGGCCGCGATGGCCTCGAGCAGGTCGGACTTTATCGAGGCGCTGTCGCCCATCGTCGTCAGAAGCCGTAGCCGATACGCACGCCGTAGACTCTGCGCGGTGGCGCGAACAGGTTGATGGAGCGTCCGAACGTAGAGAGGTCGAAGTTTTCCTGTGCGGTACGGACCTTGCTGGTGTTGGTCAGGTTCTCTACATAGACGCTGACGCTCAACCGCTCACCGTAGCCGCCGGCCACCAGATCCATGTTCGTGAATGCCGGCAACACATAGCTGTTGGCGGAGTTCAGGAACCGCGAGCTCTGATGCTGGACTGACAGGTCGACGAAGCCAGTGATGCCGGCGGATACGTCCTGCTCATAGTACAGGTTGCCGACCACACTATGGCGCGGTGCGCGCTCCAGCCGATTGCCATTGCCGGTGACGTTGCAGACATTGGCACCGGCCACCACAACTACGGTGCAGTTGGCAAAGTCGGTGATCGGCAACGCGGTGGTCGAGGGCTCGGTGAAATCCGTGTACTCGGTATCCAGATACGTGTAGGCCAGATTCATGGTCAGCCCTGTGAAGGCGGCCGGACGCATGGTCAGTGAGAGATCCAGGCCAAGCACTTCAGCGCCGCCTGCGTTGATCACGCGGTTGCTGACCCCGGAGGCAGAAGCGGGGTTCTCGATCAGGCGCGTCGTCTGCAGATCACTCCAGTCCATGAAGAACACAGCACCGTCTACCAGCAGCTGGCCCTCGAGCAGAGTGTTCTTCAAACCAATCTCATAGTTCCAGAGCTTCTCTGAGGAGAAACCGGACTCTGCCAGCGGCGTCCCGAAGTTCAGTTCGCTGACACCGCCGGGCTTGAAGCCTCGCGCCACTGACGCATAGATCAACATATCGTTGGTCAGCGCGAAGTCCGCCGAGAGCCGCGGCAGAAATGCGCTGTCCTTGACCTCCGCCTGTTCGGTGCCCGGTGGCAGTGGCGCGAGCAGCGGTGCGAACAGGGTCTGGGTGAACTCCGAGCGCGTAACGGTCTGCTTTTCGTCCAGGTAACGCGCCTCGGCCGTCAGTGTCAGCCGGTCGGTCGCATCAAACTCCACCAGGCCGTAGATCGACCAGCTGTCAATGTCGCGACCCTGAGGCACGCCGAAGTCGATCGAGTTCAATAACAGTTGTGAACCCGACAACGCTGCCACCGGCGGACGAAAGCCGTCAAACGGAAAGCCTCCCAGTGCCCGCAACGAGTTGTTGTCCTGGGCCATGCGCGATTGCCAGTACAGGGCGCCTACAGCCCAGCGGGGGCCGTCGGTGTCGAAGTTCTGAAGTCGCAGCTCCTGGCTGAACTGGCGGTAGTCATTGTCGAAGTCCACGACATCGAACAGCTCCAGGGGTTCTGCTACACCGTCGACGAATGTATCGTCGACCTCACCGTAGAAGTCGCCGTCGTAGACCAGTCGATCCTGCTGACGCGCGTAGCCCGTCAGCGCCACCAGTGTCGTGCCGCCGAGGCCCCATTCGACGTTGAGCGTGCCCAGAAGCGTGTCGCTGTCGGAGCCTGGAAAGTCGCGGCCTGTTCGCGGATCAGTGGACAGCCCTGTCACACCGGTGAAGCTGAGGTCGCGGTTGACCGGAGTGTTCGATGGCAGCGAGCCGGGTGGCAGGACGCCGCCGGCAATGGCTGCATCGATAGCGACGCCTGCGGGCGTTGCCGGCCCGGGTCGCGCTACGGCACCGGTGAAACCCGAAAGCGCCTGGATCGCCCGTTGATCGGCGCGATCGTCGCTGTACGCGACTCGGGCATAAACGTTCAGTGCGTCGTTGGGTGTGAATTCCAGCGCTAAACTGGCGCCGCCCGAGCGGCGCCCGTTCAGGTCGGTTCCGGAAACCGGGTTTGCGTAATCACCGCCAAACTCGCTGAATCCTGCATTGACGCGGAAGCCCAGCACATCGGGGATCATCGCCCCGGAGACCATGCCCGAGACCTGCCGACGATCGAAGCGGCCAATGTCGGCGCTCACACGCGCAGACAGCTCGTCGGTGGGGCGCGCAGAGACGTAATTGACCGCGCCGGCGAAGGCGGCACGGCCATACAGTGCGCTTTGCGGGCCCTTGACCACCTCGATGCGCTCCAGATCGAGCAGCGACAGGTTCAGCAGATTGCCGCCGCCGGCATTGCCGAGCGCCTGGGTGGAAATATCGATCCCGTCTACGAGGATACCCACGGGTGGGCGACCGCGGGTGGCCGGCAGGCCGCGAATGGCGGGACGGACATCCTGCAGGCTGATGCCCTGGTCGACGACCAATCCAGGGGTGTACCTGGCAATATCGCCGACGGTGCTGATCTGCCGGCGCGCGATCTCCTCTGCGCTGAACGCCTGAATGACCAGCGGCACATCCTGCAGCGACTCTTCGCGGCGTCGGGCGGTGACGAGGATCTCGTCGACGGCGCGTGCGCCGCCGGCCTGCTGGTCCTGAGCTTTCGCCGCGTCGGGGCTGTGCATCATCATCGCGCCCATCACGAGTGCAACGGCTGCTGGAATCGGTTTGAGGGCGCCACGGGGGCGGTTGTGCGCGTCCATGCGTAGCTGTGACATCGAGTTCTCCGTTGTGGCGAGCGCCATTGCGTTCGCGAGTGCAATCAGTCCGGACATTCGTATACCAACTTCGGCAAGTACGAATTGACTTGACGGACCACGTGTCCGGCTGGTGGATTTCGGGAGCGAGGAGGGGAGCGCAATCCTTCAGCTGCTGCCTGCAGCCTGGGTCCGCCACAGCGCGAACATTGCCAGCGGCAGCACGGCGAAGCCGATCTCGCTTTCCGCGCCCAGCAGCATGGCCGCGAGCAACCACAGCACCGGCACCAGAATGGGTGCCGATCTGGCCCACGCCGAGTTGAGAGGCTGACTGTCCGCTGCTCGGTGCGCGTCGCGGGTGTCGGCCCGCACCCGCTGTCCCCAGATACGCTGTATCCATCGGCCGGGGGCATAACTTACAAAACGCGGCAGACAATCTTCATGGCGTGAGTGCAGGGTCAGAAAAATGACCCTGTGTTCGAAGGGATTGAGCGCGCCCGCAAGGTCCCACAACGGGGGAATCAGTACGGTTACGTGGCGGCCGACTCGGCGCAGCTCCTCGAACATCGCGCGGGGATCATCGACATGCTCCAGGGTATGGCTGCACAGCACATGCTCGAATGCGTGGTCACCATATGGCAATGCCGTGACATCCGTAACGATCTCGAATCGCTTCACGGGTCCATGCTGGACGATATCAGCGTTGATGCCGCCCCCGTCGGTGGTGCCGCAGCAGATGTTGTAATCCCAGATCCGCTCCCTGAGCACACGATCCTTGATCAGGCGATAGCTGACGAAATTGCCGAACCACAATGCAGCCACGACCAGTGCCACAAAGCCAAGAAAGTCATAGGATAACGCCACCAGTACGCCCGAAATATCCACCGGAATCCTTTGTCGGTTGCCGCGGGTCCGAAAATCGGTTTCGGCGGATATTACCCACTTGCGTGTGATCGGGCTATTGCCGTTGCCGGCTTGCATCGCCGAACATGAGATCCGCAGGAACGAGTTTTCGTCCAACATGCAGGCAGGCTGTACATGCCCACGACAAGCATATCGATGGCCCCACTACTGGCGTTGGTGCTGTGCTGGACCTTTGGCTGCGCGGGCGTGGCCGAGCAGAACGACTACCAGCGCCATTCCATGAGTGATTTTCAGGAAGACTGGGCGCAGCCCGGTGTTTTCGTGTTCGAGGCCAGCACGTCCCCGGAATTTCCCGCCGACAGCGAATCCGCCGAGATGGTGCGCATGGAGTGGCTGGCGGCCTGGCTCAAGCGTTCGAATCACTGTCCTGCCGGCTGGGAGCCCATCTCCCGGGAAGCGATCCCGCCCGCGGAGGTCCATCCGCGGCGGCGCAATCTCAGATATCAGGTGCGGTGCAGCACGGCGGCGCCTGACCAGTCCGAAGCCAGGAACCAGAACCCATGAGCGCACAACAGTTCGAGTCTCACGTCCGACGACTGCCCTTGCAGCAAGCCACCCCGCAGGCGCTGGCCCCGTTCGGAGGCTTGCTCGGGCCGCATGGCGGGGCTTCGCCGCTCCCGGTGGATTACTACAAGGGCGCAGTGGCGATGAGTCGCCCTGTGGATTTCTCATGTGCCTCGCGGACCGAAGTGTCGTTGACCAGCCTGCGCCGTCGGGCGTTCGAGGTGCGCTACCTCGAACGTCATTTCCTGCATACGCAGACATTCATCCCGTTGAACGGCAAGCCTTTCGCTGTCGTGCTTGCGCCGCCCTGTGATGACGACATGCCGGACTTCGACGCCGTCCAGGCTTTTCACTTCGACGGCTCGGCGGGACTGTGCCTGTCTCTGGGCACATGGCACGAGTTTCCGTTCGCGTACGACGACGACACGCACATCGTCGTCCTCCTGTCGTCGCAGGTCACCCAGGACCTGCACCATCGCGCCGAGAACGGCATTGAAGCGTTCGGTCCTGATCTGGACAAGAAGGACATCGTGCTGCGGGCCGGCATCCACTTTGAGATTGAAGTCGATCGGCCGCAACGTCCGGAGGGCACGTCGCGCTGAGCGCTGACTCAGAGCATGAACCCCAGATCCTGCTGCGCAAAATTGCCGATGTTCGGCGCGACCAGCGGCAGATCCGCCGCCTCGATACCGAACCAGCGCGCAAGGGTCGCCGCATACTGATCCGACGACACGGCTGGAATGAAACGTCCGCCGCCAACGTCGCCGTCACCCCCCAGCGCGAGCAGCGGGTATTCTCCGTAGAGTTGCCGACCGAGCACAGATCCGCCCATCACCATCTGCACCGAGCCCCAGGCGTGATCCGTACCGTTGCCATTCGAAGTCAGGGTGCGACCGAAGTCGGATTGCGTGAACGTGGTCACTGCGTCGGCCACGCCCAGCTCCTCGGTAGCGGCGTAGAAGGCACTCATCGCGTCGCTGACATCGCCGAGAAGCCCCGGCTGCAGCTCGTTCTGATCATCGTGGGTGTCGAAGCCGCCGATGGCCACGAAGAACACCTGCCGCTGCATCTCCAGTTGATCGCGCACGGCGATCAGTCGCGCGACGGTCTGCAGCTGCTGGGCAAGCTGGGAGGCGGGAAACGCCGTCTGAATCGCCGGCGCTTGTGACAGCGCTGCCGTGACGAGATCCACGGTCGATACCGCCCGACGCTGGACGGCTGCGTAGGCGCGTTCATAGACCGACCCGTAGTCAGCGTCGATGATGCGCTCGAAGGCGAGTCGCTGCTGCAGGCCGAAGCCGCTGGTATCGAACCCCAGAAAGGGCACCGGCCCCTCCGGGCCCATGACGTAGGCAACGGTTTCATCAGCTGCCTGGAACAGCGAGTTGCCGAACAGCGAGACATTCGTTGCGAGCTGCTGGTCGGACACGTGGGTGCGCAGCAGGTCGGCCATGCGCCCCGCCCATCCGGTGGCAGACTGGCTGGCACCCTTGAGCGAATGCCATTGGTCCTGTTGATCGTTGTGCGAGAACAGTTGCGGCGGCAGGACCGCGTTGCCGGACAGGTAGTCGCTCACGGTGACGGGCTGGATCAGCGGTCCGACGTTGTTGATGATGGAAAGTCGTCCCTGCTCGAACAGGCCCTGCAGTCCACCCATCATCGGATGCAGGCCGTAGTCGACGCCGTCGCTGGCCACAGGCGATATCGGCAGCAGCGCATCACGCTCGATAGCCAGGTTCTGGCGAGACGCAGCATACACGTCGTACTCGGCCGGACTGCGCGGCACCAGCGTATTCCACGCGTCATTGCCGCCGAACAGGAACACGCACACGAGCGCGCGATAGTCACTGAACGGTGCCGGCCCGGCCAGTACCTTCACCGACGGCCACCCCGCGCTCATCGCCGCGGCGGCACCCCCGGCCAGCAAATGCCTCCTGGTCAATCGGGTCATGATCAACTCCACTCAGCGTTGGTAGGCATATTCGGGTGAGGTGACGACGAAATAGATCGCCTCGGCCACGCGCGATACCGCATCGGACACCGGGATGCGTTCCAGCATGCCGGCGATTTCCGTGCGCAGCACGGGCGACATATCGCCGGCGAGCAGCTTCTCGTCGACTCTGTCGATCAGCGCGTCGATGTCATTGGCGAGCAGCAGTTCCTCCTCGATATCGATGGCCACCTGCTCGGGCCGGAGCGCGGGATTTGCCGAGTTCTGCACGAACGTGTAGGCCGCGAGCACGTTGGTGATGAACGTGTTCTGGTACTCGGTGGCGATCTGCATCTCCGGCGCCACCAGCCCTCGGCTGCCGATCTCGCCCGGCGGTGCATAGTCGGGGCTGAAGAAATTGAACACCGAGGGTGCCTGCAGTGGTCCCTGGCCAAACAGCACGTACGACTGCCCTAGTGGATAGCCGCCACTGGCCGATGCGCCCTCGTAGGCGCGCCATAGCTGCGTGACGCGCAGCAGCGGCTCCTTGATCTTGCCGGTGGTATCCGAAACAACCGCAGGGCGGGCTTCCGGGTCGAGCAGGAT